>VAXK01000002.1 GCA_005885565.1 Actinomycetota bacterium
CAAGGTCATGCCCGTCTTCGGCAACCTCGGCAGCCAGCAGAACATCCACAACATCGGCGTCTTCCTGTCGGTGTCGAAGGGCCCCAAGTAGCCGCCGTGTGCGCGTCTTCCTCGGCATAACCGGCGCGTCCGGAGCGCCGTACGCGGCGCGGCTGCTCGAGGCCCTTGCGGCCGCCGACTGCGAGATCGGAGTCTGCGCCTCGCGCGCCGGGATCGAGGTGCTCGCGACGGAGCTCTACCGCAACCCGCACCTCTCCTCCGACGAGACGATCGCGCGCTTCCTCGAGCACGGCGGCGGCGCGGCGACGCTCTACCACGAGCAGGACTGGAGCTCGCCGTATGCGAGCGGCTCGGCGAGGGTGGACGCGTACGTGATCTGCCCGTGCTCGATGGGGGCCCTCGGCACCGTCGCGTCGGGAGCCATGTCCAACCTGATCCACCGGGCCGCGAGCGTCGCGCTGAAGGAGGGGCGGAAGCTCGTCCTCGTCCCGCGCGAGACACCGCTCTCGACCATCCATCTCGAGAACATGCTGCGGCTGCGGCAGGCGGGGGCGGTCGTGTTGTTCGCCGCGCCCGGCTTCTACCACGGGGCGGACTCGGTCGACGACCTCGTCGACTTCGTCGTCGGGCGCTGCCTCGACCAGCTCGGCGTCGAGAACGCGCTCGTCCCGCGGTGGGGCGAATGACCGCGCAGAGCGGCGTCCTTCCGGCCGAAGGCGTACGCGCCATGTTCGACCGCATCGCGCCGGTCTACGACCTGATGAACCGGGTCATGACCGCGGGCCTCGACGGGCGCTGGCGACGGCTGACGGCCGAGGCCGTCGTGCGGCCGGGCGATCGTGTCCTCGACGCCTGCTGCGGGACGGGCGACCTGGCGCTCGCGGCCGAGCGCGCCGGCGGCCGGGTCGTCGGCCTCGACTTCTCCGAGCGCATGCTCGAGCGGGCGCGGCGCAAGTCGGCATCGGTCGAGTGGGTGCGCGGCGACCTCCTCGAGCTGCCCTTCGAGGACGCGTCCTTCGACGCGGCGACGGTCGGCTTCGGCGTCCGGAACGTCGCCGACCTCGAGCGCTCGCTGCGCGAGCTGCGGCGCGTGCTGCGGCCCGGCGGTCGGCTCGGGATCCTCGAGATCACGACGCCACGCGGGCCGCTCCGCCTCTTCTACCGGCTCTGGTTCGACGCGATCGTGCCGCTGCTCGGAAAGCTCCTGCGCGGCGGCTCCGCGTACACGTACCTGCCGGCGAGCGTCCGGCGCTTCCCGGGCCCGAAGGAGCTCGCCGCGCTGCTCGAGCGGGCCGGCTTCGGCGGCGTCTCGTTCCGGCTCCTGGCCGGCGGGATCGTCGCGCTCCACACGGGCACCGCGCGATGAGCGCGCTCGCCGAGCTCCGCGCCGCTCCCGGGCTCGACGTCTACCTGGAGGAGCTCGAGGAGCGGCTCGAGGCGGCCGTCGCGAGCCATCGCGGCGTCGTCGCGGAGGTCGGCGCCGAGGCGCTCCAGGCGGGCGGGAAGCGGCTCCGGCCCCTGCTCGTCTTCCTCGCGACCGCGCCGGGCGAGCCGCCGAACGTCGCCGCGGCGGCCGCGGTCGAGCTCGTCCACATGGCGACGCTCGTCCACGACGACCTGATCGACGGCGCGACGTTCCGCCGCGGGCGCGTCTCGGCCTGGCAGGCCTTCGGGCCGGCCGCCGCGCGCGCCGCGGGCGACTACCTCTTCGCCAGAGCGTTCGCGCAGCTCGCCGCGACGGGCGACGCACGCGCGGTCTCGACCCTGGCCGGCGCCGCCCTCTGCCTCGCTCGCGGCGAGGCGCTCCAGCGGAGCCAGACCCACGACCCGGACACGACGATCGACGCCTACCTCGACCGCTGCGCGCTGAAGACCGGGAAGCTCTTCGAGGCGGCGTGCCTGCTCGGCGGCGGGCACCTCGGGGCCTTCGGCCTCCACCTCGGGATCGCGTTCCAGATCGTCGACGACGTCCTCGACTGCTCCGGCGAGACGATCGAGACCGGCAAGGTCGCGGGCACCGACCTGCGCGAGGGGACGCCGACGCTCCCCCTGCTGCTGGCCGCGCGGCAGGACGCGGTCGTGCGACGCGCGCTGGCGGGCGGCCCGCTCGACGGCGCGCTCGTGCGCGTGGCGGCGACGGACGCCCTCGACCGCTCGCGCGACCTCGCGCTCGAGTACGCGCTGCGCGCGCGCGCCTGCCTGAACGGCGCGCCGCGGCGCGAGGAGCTCGAGGCGCTCACGGACGCCGTCGTCAACCGGGAGAGCTGATGGCCGTCCTCGACCGCACCGACACGCTGGCGCCGATCCGGGAGAAGGTCGAGGCCGGCGAGCGGCTCGACTTCGAGGACGGCGTCGCGCTCTTCGAGTCGGACGACCTGCTCGCGCTCGGCGAGCTCGCCGACCTCGCGCGGCGCGTCCGCGGCGGCGACGACCGCGTCTTCTTCGTCCAGAACCTCAACCTGTACCAGACCAACGTCTGCCGCGTGAAGTGCAAGTTCTGCGCCTTCGCGAAGACGCAGCGGCAGGACGGCGCGTACACGCTGAGCGCCGACGAGTTCGTCGAGAACGCGGTACGACAGTACGAGGCCACGCGGTTCACCGAGATCCACTGCGTCAACGGCGAGAGCCCGCACGTGGACCTGGACTTCTACGTCGAGGTGCTGCGGAAGCTGCGCGAGGCGCTGCCGGACGTGCACCTCAAGTTCTACACGGCGTCCGAGATCCACCACATGTCGACGCTCAGCGGCCTCTCGCACGAGGAGGTGCTGCGCGAGCTCAAAGACGCGGGCCTCGGCTCGCTCCCCGGCGGCGGCGCCGAGATCTTCGCCGACCGCGTCCGGCGGCTGGTCGCGCCCGGAAAGGAGCACCCCGACGAATGGTTCGACGTGCACGACACGGCGCACCGGCTCGGAATCACGACGCAGTGCACGATGCTCTACGGTCACGTCGAGACCTACGAGGAGCGGATCGACCACCTGCTGCGCCTGCGCGCGCAGCAGGACGCGAGCGGCGGCTTCCTCTCCTTCATCCCGCTCGCGTTCCACCCTGAGAACACGGTCTTCGAGCGCCGCGGCTGGCGGCACACGACGGGCGCCGAGGACCTGAAGACGATCGCCGTCTCGCGGCTCGTGCTCGACAACGTGCCGAACCTGAAGGCCTACTGGATCATGATGGGCATGCCGCTCGCGCAGGTCGCGCTGCACTTCGGCGCGAACGACGTGCAGGGGACCGTTGTGCGGGAGGAGATCTTCCACGCCGCCGGGGCGACGACGCCGACCGAGCAGAAGCTCGACGAGCTGGTGCGCGTCGTCCGCGACGCCGGGCGCGTGCCCGTGCAGCGCGACACGCTCTACAACGAGCTGCGGCGGTGGGCGGCCTGAGCGCGCTCGACCACCTCGAGAGCGCCGACTTCGAGGAGTTCGCGGCGGCGCTGGCGCCGGACGTCGTCTGGGTGGGGTTGGAGCCGGGGCAGCTGTGCCGAAACCGTGAGCAGGTGGTGGCGACGTTCCGGCAGGCTCTGGAGTCGGGGAAGAGCGGCTCACCGGAGGTCGTCGCCGAGGCGGAGGGCCGAATCGTCGTCGATCCGCACGTCGACCCGCCGTCCGAGGAGGCACCCGAGCTCCACTTCGTGTTCGTCGTCGAGGACGACCGGATCGTCGAGATGCGCGACTACCGGAACCGGGCGGCGGCGCTCGAGGCGGTGGGCCTGTGATCCGCCTCGGCCGGATCGGCTACGTGAACATGGCGCCGGTCTTC
>VAXK01000003.1 GCA_005885565.1 Actinomycetota bacterium
AACCGGGAGCCCACGGCGATGTCGGCCTCGCCCGCGAGCACGGGCTGGATGATCGCGTTCAGCTCGGCGGGGTCGTGCTGCCCGTCGCCGTCGACACGGACGGCGAGGTCGAAGCCGTTCTCCCACGCGTAGCGGAAGCCGGTCTGGACGGCGCCGCCGATGCCGAGGTTGAACGGGAGGCGGATCACGCGCGCGCCGTGCGCGCGGGCCACGTCGGCGGTGCGGTCGGCCGAGCCGTCGTCCACGACGACGATCTCGAAGCCGGAGTCGAAGGCGCGGATCTCCTCGACCACGCGCCCGATGCAGGCCTCCTCGTTGAGGGCCGGCACGATCGCGACCCGCCGCCGCGCCTTGAGCTCTTCGAGCGGCGTGGGCTGCACCTCGGTGGCCGTCTCAGCCACGCGCCGCCTCGACCGGCGCCGCCGCCTGCGAGCTCAGCCCGAGGAGGTCGAGCACGCGGTGCGCTCGGTGCGCGTAGGTGTGCTCGTCGAGCGCCCGCTCCCGCGCCCGGCGCCCGAGCTGGTCCGCGGCCGCGCGGTCGGCCAGCAGCTCACCGTACAAGCTCGTGGCCTCGTCCTCGTTGCGCGCGATGAGCAGCTCCTGCCCCGGCTCGAACCACCGCTCGACACCTTCGTACGGATTCGAGACGATCGCCGCTCCGGCCATCGCGAGCTCGAACGGCCGCGCCGTCGACGAGGCGAAGAGCCCCGCGTGAGCGCGCCGCGTGAGGTTCAGGTTGATCTGCGCAGCAGCGATCGCGCGGTTGAAGGCGTTGAACGGGACGTCGCCGACGAGGCGCGCGCGGCCGGTGTCGCCGCGGAAGTCGCGGCCGCCGAGCGCGAAGTCGACCGCCGGCAGGCGGCGGCTCGGCTCGCCGACGAGCGTGCGCATCCAGTCGCGCCGGAACTTGTCGCCGTACCCGTAGAAGAAGACGTCTGTCTCCTTCTCGACGGCGAGCGGCTGGAAGAGCTCGGGATCGGCGGCCCAGAAGACGGCCTCGGCGCGGCGGGCGCCGAGCTCCTCGAGTCGCGCGAGCCCGCCCTCGGAGTTCGAGAGCACGAGGTCGTACTCGGATGGATCGGCGCCGTGGTAGTAGTTGAAGCCCGTGTCCATGCCGCCGAACTCGGGCAGGCTCATCGGCACGTCGCCGTCGTAGAACACCACGGGGACGCCGAAGCGCTCGCGCAGGTGCGCCGGGATCCCGCGCAGGTGGCTCATCGGGACGGTGAAGACGACGACCGCGCCGACGTCACGCTCGCGTTCGAGGATCCGCTCCAGGTGGCGCTTCCAGCGCGGGGTGACGAGGCGCCAGACGAGCTCGCGCTGGATCTTGTCCGTGTCGCCGGGGTCGGCCTCGGCTCGGCGCAGGTAGCTGTCGCCTCTGAGCCGGGCGGCGAGGCCGCGCGCGCGGGCGTACGCCTCGCCCTCGCGGTAGGTCGGGTTCGGCTCCGTGCGCCACCAGGGGCTCTCGACCGGCCGGCCGCGGTACGGCGTGACGATGAGGTCGACGCCGGCCTCGTACATGCCCTTCCAGAGCTGCCACCAGGCGGGGGTGCAGCCGTAGCGGAAGTCGAGGTCGACGGCCGAAGCGACGGCCAGGATCTTCGGGGCGCGCATCAGCGCGTCAGTATGCCCGCCGCGTGTGTCGGTTCAGTTAGCGCCAGCGCCGCGGCGGACATGTCCGGCCGCCTCAACCCGGTGCCAGGCACGTGCCTGGCACCGCGCGGCGGGCCGACGCGGCGGCCGCGACCCAGATCTGGGTCGCGTACGGGAACGCGAAGGGCGAGACCTGCCGCTCGCCCAGCTCCCGCACCTGCGCGAGGAACTCCTCGCGCTCCCGGCGTTGGAGCTCGCTCTCCCAGTCGCGCTTGCCGTAGACGACCGCGAGCTGCCCTCCCGGCCGCAGCATGCGCGCGACCTCCGCCAGCGCCTCGACCGGCCTGAACCAGTGGAACGCCGAGGCCGCCGTGACCGCGTCGGCGCAGGAGTCCGGAAGCGGCAGGCCCCTCGGCCGTCCCCTCGAGCGCCTCCGCCTCCGGGACGGCCTGTCGCAGCACCGCGCGCATCTCCGCCAGCGGCTCGACCGCAACGACCTGCGCCCCCGTCGGCACGAGCAAGCGCGTCAGCTTCCCGGTCCCGGCGGCGACGGCGACGACGACCCGACCGCGGCGGAGCCCGAGCCGCTCTGCCAGCCACGCCACCGAGTCCGACGGGTACTCCGGCCGCGCGCGCGGCGACGCGGGAACGCTATGCACGCGAGCAGGAGAGCCGCGGGTTCAGCTTCTGGGCCGTCGCCGAGCGCGACGGTGGGTACGTGATCGGCGATGCGGGATTCGGTGTCTTCCGGCAGACCGGCGACGTCGAGCTCGGCTACACGCTCAAGCGCGACC
>VAXK01000004.1 GCA_005885565.1 Actinomycetota bacterium
CAGATCGATGAGAGCCTGCGCCGCCTCCTGACGGACAGCATCGCGCTCTACTACCTGCACCGGGTCGACCCGGAGACGCCGCTCGAGGAGAGCCTGGGCGCGATCAAGGAGTACCGCGACAGCGGGAAGATCCGGCACGTCGGCCTCTCCCAGGTCGGGATCGACCAGATCGAACGGGCTCGACGGGTCGTGCCGATCGTCGCGGTCCAGAACCAGTACAACCTCTCCGAGCGCAGGTACGAGGACGTGGTCGACTACTGCGCCGGCGAAGGGATCGTGTTCGTCCCCTTCTTCCCCCTGCGCGGCGATGGCGGCCGCCCGCTCGCCGAGATCGCCGACCGACACGGCGCGACGCCGGCGCAGATCGCGCTCGCCTGGCTCCTCAGGCGCTCCCCGACGATGCTGCCGATCCCGGGCACGCTGTCGATCGAGCACCTGAAGCAGAACCTGGCCGCCCTTGAGATCGAGCTGAGCGACGCCGAGTTCGAGGCTCTGCGCTAGGAGGGCGAGCCTCACGCCTCGCCGGCGTCGTGGGCGATAAAGGCGATCTGGACGCGGTTGTTGAGCTCGAGCTTCTCGAGCACGCGCGAGGCGTGGGCCTTGACCGTCGCGACACGGCGGTGCGTCCTTGAGCAGGAAGCCGCCGGCGCCCGCCTCCTCGGCAGCTCGAACACGGTGCGGCGAGACCGCGCCGCCACCATCCCGAACCCGCGCGCTAATCGTTCGACTGCGGCCGTCGAGTTGCGCTAGACGCGCCGCACGAGCTCGTCGAGCGGCTTCCGCTTCGCTCGCGCCGACCAGTCCTCGGCCGGCCGCGACTCCGGGTTCCGCGGGCGGGCGGGATAGCCGAACGACAGGACGAGCTTCACCTGCGCGCCGCAGATCTCGGCCGCGGCGTCCTGATCGCGGATGCCGTTCGGGCACGACGTAACGCCCTCGCCCCACGCGCACAACATCATGTTCTGCGCGCAGCGGCCGACGTCGATGCCCTGCGCGTCGCCGCAGATCGCGACCACCAGCTTCGCGCCGAGGACGTTGCGCGGCTGCCACACCGTCTCCGCGAGCTGCTGCTGCGCCGTCTCGACGACCACGAACTCCCAGCGCTGCCTGTTCTGCGAGTTGCCCGACAGCCTCCCCGAATCGAGGATCCGCCGGACGAGGTCCTCCGGAATCGGAGTGTCGGCATAGTCGCGCTGGTCGCGCTTGCTCGCGATGGCGAGATAGACGTCCACGTCGGGATCATGCCTGTGACTCCCTAGTACTCCTCGGACTGCGGCAGGTCGTCGGTGATCTCGAACCACGGCGCCTTCGAGCCGACGAAGATGTGATCGGTCGGCCGGATGCTCGGATCGTCTGCGAGCGACCCCATCGCGACGTGCACGTAGGCACCGTCGCGCACGACGGAGTACAGGAGGGAGCCGCAGATCCCGCACCGCGTGTGGTTCGCGTCGTCGTCACCCCAGACGAGCAGAGTGTCGGCTCCTTCGACGATCTCGAGCTTGTCGCGCTCGATCCCGGCGAACGGCTTGAACGCCGAGCCCGTCGACGCCCGGCAGTTCGAGCAGTGGCAGTTGCCCGCGTACAGGAACGCATCCGGCACGCGGTAGCGGACGGCCCCGCACTCACACTTCCCTGCGAGCACCCGGTCCGAGACGTCGGTTCCGGTCGACATGGTTTCCTCCTACGTCGCGTGGATGCTCGAGCCGAGCGACCTCGGCCCGACTGCCTCGTCGATAATCGCGCGCATGGACGCGGTCAACATCTTCGACGCTGAAAACCTCGAGGGCCGGGTGGACGTGGCCCGTGCCGTGGGGTCGACGGCGACCGCAATGTTCATCTACGACCTGGCGCCCGGTCAGAGCTCCTCCCCGTATCACTACGAGTACGAAGAGGAATGGCTGCTCGTCGTCGAGGGCACGATCGTGCTGCGCGCTCCCGAAGGGGAGCACACCCTGGAGCGCGGAGACCTCGTCCGCTTCCCACCCGGTCCCGCCGGAGCGCACAAGCTGATGAACCGGAGCGGGTCGCCGGCCAGGACGTTGATGTTCTCGAGCTCGCGAGTGCCGGCCGTCTCCGTTTACCCGGACAGCGACAAGATCGGCGTATGGCCCGGCGACGAGGGAGATGAGTTGATCTTCAGACGCCGCACCGCGGTGCCGTGGTCGGATGGAGAGGAGGGCTGGGAGAAAGCCCTCGAAAAGCCGTAGAGCCGCCGCCATCCGCAGCCCTATGGCGCGGCACTACTATCGACGCCGTGAGCCCGGTGCGCCCAACGGTGCAGGTCGTGGGTCGGCGCATGGACGCCGAGCACTACCGTCTTCGCGATTTCCTCACGCGCACCGCGCAGCCGTACGAGTGGCACGAGGCGGGCTCGGCCGAGGCCGACCGCCTGCTCGAGAGCCTCGGCCTCCGCGATGCGACCCTGCCGGTCCTCGTCGACGGCGACCTCAACTTCACGGGGGCGAGCGTCGAGACGATCGCAGCGGCCTGGGGCGGCCTCCGGCCCGCGAAGCGGGCGCACTACGACTTCGTCGTCATCGGTGCCGGGCCCGCGGGGCTCGCCGCCGCCGTCTACGCGGCCTCCGACGGTCTGTCGACGCTCGTATGCGATCGGGACGTGCCCGGGGGTCAGGCCTCGTACACGGCGATGATCGAGAACTTCTTCGGCTTCCCGGACGGGATCGGCGGCGCCGAGCTGGCGCGGCTGGCCGGCCGGCAGGCGGAACGCTTCGGCGCCGAGCTGATGCTCCTGCGCGGCGTCCGGGGAAGCCGGCTGAAGGCCCACGACGAGCCGGTCGAGCTGATCCTCGACGACAACGCCGAGGTGACCGCGTCGGTCGTGCTGGCGGCGCCCGGGATGGAGTGGAGGCGGCTCGACCTCGACGGCATCGGCGAGCTCTTGGGGCACGGCGTCTACTACGGAGCGGGCCGCAGCGAGGCGGCGCAATGCAGTGGGCAGAGCGTCGTGGTCGTCGGCGCCGGCAACTCCGCCGGCCAGGCGGTCCTCAACTTCGCGAACGCAACGGCCCGCGTGACGATGCTCGTGCGCGGCGACCGGCTCGGGAAGACGATGTCGGCCTACCTGATCGAGCGGATCGAGCAGCATCCGCTGATCGACGTCCATCTGGAGACGAAGCTGACCGAGCTGCACGCGAACGGGGACAAGCTCGCGGCCGTGACCTTCGCCGATGCGGCCGGCAAGGCCGAGACGCGGGCGATGGACGCCGTCTTCCTCTGCATCGGCGGTAGTCCGCATACCGACTGGTGTCCGCGCGAGCACGTGCTCACGGACGCCGCCGGCTACATCCTCACCGGCCAGGACCTGCTCGCCGACGGCCGCCCCGACTGCTGGCCGCTCGATCGCGATCCGCTGCCCCTGGAGACGAGTCGGGTCGGGCTCTTCGCCGCCGGTGACGTGCGGCATGGCTCGACGAAGCGCGTCGCCGCAGCGGTCGGCGAGGGCTCGATGGTCGCCGCGCTCGTCTTCAGCCGATTGGCTGAGCTCGGTGTCACAGTCTGAGCTCGCCCTCGCCCTCGAGCGCGCGCGGCGGCGAACGGACGCTCTGCTGAAGCCGCTCGCGGACGAACAGCTCACGCGCCAGATCTCGCCGCTCCA
>VAXK01000005.1:0-5150 GCA_005885565.1 Actinomycetota bacterium
CGGGATCGAGTTGAAGGCGAGGAACGCTTCGAGCGCGTCGAGGTCGACCTCGCCGCGTGGCAGCGCGCGGAGCTCCGAGGCGAATGCGAGCTCGCCGTCGACATGGCGGTACAGGAGCGGCTTGATCCCGAACCGGTCGCGCGCGAGCACGAGCCGTCCCGCCCCGCGCCCGTCCCAGATCGCGACCGCGAACATCCCGCGCAGCCGGCGCGCGAAGTCGTCGCCGTGCTCCTCGTACAGGTGAACGAGCACCTCGGTGTCGCAGCGGGTGCGGAAGCGATGACCGGCCGCCTCGAGCTCTCGCCGCAGCTCCCCGTGGTTGTAGATCTCCCCGTTCTGGACGACGTGGACGGTGCCGTCCTCGTTCGCGATCGGCTGGTCGCCGCCCTCGAGGTCGATGATCGAGAGCCGGCGGGCCGCGAGGCCGACACCGCCCTCGACGAACGACCCGTCGGAGTCGGGGCCGCGGTGGACAAGCGTGGCGCTCATCTCCGCGAGCCGCGCGGGGTCGACGGCGCCGCGAGAGGACGCGATTCCGCAGATCCCGCACACGGGGTCTTACTCTAGAGAGGTGGCGTTCAGCAGCCACGACGAGCTCATCCTGCTCGGGCTCCTCGCCGCCGTCGCGACGCTGATGGCGCTCGCGCCGACGCTGCGCATCCCGTACCCGATCCTCCTCGTCGCCGGCGGTCTCGCGCTCGGCTTCATCCCGGGCGTCCCGAGGCTCGTGCTCCCGCCGGACCTCGTGCTCGTCGGGGTGCTGCCTCCGCTCCTCTACTCGGCCGGCTTCTTCACCTCGTTGCGCGACTTCCGCGTGAACGCGCAGCCGATCTCGCTGCTCGCGACCGGGCTCGTCGCGACGACGATGGCCGCGGTCGCGGTCGTCGCCCACCGGGCCGTCGGGCTCGGTTGGGCGCCCGCCTTCGTGCTCGGGGCGGTCGTGGCGCCGACCGACCCGATCGCGGCGACCGCGATCGCGAGCCGGCTCGGTGTTCCGCGCCGCGTCGTGACCATCGTCGAAGGCGAGAGCCTCGTGAACGACGCGACCGCGCTCGTCCTCTACCGCGCCGCCGTCGTCGCCGCCGTCGCGGGAACGTTCTCGTTCGGCGACGCCGCGCTTCGGCTCGTCGTCAGCGTGGCCGGCGGGGTCGCCGTCGGGCTGGCGGTCGGCTGGCTCGTCGCGCTCGTCCGGGTCCGGCTCGACAACATCCCCGCGGAGATCGCGATCTCGATCCTGACGGGCTACCTCGCGTACATTCCCGCGAGCGCGCTGCACGTCTCCGGCGTGCTGGCGGCGGTCACCGTCGGGGTCTACCTCGGCTGGCGCGCGCCCGAGCTCTCGACCCCGGCGATGCGGATGCAGGGGAACGCCGTCTGGGAGACGCTCGTCTTCCTCGTGAACGCGCTCCTCTTCACGCTCGTCGGGCTCCAGCTGCGGCCGATCCTCGACGCGCTCTCGGGGCACTCGACGTCGAGCCTGATCGGAGACGCCGTCCTCGTGACCGCGACGGTCATCGCCGTCCGACTCGTGTGGATCTTCCCGCACACCCTCCTGGCGCGCTTGCTCTTCCCCAGCCTGCGCGCGCGTGACACGACCGTGCCCTGGGGAGAGGCGATCGTGATCGGCTGGACGGGGATGCGCGGCGCCGTGTCGCTCGCCGCGGCGCTCGCGGTGCCCCTGAGCACCGACTCAGGCGCGGCCTTCCCTTCGCGCGAGCTCATCGTCTTTCTCGCCTTCTGCGTCATCCTCGGCACGCTCGTCGTGCAAGGCCTGACCCTGCCCGGTGTGATCCGGTTGACGGGGCTCGAGGAGGACACGGCACCGGCGCGCGAGGAGGCGAAGGCGCGACTTCGCGCGGCCGACGCGGCGCTCGAGCGGCTCGAGGAGCTCCGGGAGGAGGACTGGGTCCGCGAGGAGACGGCCGACCGGATGCGCGGTCTGTACAACTTCCGCCGCAACCGGTTCGCGGCGCGCTTCGACGACGGCGACGACGGCGCGATCGAGCAGCAGTCCGTCGCCTACCAGCGCCTGCGCCGCGAGCTGCTGGAGGCCGAGCGCGCCGCCGTCGTCGAGCTCCGCCGCATCGGCCGGATCAACGACGACGTGATGTACCGCGTCTTCCGCGACCTCGACCTGGAGGATTCGCGGTTAGAGGTGTAGTGACTGGCGGAGGACCCGCCAGCCGGTGGCCGCGAGCGTGCGCAGGTAGAGGCGCACCGAGCGGTCGGCGATCCATTCCAGGTCGTGCGCGAGCTTCTCGGCCATCGAGGTCTCGTAGCCGCGGCGCATCTGGGCGAAGCCGGTGAGCCCCGGCCGCACGACGAGCCGCTGCCAGTACGCGGGGAGGTCGAGCGCGAGCTCCTCGAAGAAGCGTGGCCGGATCGGACGCGGCCCGACGAGGCTCATGTCCCCGCGAAGCACGTTCCAGAGCTGTGGGAGCTCGTCGAGCTGCGCGGCGCGCAGCCACCCGCCGACCCGCGTCGTCTCCGCGCGCGTCCGGGCGACGAGCTCCGGCCCGAGGTACGGCCCGAGCCGTTCCTCCGCGCCGCGCCGCAACGTCCGGAGCTTGAGCATCGTGAAGACGCGGCCGCCGAGCCCGACGCGCTCGCCGCGGTAGAAGAGCGGCGGGCCGCTCGTCGCGAGCACGAGCGTCGCGATCACCAGCGTCAGCGGCAGCGAGAGCAGCAGGAAGAGCCCGGCGAAGAGGACGTCGAGAGTGCGGAGCGCGACGTCGACCCTCCGGTCGACCGAGCTCTCTCGCGCGAGCCTCGAGTAGCGCTCCGCGATCGATTCGCTCACCACGGTCCTCGCCAGTCTAAGCCCCGTTGGGTGTCACTTCGAGACATCTGGCGCAGGCCCCGGATCGAACCTACGATCGCGAGGTGCCCCGCCGCGTCCTGAAGGAAGATGGGTGGACGCAGGCGAAGGATGGCAAGCACAACGTCAAGATGACGAAGCCCGGACGGCGCCCGATCACGCTTCCGCACCACGGCGGAAAGGACTACGGCAAGGGCTTGTGGGCTGCCATCCTTCGGGAGGCCGGGTTGAGTCGTGGAGCGCTTCGGGTCGACGAGATGAAGGTGCTAGTTCCTCCCGCCGAATGACGCCGCACGGTCTACCGCGTAGATAAGCTCGGCTCGGGATTAGATACTTGACGAACCCACTCTGGCGTGAGAGAATACCTGCATGGAAGACCTTTCAATGGGCGTCTACGACGAGCGTTTCACCGATCCGCTCAAGGCGGCGGACTACCTAGAGTCGATCCGCTGGCCTGACGGGCCGGTTTGTCCGCACTGTGGCGAGCGTGAGCGGAAGCACTACAAGCTGCCGAACAAGACGCGTCGCCTGTGGAAGTGCGCGGCTTGCCGCAAGCAGTTCACCGTCACCGTCGGGACGATCTTCGAGCGGTCGCACATTCCGCTGAACAAGTGGCTACTCGCCTTCTATTTGCTCTGTAGCTCGAAGAAGGGGATGAGCGCGCATCAGCTTCACCGGATGCTTGGCGTGACGTACAAGACGGCCTGGTTCATGGCGCATCGGATTCGCTACGCGATGGAGCAGCCGCCCTTTCAGGCGCGCCTTACGGGCACGGTAGAAGCGGACGGGCAAGCCGCGCCGCTCGAACCGCCGCCCGGTGCAGTCGCTTGACCCGTACGCGCCGAAGCGGCCAAAGAAGACCGGGCGCGGCACCGACAAGACCCCGGTTGTGGTTCTCGTTCAGCGAGGCGGGCACGCGCGCTCGTTCCGTATGGCGACCGTGACCGGCGACGAGCTACAAGGCGTCATACGTCGCAACGTCGCTCGCGAGGCACGGATTCACACGGACGCCTACCCGTCCTATAAGGGCTTAGCGGCTGAGTTCGCCGCCCATGAGACGGTGAACCACCAGGACGAGTACGTCCGTGGCGACGTTCACACGAACACGGCCGAGAATTTCTTCTCGATCCTCAAGCGCGGCATCGACGGCACCTATCACCACGTCTCTGAGGCGCACCTGCCGCGCTACCTCGCGGAGTTCGACTTCCGCTATAACAACCGATCCGGCCACGGCGTCAGCGACGCGGAGCGGACGCGGCGTGCCCTAGCCGGGGCAGAAGGGAAGCGGCTGACGTTCTCTATGTAGATGCAAGCGCCCCATGAGTGGGACAAAGAAAAAGCCGCCGCCGAAGCGCGACGGGCCGCTAAAGGTCGAGCTCCCGTTCGAGAACGCCGTGCGCGCAGCTCTCGAGACTCCGCCGCCCGCAGAGACAAAGACAGGGCGAGGCGTCAGAAAGAAGGGCGACGCTGAATCGCGCGCATCAGGGTCGTAACGAGATCATCGCCCCATGCCTCCCAGCCTTCGATGATTCCCGGTTCATCCCCGGACGGTTCTTGCGCGATTCGGAAGAGAACGATGATCGGCGGCAGGTGTTGAAGACCGGGAGCGTTCTTGGCCTTCATGTACCACCATTCGGTCGGCTCGTCGTAAACAGGATGCGAGATTTTGCGTGGGCCTTTTACAAGCTCGTCTTCGAGGTCCCACTGAATGAGGTCCCATTCCGGATGGTCCGGATGCTTGAAGTCGGGCACCTGGACCCATTTCCAGCGCGGCGGATTATTCTTGCCCCTCCCGGCCATGTGGACAGCCTACGACCCTTACCAGACGTGTCCTGCTTAGGTGAACCGCTCATGAGCGGCTTGGCGAGTTATCTCGAATGCGTCCGCGATCTCTTGCCACGTCGCACCCTGCGCACGCGCATCCTCGACTAGCGAGAACTCGAATGCGCGCAGCGAAACGCGAAGAGATTCCAGCGCGCGTAGGCGTTCCAAGGGCGGTGCCTGGGGGTTCGACAGGTCCACCCAATGCTTTTGCATCTTCGCTGCGACGATCAGCACTATGCGGCGACGCTATCCGCAAACCTCGGCCTTGTCAAGCTTGGACGGCTGCCTGACAGATGCGCTACAGGGGCGGCGGGCTGCGATAATCCGGTGCAGTGAGGCTTTGGTATGCGGCGGCATACCGAGTGAAGACGTTGATCAGTCCGACAAGCTGCCCAAGTGTCGTCCCATGGAGGAGGGCGCCGACGATGATCTCTGGGCCTGCGGAGATGCCGAACTCCTTTTCCAGAGCCGTTTGCAGGCTACCGAGCCGTTCCCTAACGAGCGGGTG
>VAXK01000005.1:5193-5673 GCA_005885565.1 Actinomycetota bacterium
TCTAAAGCGTTCGTGGCGTAGGAGGCCCGATGGCCGGTCGTAGAGAGTTCGACGGGGCAAAGTTCAAGGAGCTTGTTCTTCTCCTCGCCGAGGAGTCGGCGGCGCGTGGGGACGAGGGCTTCGGCATCGTCAAGCTGAACAAGCTCCTCTACCGCGCCGACTTCGAGGCTTTCCGGCTGCTCGGGCAGTCCATCACCGGAGCCACTTACGAGCGGCAAGACTATGGCCCCGTCGCGCGCGAGCTACCGCGTGCTCTCGATCAGCTTGGCCAGGCTGGCTACCTAACGTGGCAGCACGTTCCAGCCGGTCCATACACGCGCGATGTTCCTGAGGCCCGCGAAGGGGCGGACCGAACCCTGTTCCCCGAGGGCGAACGCCAGATCATCGAAACCACGCTGAACGAGCTTGCCCCTTACGGCGGGAAGGCTGTCAGCCGGTGGTCCCATGAGGAATCGGCCGGCTGGCGCGTCAACGACAATG
>VAXK01000155.1 GCA_005885565.1 Actinomycetota bacterium
CGCCGCGCTGCCCGACGAGGAGCGCGCCGCCCTGATGGAAGACGTGGCGGCGTCAGTCCGCCGCGGGCTCGAGGATGCGGATCGCGTCGCAATCCGGTACCGCACTCAGGTCTATTGGGCGCGGCGGCGCTGAGCGACGCCAGCCTAGACTGCGCGGGCGTTCGCATGGCGCCACCGACTGCCACGGTCGTCTTCCTCGCCCACGACCGGCGCGACGACCTCAGGTTGAGCCTGACCCGGACGCTGGAGGGGCTCGACTACGACCGGAGCGCGCTGGACGTGATCGTCGTGGACAACGCCTCGAGCGACGGCACCGCGGAGATGGTCGAGGCCGAGTTCCCCGAGGCGCGCTTGATCAAGCGGACGTCGAACCGCGGCGTGAGCGGGTGGAACGACGGTTTCGCCGAAGCCCGCGGCGACTACGTCCTGGCCCTCGACGACGACTGCCACCTGCCGCCGGACGGTCTCCGCCGGGCTGTCGCGGAGGCGGAGCGCCACGACGCCGATCTCGTCTCGTTCGGAGTGACGAGCGCGAGCGACTCCGCATACCGCTTCGACATCGACGAGTACCTGACCGGCCTGTTCAGCTTTTGGGGCTGCGCGGTGCTCGTGCGGCGCCGAGCGCTTGAGGAGCTCGGCGGCTACGACCCGGAGATCTTCGTGTGGGGCAACGAGCTCGAGCTGATGCTGCGGTTCTACGACGGGGGGTTCCGTCATCTGTACGTGCCCGATGTCGTCGCCGTTCACGCGAGGCCGCCACGCGACTGGCGGGCCGGTCCGATCCCCGAGCGCGAATATCGGATGAACGCGCACAACCTCGCCTATATCGCCGCCAAGCTGCTCACTCCGAGGGACGCGGTCGGCGCGCTCGTCGCGCAGCTCGCCCGCACCGCTGGCGAGTTGATCTGGATGCGGACCGCAGCGCTCAGGGCTTTCGTCGACGCCCTCCGCGGATTCGCCCACGGCCTCCGGCGCCGCCGGCCGGTCCGGCGGGAGGTCTCGCGCACCTACGGGCGCAACTTCGTGGGCTTCGCAAACCCGTGGCGGATCGCGCCCTCGCCGCTGCTGCTCGCCCGCGACGCCCTGTTCTCGAGTCGGCGCGCCATCGGCGAGCATCGGCGGCGCGATGCGTGGCTCGCCGAACGGGCCCGCTTCTACCCGGCCGGCTGGAGCTCCCCGGAGGCGGAGCGCATCGACGTGCTCGACTTCACGAGCGGGCGCGCAACTCGCGGCGGTCGCGGGTAGCACGACGCGCACGCGCGCGACTGCGCGAGGCGAGCCGCTAGGAAGCGGCCGCGCGCGGCTCGGCCCTGGCGCTCGGGCGGCGGCGGCGGCGCTTGTCACGGTGGCGCTTGACCTGCCGCGCCAGCTCGTCCGCCACCTTGTGGATCGCGTGCTGCATGTTGTCCGAGGCATCACGCGCGCGCAGGGTCGCACCCTTCAGATGCAGCGTCGCCTCCGCCACCTGGGACTCGCGGATCGACGGATTGCGCTCCTCGAACAGCTCGAGGTCCAGGTGGGCCAGCTCCGAGACCTGCCGCGCAACCTTCTCGAAGCGCTTCTCCACCCGCTCCCGAAGGTCGCCGTCCACCACGAAGTTGCGGCCCTTGACCTCGATGCGCATGCCGCCTCCTCTCAGGTTGGGTGCTGAAGAAGGATGGTAAGGCCGCGGGCGCCGGCTGCCAAGGGCCGCTCTCGATCACCGGCCAGGCGTGCGCGCATATGCGATCGCGCTCACCTCCTCGCTGCCCTCGGCTCGCAGCGTCTCCGCACAGGCGGCCAGGGTGCCGCCGGTCGTGACGACGTCGTCGACCAGGATGGCCCGCGCCGGCGCCGCGGCGCCAGGTCGGACGCCGATGCTGCCGCGCACCGCGAGCAGGCGCTCCGCGCGATCCCGACCCACCTGTGTGGCTGCTCCACCGGAGCGCTCGAGGCAGTCGGACACGACCAGGCCGGTACGCGCCGCCAGCGCGGTGGCGAGTCGCTCCGCCTGGTTGAACCCGCGGCGCCGCAGCCGGCGCGGATGTAGCGGGGCGAGCTATAGCCGCGCGAAGTGGCGGCGTCGGCCACGCGCACGGCGCCCCTGAACTTGAGCGCGCGCACGACGGCGCGCGCCGGACCCTCGTAGCTCAACGGAGTCCAGACCCCGATGCCCGCATGGGCGACGGCGCCAGCGAGCCAGCTGAGCTCGCCGCGGCATCCGGCGCAGAGCGGCTCCGCCGCGCCCGCGTGCGCGCCACACGCCACGCACAGCGCCGGTGCGAGCAGCGAGGCAAGGACGCGAAGAAGGGACATGCGTGCACGCTGCCACGTGGCGCGTTACAGGTGGGAGACGACTGCGACAATCGCGCACGCGGGGCGTGACAACTCCGCCAACGGCCATGGCCGACCCGCATCTCCATTGGACGCTCGACCCCGGCCCGCTGGCGGCGATGGCGGTCGGGACGACCGTCTACGTGCGCCGATTCCGCGCCGCGCGCGCGGAGGCGGGCGGCCGCGGAGCGGGCTGGCCGCAGGCAGCGGCATTCTCCGGCGCCCTGCTCATCCTGCTGGCGGCGCTCGTCTCACCGCTCGATCGACTCGGGGAGGACTACCTCTTCGCGGCGCACATGGCGCAGCACATCCTGCTCGGAGACCTGGCGCCGCTGCTGCTGCTGCTCTCGCTCTCACGGGTGATCATGAGGCCGGCGACTCGCCGCCTTACCGGACTCGAGCGCAGGCTGGGCGCGCTCGCGAGCCCGCCCGCCTTCATCCTCCTCTGGCTGGTACTGGTCTACCTCTGGCATGTCCCGGCGCTGTACGACGGCGCGCTCCGGCACGCGTCGGTGCACGCCGTACAGCATCTGTGCTTCTTCGGCGCCGGGGTGGCCGTCTGGTGGCCGCTTGTCCAGCCGGTCCCCATGCGCCGGCGGCTGACCGGGATGGCGCCGCTCGGCTACATCTTCGCCGCGAAGGTCGGGCTCGCCGCACTCGGCATCTACCTGGCCTGGTCCACCGGGGTTGTGTACGACTACTACTCGCACGTACCCCGCATCTGGGGCCTGAGCCCGGTCGAGGACCAGAACGTGGGCGGCGCGCTGATGCTGGTCGAGCAATCGCTCGTGCTGGTCACGGCGATGACCGTCCTGTTCGTCCGGATGCTCGGCCAGTCCGAGGAGGACGAGCGCCGGCGGGAGCGCCTGGAGGACGCGGCGGCCGCCTGAGCAAGACCAACTAGAGGCGAGCTATAGCCGCGCGAAGTGGCGGCGTCGGCCCTCCAGCCACGTGATGCCGTGCTTCGTGCCGCGAAGGCTTCTGCCGACGACTTTCGGACCGCTCGCGAGCAGCTTGGGCCTCACAAGAGAGCCTTTGAGTGCGCGGTCACGGCATCGTTCGCGGCACCTCAAGATGCGGTGCCGCGTGCTCCACGCGAGTACCCCCGTCTTCCTCAGGACGATCCGGTTGATGCGATGAAACCCCGGGTCCGTCTGGAGCGAGTAGAAGTCGACCATCCCCTCGCGCCCGTGCCGCGCGTCGACGACGTCCACCCCGAAGTACTCTCGCTCCGCGTCCGAGTCAGTCCACGAGAACGCGACCCAATCGCGGGCGAAGACGACCGTGTGCTTCGGGACGTAACCGGTATCGGGGGGGAAGACCCAGATGGGCTCTTCCAATAGTGGCGTCCGGGTCCGAGTCGGGATGTGGCAGACGAAGTTCCACGCGTAGTCATTGTTCGCCACCTGATAGACGGAGATACGACGACTCTTGACCACGGAGACGTACCTCTTGCGCGTGCTCGAGGGCCGAGTCGGACAATGCGAGACGTGTCGAGGCCCGATTCGGGACTCGCTCGCGGCTAGCGCAATCGAGGACGCGGCCACAGCGGCGAAGACGAACGTGCTCCCCACAACCAGCACTCGACCCCGCCCGCTCACGCCCGCTGATATGCCCATCCCCACACCTAACAGCCTCTACGCCAGGTCGATTCGGCGCACAAGCCTCATATTCAGGTCCACAACTTCGTGACCTTCGGCCCTCGCCGTCGTTGTAACTGGGTGGAGGCGCTAGGTGCGCGCCTCCATAGCGCAGTGAGGCGCGCATGGACGCAGCCGGCTGGATGCCGGCCGGTCGGGGCCCCGTCGATTCGGCGGGGTCTCGCCGTTTCAGGGGCGGGGCGCGCCGTCTGGCGAGCCCCGGAGCGTCTCGTAGGGCCGCACGCTCTCGACGATCCCGTGGTGGCCGAGGATCGCGCCGATCACGATGCCCGTGGGCTCCACGTCAGTGCCAGGCAGGACGATCGTCTCGCGGAGGGAAGCGCCGTCGCCGATCCGGCAGTGGTCGCCGATCACAGCGGGTCCCATCACGCGCACGTCGCGCCCGATCTGACACTCCTCGCCGATCCACACGGGCGGGTCGAGCATCGCGACACCCTCGAGGGAGGTCCCGGCGCCCACGATCAGCCCCTCCTCCATCCGCTCTCCCGTGATCTCGATCCTGAGCTTCCCGTTCAGCGCGTCCCACGTGCCCTGGCGCAGCTCGTCCAGCGAGCCGACGTCGTTCCAGTAGTCGTCGATCTCGTGCACGTAGAACGGGACGTCGTTCTCGAGCAGCGCCGGGAAGACGTCCTGGGCCCAGTCGACGAATGGCCGGTCGGGGAAGTAGTCGAAGATCTCGGGGCTGAAGCAGTAGATGCCGCAGTTGCCCAGGTCGGAGAGCGCCTCGGCCGGGTCGGGCTTCTCCTGGAAGCCCTGGATGCGCCCGTCGGCGTCGTGGATGACCACCCCGTACTCGCGTGTGTCCGGGACCTGCTTGACGGTTAGCGTCGCGATCCCGCCGGTCGCGCGGTGGCGCTCGACGAGCGCGTTCAGGTCCACGTCGGTGAGGGCGTCGCCCGAGACGATCACGACCAGGTCGTCGCCGAAGAAGTCGGCGACGTTGCGCACACCGCCCGCCGTCCCCAGCAGCTCCTCCTCGTAGCGGTACTCGATCTGGTCGCCGAAGTAGCCGCGGATGGAGTCGGGGAAGTAGTGCAGGTTGGCGATGACCTCGTCGAAGCCCTGACGCTCGAGCAGGCCGAGGATGTGCGCCATCACCGGTCGGTCCAGG
This sequence comes from Actinomycetota bacterium, assembly GCA_005885565.1. GTDB lineage: Bacteria > Actinomycetota > Thermoleophilia > Gaiellales > Gaiellaceae > AC-50. The sequence continues at coordinate 5,086 of VAXK01000155.1, forward strand.
ACCGGGACCATCGGCTTGGGGATCTCGAACGTGAGCGGCTTGAGCCGGGTGCCGAGCCCGGCCGCGAGGACCATGGCCTTCATCGGCGGCTGAACCTACCGAACGCGGGCCGCGGCTCTCAGTATCTGTAGTGCTCGGGCTTGAACGGGCCCTCGACCGGCACGCCGATGTAGGCGGCCTGCTCGGCGGAGAGCTCGGTGAGCTTCGCCCCAACCGCGTCGAGGTGCAGGCGCGCCACCTTCTCGTCGAGGTGCTTGGGCAGCACGTAGACCTCGCGCCCGTAGCGGTCGGTGTGGGCGAACAGCTCGACCTGCGCGATGACCTGGTTCGAGAACGAGTTCGACATGACGAAGCTCGGGTGACCGGTCGCGTTGCCGAGGTTCAGCAGGCGCCCCTCGGACAGGACGATCACCGAATGTCCGTCCGGGAAGACCCACTCGTCGACCTGCGGCTTGATCCTGATCCGCTCGACGCCCTCGAACCGCGCCAGGCCGGCCATGTCGATCTCGTCGTCGAAGTGGCCGATGTTGCCAACAATCGCCTGGTGCTTCATCCGCGCCATGTCGTCGGCGGTGATGATGTCGCGGTTGCCGGTGGCCGTCACGAAGACGTCCGCGGTCTCCACGACGTCCTCGAGCGTGACCACGTGGTAACCCTCCATCGACGCCTGGAGCGCGCAGATCGGGTCGATCTCGGTGACGGCCACGCGGGCGCCCTGTCCACGCAGCGAAGCCGCGCAGCCCTTGCCGACGTCGCCGAACCCGCAGATGACGCAGAGCTTGCCGGCGAGCATCACGTCGGTGGCGCGGTTTATGCCGTCCACCAGCGAGTGGCGGCAGCCGTAGATGTTGTCGAACTTCGACTTCGTGACCGAGTTGTTCACGTTGATCGCGGGGAACAGCAGGTCGCCGTTCTGCTGCATCTGGTAGAGCCGGTTGACACCCGTCGTCGTCTCCTCGGTGACGCCCTTGACGCCCTCCGCGACGCTCGTCCAGCGACGGGGGTCCTCGGCGAGGGAGCGCTCGAGGAGGCCGAGGATCACAGCCATCTCCTCCGAGTCGGTCTCGGACGGCGCGGGCACCGCGCCCGCGCCCTCGTACTCGGCGCCCTTGTGCACCAGCAGCGTCGCGTCGCCGCCGTCGTCGAGGATCATGTTGGGACCGGCGTCGTCAGGCCAGCGCAGAGCCTGCTCGGTGCACCACCAGTACTCCTCCAGCGTCTCGCCCTTCCAGGCGTAGACCGGCACGCCGCGGGGCTCGTCCGGGGTCCCGTCCGGCCCCACCACGACAGCGGCTGCGGCGTGGTCCTGGGTGGAGAAGATGTTGCAGCTCGCCCAACGGACCTCGGCGCCGAGGGTTACGAGGGTCTCGATCAGGACCGCGGTCTGGACGGTCATGTGCAGCGAGCCGGTGATCCGCGCGCCCGTGAGCGGCTTGTCTGAGCCGTACTCCTCGCGCATCGCCATCAGCCCCGGCATCTCGTGCTCGGCGAGCCGGATCTCCTTGCGGCCGAAGTCGGCCAGGGAGAGGTCGGCGACCTTGAAATCGGTCGCTGCGGCGGTGCTGGTGGTGGTCGTCATCGGTCTCCTGGTCCGGGTTCTTGGCGATTCGTCTCGGCTTCGACCTTAGCGTGACTCGGCCCCAATCAGGCCAATTTCCGTTTCAGCCGTTCGATCGCCTCGACCGGCGTCGGGTCGATGCTCGAGAGCGCCGCGAGGTAGACGGAGACCAGGTCGCCGAGTAGCACGAGCGACAACAGGCGCTCGGTGGGAGTGTCCCCGGGAGCCTCGACCCGCTCGAGCGTCGAGACGCTGGGGGCGACCAGCTCGGCCGTCACGTCGATGCGGCGACGCAGGCGCGGATCCATCGCCGGATCGTCCAGGAACACGGCGGCGAGATCGGCCGGCTGGGCATCGTCCTCGTAGCCGCAGACCTCGTTGTGGTCGGCCTCGGGGAGCTCGGAGGCGAAGGCGTGCATGGAGGCGTTCTCGTTGATCTGGGTCTTCCAGCGACGCGCCGCCGCCGCGGTCCCCGCGGCTCCATAGACAATCGGAATCGCCCGGTGAAGCGAGTCTGCGCTCGCGTCGGGTCCCCACTCGTCGGCGAGCGCCCGCAGGAGCCGCGACGCGGCTTGGACCTCATCGCGCAGGGACGGCGCGGCGCCGCTCAGGGCGGCGCACTCGAGGGCGCCGACGGTCATGTACGCCACCGCGGCCCGCGGCTGCATCCCCGAGGGCACGCCGACCACCGGCACGCCGTCGGCGCGGGCCTGCTCGGCGAGCGCGCCTCCGGTTGTGACGACGACGCGCGGCGAGCCGGCAGCGCCAGCCGCCGCACGAGCGTGTCCTGGCCGACGTACCGGTCCAGCACGTAGGCGCGCACGGTGCGGAGCGGTCGCTCGGCACGGTCGCCGATCGCGGCGGCGGCGAGATCGCCGCCCACGGCCGACCCGCCCATGCCGGCCACGACCAGCCCGCCAGCCAGGTCCCGCCGTTCGATCCCGGCGGAGTCCACCCGCCAGAGGGCGTCGTCGAGCTGCGCGTGCTGAGCGAGCACGTCGTCGAGCATCCCCGCGGGGTCGACCGCCTGGATCGCCCGCCGCGACAGGTCGCTCATTCCACGCGCTCCCCCGGCTCGATCCGGGCTCCGCGCTCGACCCGAGCGCCGTCGGCGACCTTGGCGCCCGCGCCCACCATGGCCTCCTCCTCGACCCGCACGCGGTCACCCAGGTGTGCGCGCTCCGCGAGGACGGCGCCGGTGAGCGCGCAGTCCCTGCCGACCCGCACGTGGTCGTGCAGAACCGAGCGCTCGACCGTGGACCGATCGCCGACCGAGCAGTGGTGGCCCAGCACGGACATCGGCCCGATCCGCGCGCCGCTCGTGATGCACCCCTCGGCAACGAGCGACCCCGTCTCGTCGCGCGGTGGCAGCGTGCTCTGGACTCGGTCCGCGAGGAGGTCGTAGGTGGCCTCCAGGTAGCGCTCGGGGGTCCCGATGTCGATCCAGTACCCGGCCGCCATGTAGCCGTAGAGGCCCTCACCGACCATCGCCGGGAAGACCTCGAGCTCGAACGAGACCGGGCGCCCGGCCTCGATCCGCTCCACGACCTTGCGCTCCAGCACGTAGGCGCCCGCGTTGATCCGATCGGTCGGGGCGGGGCCCGCGGACTTCTCGAGAAAGGCCTCGACCTCACCGTTCTCCGCCGTCGGAACGACCCCGTAGCTCGAGGTGTCGTCGACCGCCAGCAACGCCAGGGTGGCCGCCGCGCCCGTCTGGTCGTGCTGCGCGATCTGGGCGGTCAGGTCGATGTCCGTCAGCACGTCCCCGTTGAGCACGAGCAGCCGGTCGCCGATGAGCCCGTGGTCGGCCGCGAGCCGCACCGGTCCAGCGGTCCCCAGCGCCTGGTCCTCGACCACGTAGCGGAGCGCGACCTCGCCGTGCCGATCGCCGAGCACCCGCTCCACCGCCTCGGACATGAAGCCGCACGACAGGATCGCCTCGTCCACTCCGTGGCGGCCGAGCCAGTCCAGCATGAAGGTCAGGAACGGCCGGCCGGCGAGCGGCATCACCGGCTTGGGCACGGACAGCGTAAGCGGCCGCAGCCGGGTCCCCTCGCCCCCAGCGAGGACGAGCGCCTGCACCCGCTACCGCCCTACGCCCTCGTACGTGAAGCCCGCCGAGCGGAGCAGGTCGGCGTCGAGGAAGTTGCGACCGTCCACGAGCAGCGGCCGGGCCATCCGGGCTTTCGCCTCGCCCTTCCAGTCGAGCTCGCGAAACTCGGGCCACTCGGTCACGAGGACGGCGCCGTGCGCGCCGTCGAGGGCCTCGAGCGCCGACTCGCAGATCCGGACGCCCTTCAGCAGCTCGCGCGCGCGGTCCGTGGCCACCGGGTCGTACACGCGCACGTGAGCGCCCTCGCTCACGAGCCGCGCCGCCAGCACCAGGCTGGTGGCCTCGCGCACGTCGTCGGTGTCGGGCTTGAACGCGACGCCCAGCAGCGCGATCTCCTTCCCGACCAACGAGCCCAGGTGCTTCTGCAGCTTGCCGATCGTGCGCCGCTTCTGGAGCTCGTTGACCTCGATGACCGCGGTCAGGAGCTGGAAGTGGTAGCCGGAGTTGCCGGCGAGCTGCTTGAGGGCGCTGACGTCCTTCGGGAAACAGGACCCGCCGTAGCCAATCCCCGCCCGCAGGAACTGCGAGCCGATCCGCTCGTCGAGGCCCATGCCCCGCGCCACCTCGGTCACGTCGGCGCCGAGCTCCTCCGACACGTTGGCGATCTCGTTGATGAACGAGATCTTCGTCGCGAGGAAGGCGTTCGACGCGAGCTTGATCATCTCGGCGCTCGCCACGTCCGTCCGCACGATCGGCGCGTCCAGCGGCTGGTAGAGAGCGGCCACGCGATCGCCGAACTCCGACGACGCCTCGGCCGTACCCACGACCACCCGGTCGGGGTGCATGAAGTCGCTGACCGCCGTGCCCTCCTTGAGGAACTCCGGGTTCGAGACGTAGCCGAGGTCGGCCTGGCGCCGGCGGATCGACCGCCCGGTCCCCACCGGGACCGTGCTCTTCATGACGAGCGCGTGGTCGTTCGACCCTCCCAGCTCCTCGACGACGGCCTCGACGCGGGAGAGGTCGGCGTCGCCGGAGTACGTCGGCGGGGTGTCGACGCAGCAGAACAGGAGCTGCGCGGCGGACAGGGCGTCGCCCATGTCCGTCGTGAAGTGCAGGCGCTCCTGGTTTCGCTCCAGCATCTCGGCGAGCCCGGGCTCGTAGATCGGGACCTCGCCGCGTTTCAGCGCCTCAACCTTCGTGGCGACGATGTCCCGGCAGTACACCTCGTGCCTGAGCTCGGCGAAGCAGGCCGCGGTGACGAGTCCCACCCAGCCGGCACCTATGACTCCCAGGGGCTCGCGGTCAGGCATCGGCAGGCGGGCGCACGAGCCGGGGCAGCCTACAGCGGCTTTGCGGAGCGCGCGATTCCCAGCATCTGGGACTTCGACAGGGTCTCGGACAGCGTGTTGGAGATCCAGTAGGTGCCGGTCGCGGTCTGCCAGGCGATCAGGCGAATCCGGGAACCGTCGGTGAAGATCATGTACTTCCGGCCGCCCATCTTCTTCGTGGACGACGGGCTGTGGAGGATCGGCGGGTTCTTCCAGCGGGTGCCCTCGAGACCGTAGTACTCGCCGATCTTCCCGGTCGCGAGGACAAGCCGGTAGGAGCTGTAGTGGCGGTGCTGGGTGAAGATTCGATACGCGCGCGGCTGCGACACGAACATCGAGCCTCCGGTGATCCTGCGCGGGTAGAAGATGCGCATCCCGCGCACGCCCGCGCTGACGAGCTGGAGCGCCTGCTGCTTGCCGCTCGCGGACGAGTCGATCAGGCCGTTCGGCCGCGACGTCCGCTTTCCATGCTTCTTCCCCTTCTTCGAGCGGGGGCCCGCAGAGGTGCTCGGCTGGTTGAGCCCCAGGAACTCCTGCGCCACCCTGTGCACCTCGCTCGAGGAGGCCGTGACGAAGCTCGGCCCTAGGTTCGCGGTGAAGTGGATCTCGTGGAGCGGATGAGTGGCGGAGGCGGCGACCAGGTTGAGGAGGCGCACCACCGCGGTCTGCGAGCCGATGTCCGACTGCGTGTAGCGCCCGAAGATCTCGATCAGCTTGTCGCGCTGGTCGATCAGCTTTCCGATTCCGACCTGCGACTTGAGCTCGCGGATGAAGCCCTGCTGGCGCGCCGCGCGGATGATGTCGTTGTCGTCGTGGCGGTAACGGACGTAGTCCAGCCCGTCGGGGCCGCACAGCCTCTGGTAACCGGCGGGGATGTCGATCTTCGCGTAGCCCCCACCCTGGTTGTAGTAGTGGCGGTCGACGTCGATGTAAACGCAGCCGAGCTGGTCGATGACCTTGCGGAAGCCGCGGAAGTCGACGTTGACGACGTGGTTGATCCGCAGGCCGGTGAGCTGCTTGATCGTGCGCAGCGTCAGCTTCACGCCGCCGTCGGCGTAGGCCTCGTTCAGCTTGGCCACGCCATGGCCCGGGATCTTCACCTTGAGGTCGCGCGGGAGCGACAGCAGCGCGGTGGCCTTCTTGGAGGGGTCGAGGCGGACAAGCATCATCGTGTCCGAGCGCCCCGGGCCACCGACAAAGTCCGTCGCGCCCACCTGGCGCTTGTCCGAGCCGATGATGAGGATCGTCTGTGGCTTGCCGGTGTCCGCCTGAGCGATGTACTGGTTGAGCTGGAGCGTCGCGTTCTGGTGCAGCGCATTGACGATCTTGTCCACCTCGTGGAAGGCGGCCACCGCCGTGGCGGAGATCGCCGCCGCGACTATGAGGAGGCCACCGAGCAGGTAGCGCTTCAGGATGCCCCGCCGCTCCTCAAGCAATGCGGAGGTGCCCCTTCCCGACCGATTGCGGCAGCTGCTCGACGAACGTCACGAGCGAGCGGCGATAGCGCTCGAGCGATTCGATCGAGACCCACTCCTCCGGCCCGTGGTGGCCGCCGCCCACCGGGCCGAACTCCACCGCCGGCACGCCGGCGTCGAGGAAGCTGATCACATCGGACGCGCCGTCGCGACCTACGGAGATCCGATCCGGCTCGGTCACGTCGGACACCGTCGCGGCAAGCGCGCGGACGTAGGGATCGTCGCGGTCGACGATGGCCGGGCCGCGCTGGAACACCACCGTCACGGCGACATCCGGGATCTCGCGCACGGCCTCGAGAATCGCGGCCGGGTCCTGCCCGGGCACGTAGCGGATGTCCACGTCGATCGCGCAGAGCTCGGGCACCCGGTTGATGCGGTCGCCGCCGAGGATCCGACCGAGGTTGATCGATGGCTGGTCGAACAGCTCGGAAGCCTCGCGCGCGAATGGCAACGACTGGATCTGGCGGTACACGTCGATCGCCTTGAGGACGGCGTTGTCGCCCATCCACGGCGTCGAGCCGTGTGCGGAGGTGCCGTTCACCTCGATGCGCAGGGCGAGCACGCCCTTGGCCTGGACGCCGATGCGCAGGTCGGTCGGCTCGCCGGTGATCGCGAAGTCGCCCACGTAGCCCTTCGCCACAACGTAGTCCGAGCCGCGGTCGAATGGCTCATCCGACTCCTCGTCGGATACGCAGACGAAGTGGACCCTGACGGCGGACTGGGAGGCGAGCTCCCGGACGGCGCACATCATCGCCGCGAGGCCGCCCTTCATGTCGTAGGCGCCGCGGCCGATCAGGCGGTCGCCGTCGATGCGCGGCTCGAACTGGCCGGGCCGCCCGGGCACGACGTCGACGTGGCCGTGGAAGACGATCGTCGGACCGTCCGCGGGGCCGACCGTGGCGGCGAGGACCGGCAGGCCGCCGGTCGTGCCGTCCTTCACGTCGATCTCGTGCGACTCCAGCCAGCCCTTGACGAAGCCGGCGGCCGCCTTGATCCCGTCGACGGTTGAGGTGTCGTAGGTGATCAGGCGCTCGGCGAGCGCGCGCTCCTGCATGGCGACGCAGGATAACGGCGACGATTGCGGCCAAATGACCGTCCCTGCGCGCGTGCGGGCCCCTCTCGATGATCTAGCCTTGCCGCGCCTTGCCACCTCCCGCGATCCGGTCATTCGACCGAGCCAGAGCACGGGAGCTCATGGGCTCGGACACCGGCAAGGCCGCCGGCATGGCGGCTGCCGTGATGGGCGGGAACGTGCTCGCCCTCGCCTTCACAGTCGTCTTCGCACGCCGGCTTGGCCAGACCGGTTACGGGTCGCTATCGGCGCTGATCTCGACGTTCATCATCCTCATGGTGCTGGGCTCCGCGGTCCAGACGACCGTGGCGCGGGAGGTGAGCGCGGCCTTCGCATCTGGAGATCCGGCAGCCGGCGCCGGCGTGCGGCGGTGGCTCCGCCGTCTCGCGGTCGCGCTCGTCGGCGTGGTGGTCGTGTCCGTGCTGGCCAGGCACGTGCTCGCCACCCTGATCGGCGTGGGAGACGTTCCGTGGGGCGCTGCCGCCACGCTGCCCTCCGGCTGCCTATGGCTGATCGTGTCGATCGAGCGCGGCGCGCTGCAGGGGTTTCACCGCTACCGGCTCGTGGCGGGCAGCTGGGTCTTCGAGCAGGTCGGCCGCCTCGTGTTCGCGCTCATCCTCGTCGCGGCCGGGACGCACGTGACCGGTGCGTTCCTCGGCACCCCGCTCGCGCTTGCATTCATCTCCCTCGTGTTGCTGATTCCGCTGCGACATCTCCTGCCGCACGCGGAGCCGCACGAGCATCCGCTGGGCGAGCTCCTCAAGCGCGCCGCGGTCCCGGTCGCGGCGCTCGCCCTCATCGCCTGGATGCAGGACGGCAACGTGATCGTCGTGAAGCACATCGCCACCGGCAAGCAGGCCGGCTCCTACGCGGCCGCGGCCGTCGCGGCGAAGGCGATCATGTGGGTCGCGGTGGGCCTCGGCCTGTTCCTCGTGCCGGAGGCCGCCCGCCGCACCCGCCTGCGCGAGGACGTCAGCGGCATCCTCGCCAGGACCCTCGCGCTGATCGTCGCGGTCGCGGTTCCGATGGTGCTCGTGTACGCGGTCGCGGCCAAGCCGCTTCTACGGATCGCCTTCGGCCACAAGTTCCTCAGCGGCGCGGGCGCCCTGCCCTGGCTGGGCCTGGCGCTCACGCTCCTCGCCTGCGCCTACCTGGCGGTGCAGTACCACCTCGCGCTGCACCGCTCGCGTTTCATCGCCGTGCTCGTCGTCGCGGCCATGGCGCAGCCACTCGTGCTGGTGGCGATTGGCGCACACCTCACCCCGATCGCGATCGGGCTGCTCGGCTTGAACGGCGTGCTCGCGACGATCATGGTGGTGCTCGCGTTTCGTCTCGCGCCCGCAGCGGCGCGCCTCGAGCCCGAGCCGGAGGTCCCACCCGCGCTCAGCGGCGTGGAGTTCTGACGGGCTCGGTCAGCTCTCCCTGACGGCGACCGGCTCGGCGCGCTCGACCGCGCGTGGCCGGAAGCGCCGGCTGCGCTTGTGGCCGAGCACTATCCGCTCGTCGCCGAGGGAGAGCGAGAGCGTGGTCCGCCGTGGAGCGGCCTTCGCGATCGCGCCGATCGCGGTGCCGAGGCCGCCGCCCCGCTCGGCGAGGCCGGCGACCCAGTAGCGCGCCGAGAAGGAGCGCACCAGCGGCACCTCCTGTGAGACGGCGAAGCCCTCCGCCGCCAGCACGTCGCGCAGGGTGGCCCGCGGCAGCAGGAACGTGTGCGCCGGGAGGAACCCCCACCAGCGAGCCCCGGCGAGCCGAGCCATCCGGGAGGACGGATCGGGGGTCACGACGCAGAGCAGCCCGCCGGGGCGCAACAGCTCGTTGCAGCGACGAAGGGCCGCGACGGGGTCCGCGAGGTGCTCCAGCACGTCAGCCAGGACGATTGCGCCGTAGCCGCCCTCCTCGCCGTCGAATTCCTCGATCGCGACTTCGTGCACGAGGAGCCCGAGCTCGTCGCGGGCGTGCGCGGCGGCCGCGACGGACAGCTCCACGCCCTCGACCTCGTGGCCTCGGGCGCGCGCCTCGTCCAGCAGCAGGCCCGGGCCGCAGCCCACGTCGAGCAGTCGGCCCGGCGCCGCGTGCTGGTCGATCAGATCGAGCATCCGGCGCGCGGTCCGCCGGCGGCCGGCCTCCTCCGCGAGATAGGCCTCGTCGTGCATCTGCCGGTACAGCGCCGCCAGCTCGGGGCCGGAGGGGAGCGACGGCTGCTGAATGGTCCCGCAGGCCGTGCACGCGTACAGGTCGCCGTACTCGCCGGGCCGGTGGTTGGTCGGGGACAGCGCCTCGGCGTCGGGCGCCCGGGTCGTCCCGGGATACCTGAGGACGAGCCGCCCAGAGCAGATCGGGCACGTGGTCGGGGCCGCCATGCGGCGGGCCACGTTAGCGGCTAGGCGAACGGTCGCGTGCGTCCCCGGCGGACGAGCCGCAGGGCGGGGAGCGGCGCCGGCGCCGGTTGCGGCCGTGCGAAGCGCTCCGCGCGACTGCGCTCCATGGCGCGCGAAACCTCGTGCGGCAGCGCCCGCCTGAACGCCGATCGGTCGAACCGCGCCGCGTTCTCGAGGCAGTCCGCCGGGTCCACCGCCTCGGCGTCGAACGACAGGACGGCTTCGGCAAGCTGGTCGACGCCCCCTTGCCAGAAGCAGCCAGTGACGCCCTCGCGCACCGTCTCGAGCGCGCCGCCCGCGCCGACGGAGATTACGGGCCGACCGGCCGCCTGGGCCTCGACCGCGGCGATGCCGAATTCCTCGACGGCGGTCACGACAAGCGCCCGGCATGTCTCGAGCAGGTGAGCCACCTCCGCATCGGTCACCCGCCCGGTAAACCTCACGTTCGGCCCCGAGAGCGAACGCAGACGGCGAGCCGAGGGGCCGTCGCCCGCCACGACCAGAGGCAGGCGGAGCCGGTTGAAGGCCTGGATCGCAAGCTCGATTCGCTTGTGAGGCATGAGCTCCGAGAGCACCAGGTAGTGCTCGCCCGGGTCTCCGAGCTGGAAGCGGCTCGTGTCCACCGGCGGGTACACGACTCGCGAGTCACGTCCGAAGTACGTGCGTACGCGCGCGCGGGTGATCCGCGAGTTCGACACGTACTGGTCCACGCGCTGCGCGGCGATCCAGTCCCACTGGCGCCAGCGCCGGAACAGCGTCCGCAGGACCGCGCGGCTGACCGGGTCGCGGGAGGCGAGCGTCACGTCGCGGTCGTTCCATGCGTAGCGGAACGGGTTGTGGCAGTAGGAGACGTGCGTCGTCGCCTCGGAGCAGATGACCGCGTGGGCCCAGGCGCTCGAGCTCGACACGACGACGTCGAACTCGGACAGGTCGAAGGACTCGATCGCCGCCGGGTAGAAGGGCAGCAGCGCGCGGAAGGTCCGGGCGTTCGGCTTCAGGCGCTGCAGGAACGAGGCGCGGACGTCGCGGTGGACGAACCGCCCCTCGGTGCCGTCCTCGTCGTAGACGGCCGTGAAGATCGGCGCGTCCGGCCAGAGGTCGCACATCTCCAGGAAGACTCGCTCGGCCCCGCGCAGGTCGAGGAGGAAGTCGTGCACGAGCGCAACTCGTGGCGGTCGCGAGTCGCTACGAGCGTCCATGCACGGATCAGTCTATGCGCGGGAGGGGTGGCGGCGCCACTCGTCTGGCGCAACGGCAGCCGTGGAGAGGCACTGGCCGGGATCGGATTCGTCTGGTACGAATAGCCTGTGATCGGCGACCGCGTGCGGCCGCAGCCACGGACGGCGACCAGGCTCGCCATCTCTGCCGAGGCTGGACCCAAGAGCAGCACCCTGTTCGTCAGCTACGCCGGGCTGATGGGGGGCGCCGAGCACGTCCTGGTCGACCTGGCGACGGCCCTGCCAGGCTCCACGCCGGCGATCGCGTGTCCGGAGGGCGCCCTCGCAACGGAGGCGCGCCGCCGCGGCCTCACGGTATTCCCGCTCAAGCAGAGGCGGCTCGAATGGCGCGCGAGCCTGCGCGATTTCGTCGCGAAGCCCGCGCGCATCGCCGCCCACGCGGCCGAGATCCGCCAGATCGTCGCCGCGCTGGGCCCGGACGCGGTGGTCGGATGGGGTACGCGGTCGGCGATCGCCTCCTCGGCGGCACTCGCGGGCCTCGACCCCACTCCGCGGCTCGTGTATCAGCACAACGACCTCCTGCGCGGACCGGCAGTGCACCACACCGCGCGGGTGACCGCGCGCCGCGCGGACCTGGTCGTGACGCCCTCCGCCGTGATCGCCCGCGACCTCGACCCCGACGGGCGGCTCGAGGACCACACCGTCGTGGTCCCCCCCGGGGTGGACGTCGAGCGCTTCGCTCAGGTCCCGCCGCCCGGCGGTGCGCCGAACGCATTGCTGATCGGCGCGCTCGTCGGTTGGAAGCGGCCGCGGCTCGCATTGGAGGCCGTGGCTCTGGCCGCACGGGAGCTGCCCGAGCTCACGCTCACGGTTGCCGGTCCGGTCATCGACGAGCGCGGCGAGCGGCTCGCGGACGCCCTGCGGCGCCGCTCCGAGGAGCCGGATCTGGCCGGTCGGGTCCACTTCGCCGGGGCTCTCGACGACACTCGTCAGGCGCTCACCGAGTCGACCTGCCTCCTCCACTGCGCCGACTGCGAGCCCTACGGGATGGTGATCGTCGAGGCGCTGGCCGCCGGGCGGCCCGTTGTGGCCCCGGCGTCCTGCGGGCCAGCCGAGATCGTTCCGCCCGAGTGCGGCCGCCTGTTCGTGCCCGGCGATGCACGCTCGGCAGCGGACGCCCTGGTCGGGCTGCTCGGGACGGCGGGACTGGCGGAACGGGTGGGTGCGGCGGGACGTGCGCGGGCCGAGCGCATCTACCGTGTCGAGGACTACGGCGTGCGCTGGGCCGAGCTGCTCGAGGGTCTCCAGCCACGACCGGCGCGGACGCGGCGCACCCGGACTCCCGCGAGCGGCCGGCGCGCGACCGCGCCCAGGGCGCCGAGCCATGGCGTCGTCGCGATCAACGCGCGCGCAACCGTCCGTCAGCAGATCGGCGGCGTGGAGCGGGTGGCGCGCCAGATGGCTGAGCATCTGCGGGCCATTCGCCCCGACCGCTACCGGGTGATCGCGCCGCCGCCGGCGCTGGCCCACCGCGCCGGGCACCTCTGGGAGCAGGCCGTTCTTCCCCTCCAGGCGGCTCGCGCGGAGCTCGTCTACTCGCCCGCCAACCTCGCGCCCATCGCAGGGTCCCGCAACGTCGTGGTCATCCACGACGCCGCCCCGCTTCGGCACCCGGAGTGGTACGGGCGCGTTTATGCGGAGTACCAGCGCGTCGTCCTCCCGGCGATCGCGCGGCGAGCGCTGAAGGTCATCGTGCCGTCGGAGTTCTCGCGCGGCGAGATCGCGGACGTGGCGGGCCTCGATCCCGAGCGGATCGCGGTCATCGCGAACGGCGTCGATCGGCGCTTCTCTGCGGCTGTCGATCCGGGCCCGGCACGGATCGCGCTCGCCCTGAATGGACCGTACGCGCTCACCGTCGGGACACGGATCGCGCGGAAGAACGCCGCCGCCCTCGACGCGGCCGGCCGGCGGCTTGCGGACTCGGGTATCGAGCTGGTGAGCGCCGGCTCCGGCCGCGCCTACATGCGCGCCGGCGCGGCACCCGCGGCGCGGCCGCTCGGCTATGTCCCCGACGAGCTGCTCCCCAGCCTGTACGCGGGCGCGCACGTCCTTCTGATGCCGTCGCTGTACGAGGGCTTCGGCCTGCCGTGCGTGGAGGCAATGGCGAGCGGGGTGCCCGTGGTCGCCTCGACGCGCGGCGCGCTCCCGGCGACCTGCGGCGACGCCGCGCTGCTCGTCGAGCCGGACGATCCGGCCGCCCTCGCGGACGCCGCCCTCACCGCGGCTCTGGAGGAGGACGAGCGGACGCGCCTGGTCGCGGCCGGCCTGGAGCGGGCGGCGACCTTCACCTGGGAGCGCGCCGCACGGGAG
>VAXK01000156.1 GCA_005885565.1 Actinomycetota bacterium
AGCTCAACCCGCGGCGCGAGGTCGCCGTCGTCCCGGGGACGAAGTCGGCGCTCGTCGAGGTCGCGCTCGCCGTGGCCGAGCGCGGGAGCACGATCGTCCTCCCGGACCCCGGCTACGCCGACTACCCCTCGGCGGTCGCCCTCGCGGCCGCCGAGCGCGGCTCGCTGCCTGTCGACCCCGAGCCGGACTGGGACGCGGCTCCCGAGGAGCGAGTCTCGCTTCTCTACCTCAACTTCCCCTCGAACCCGACGGCGATCGCAGCCCCGGACGGTGTCTTCGCCGCTGCGGTCGAGTATGCCGGGCGAACAGGCGCCGCGATCGTGCACGACTTCGCCTACGGCGACCTCGTCTTCGACGGGCGGCGGCCGGCGAGCTTCCTGGCCGAGGAGGGCGCGCGGGAGGTCGGGGTCGAGC
>VAXK01000157.1 GCA_005885565.1 Actinomycetota bacterium
CCGCGCCGGCATCTTCATGCCGCTCCAGCACGCGGCGATCGCGGCGCTGACCGGGCCGCAGGCGAGCGTCGAGGCGCGGCGCCTGGCGTACGAGCGCCGACGAGACCGTGCGGTTGCCGCGCTCGCCGGGCTCGAGCCGCGCGGCGAGGGCACGTTCTTCGTCTGGTTCAGGCTTCCGGCGGGGATGACGGCCGAGCGTCTCTTGGCGGAGTCGCGGGTCGCGGTCGCGCCCGGGGACGGGTTCGGCGAGCGAGGCGCCGGCTGGGCAAGGCTCTCGCTCGCGGTCCCGGACGAGACGTTCGACGCCGGCGTCGAGCGCCTCTGCCGAGCTCTCTCGTAGCCGGGCCGGACCGGCTATCGTCGCACCGCGAACCTCAAGATCCTCCTCGCGTCGCTGGCGGCCCTCGTTTGCGCGGCTTTCGCGTTCGGCGCGCTGCGCCCTCTCTGGGGCTACCGCGACAGCCCGACGTGGATTTACGTCGTCTTCGGCGGCTTCTGGATTGCTCTGTCTCTCGCGTTCGCAGTCATTGCGGCACGGGTAGCGCTATCACGAAGGCGAATCCGATAGGCCGTTTAGACCTTCTCGATGCTCGGCTCGCTGATGCCGTCGGTCTCGAGCTCGACCGCGAGCACCTCCTCCTTGATCCAGTCGGCGTGCCGGCTGACGAGGTCTGCTTCGGCATCGGGTAGCCGAACGCGGATGCGGTCGGTCAGCTCCAGACCCGCGTCCTTGCGCATGCCGTTCAGCGCGTGGATCAGGTCGAGGACCCTGCCCTCGACGATGAGGTCGTCGTCGAGCGCGGTCTCGAGCTGAACGACCAAGCCGTCGTCCTCGGCGAGGACCCAGCCGTCCCCGACAGTCCGCCGCTCGACCAAGACCTCGTCGTTGCTTAGCTCGTGGCCGTCTACACGCCAGCCGCCGCCTGGAAGAGGTTCGGCCCGTCCCTCTTCGAGCGCCGCGCGGACCGCGGGCAGCGCCTTGCCCAGCTTCGGCCCCAGCAGCCGCAGGTTCGGCTTGAGTCGCTGAGCCGCCGCGATCGGCCCTCGATCGAAGAGGACCTCCTTGACCCGCAGCTCGTCTCGAAGCTCCTCCTCGTGTCGTTGCGCGTGTTCGGCGCCGCTGACGCTTAGCCGGCGCAAGGGCTGACGATGTTTGATCCCGGCTTCGCCGCGGGCCTGACGGCCGAGCTCGACCACGCGCCGCACCTCGCCGACCTCAGCCAGGAGCTCGTCGTCGCCGGGCTCGGCGGCCGCCTCCGGCCACCCGGTCAGGAAGACGGACGCCGGAGAGTCCTCGGCCCGCAGCACCCGCCAGAGGTGGTCGGCGAGGAACGGCATCACCGGCCCGACCGCGCGCAGCGCCGTCACGAGCGCGTGCCAGAGCGTCTGGAGCGCCGCCTCTTCGCCGTCCCAGAAGCGCCGCCGTGACCGGCGGATGTACCAGTTCGAGAGGTCGTCGACGAAGCGCTCGAAGGCGCCCACGAAGGCCGGCGTCCAGAACCGCTCGTATGCCTCCGCCGCCTCGGCGACGAGCCGACGAGTGCGCGCGAGCAGCCAGCCGTCGAGCAGGTGCGAGGACGGCGCCGCGCCGCTCGTCGGCCGGAACCCGGCCACGTTCGCGTAGTCGACGAAGAACCGGGCCGAGTTCCAGAGCGTGAGCAGCCGCCGCTTGACCTCGTTCGCAGGGCCGTAGCCGAAGTTGACGTTCTGGGCGGGGTGGTGCGCGCAGAAGAGCCAGCGCACGATGTCGGCGCCCATGCGCTCGAAGGCCTCGTTCGCCTCGATCGCGTTGCCGGTCGACTTGTGCATCTCGCGGCCCGTCTCGTCGCGGACGCGCTCGTACGTGAGCACCGCCCGGTACGGAAGCCGCCCCACGAGCGTCATCGACATGAACGAGATCGAGTAGAACCACAGGCGGATCTGCTCGCGGCTCTCCGAGACGAAGTCGGCCGGGAACCACTGCTCCCAGTACGCGTGGTCGGGCAGGTCGGCGCCGGTGAGGCCGGCCGCCGCGCCCGTCCCGTAGCCGTGCGGGATCCACTCCGGGTTCTGCCAGCCGAGCGTCGAGAGCGGCACGATCCCGGCGTCGAGCCAGGCGTCGCCGACCTCGGGGATTCGCCTCACCTCCTCGCCGCAGCTCTCGCAGCGGATCGGAACCTCGTCGATCCACGGCCGGTGCAGCTCCTGGAGCTGGTCGAGGCCGCGAGTGGCGCGCTCCTCGAGCTCCGCGCGCGAGCCGATCACGTTCAGGTGCCCGCAGGCGCACGGGTAGAACGGCAGCGGCAGGCCGAAGTAGCGCTTGCGCGAGATGTTCCAGTCGCCCATGTTGCGGAGCCAGTCGTCCATCCGCTTCCGATACTGGGCCGGCATCCACTCGACTTCCTGGTTCGCGTCGAGGAGCGGCTGCCGGAGCTCGTCGCAACGGATGAACCAGTCGTCCACGACGCGGAAGACGAGCGGCGTCTTGCAGCGCCAGCAGGTCGGATAACGGTGGACGATCGTGCCCGCCTGGATCAGGAGGCCGCGCTCGCGCAGCGCCGCGACGATCGGCTCCGCCGCCTCGTCCGTGCTCTCGCCCTCGAACGGGCCGTAGCCGGGCAGGAAGCGGCCCGACTCGTCGATCGGCGCGAGCACCGGCAGGTCGTGCACGCGCGAGAGCTCGAAGTCCTCGGCGCCCGCGCCGGGCGCGATGTGGACGATCCCGGTTCCCTCGTCGAGGGAGACGTCGTCCCAGGGGATGACGCGGTGGCGGACGTCCTCCTGCGCGGGCAGGTCGTCGAACGGCCCGTCGTACTCGAGCCCGACGAGCTCCTCGCCGCGCACGGTGCGAACCGCGGCCACGTCCCCCGCCAGCTCGCGCGCGCGCCACTCTCCCTCCGGGCTGAGCACGTACTCGGCGTCCGGCTTGACCGCGGCCGCGACGTTCGCGGGGAGCGTCCACGGCGTCGTCGTCCAGACGACGAGCGACTCTTCCTCCCGGCCCTTCAGGGGGAAGCGCACGTAGAGCGACGGGTGCTCGAGCTCGCGGTGGTTCTCCTCGCCCGACTGCTCGTGCTGCGAGAGCGAGGTGCCGCAGCGAGGGCACCACTGCGTCGAGCGGTGGCCCTTGTAGAGCCAGCCGCGCCGGTGCGTCTCGGCGAGGAACCTCCAGATGTACTCGATGTTCGTGTCCGAGAAGGTGAGGTAGTCGTTGCCCCAGTCCATCCATTGCCCGAGCCGCTTCGACTGATCGGTCATGACCCCCACATACCTGGCGACCCGCTCCTTGCAGCGCTCGGCGAACTCGGCGAGGCCGTAGTCCTCGATCTCACGCTTCGAGTTGAGGCCGAGCTCCTTCTCTACCTCGACCTCGACCCAGAGGCCCTGGCAGTCGAACCCGTTCTGGTAGCGCTCGTCGAAGCCGCGGAGCGCCTTGTAGCGCTGGAAGACGTCCTTCAGCGCGCGGCCCCACGCATGGTGGACGCCCATCGGGTTGTTGGCCGTGATCGGCCCGTCGACGAAGCTCCAGCGCGGGTTGCCGCGGTTCTGCTCGCGAAGCCGGTCGAAGATGCGCTCCTCGTCCCACCAGGCGAGCACCTCGTGCTCGAGCGCGGGGTAGTCCGGGACAGGCGGAAGCGGCGTGAAGGCTTCGTCCGACACGCGGTCGATCCTAGCGAGGGAAGAACGGCGGGGTTCGGCGCGTTCTCAGGCGGGTAACACCGCATCTCGAACCGACGAAAGGACTGAAAGCAACATGGCCACAGCCGTCACCGAATCGACCTTCGACCAGGAAGTGCTCGAGAGCGAGACTCCGGTTCTCGTGGACTTCTGGGCCGAGTGGTGCGGGCCGTGCCACGCCGTCTCGCCGATCCTCGAGCGGATCGTCGACGAGCGGAACGGCGACCTCAGGCTCGTGAAGGTGAACATCGACGAGGAGCAGGAGCTCGCCCGCCGCTACGGAATCATGTCCATCCCGGCCATGATCCTCTTCAAGGAAGGCGAGCCCGCAGCGGCCACGATCGGCGCTCAGCCGAAGGGCGCCATCGAGCGCGCGCTCGGCCTCGTCGAGGCCGAGGCTTAAGAAACGCGCCGGTCGACCCAGTAGACGGCGAGCGCGAGCAGGGCGAGCGCCACGCCGCCGTACAGTGCGGTCTCGATGCCCTGGAAGAGCCAGAAACGGTTCGCGGGCTGGAAGACGTCGGTATTGACGAAACCCATCCGATGGATGCAGCGGACGACCGTCTGAACCGGCGCATGGACGTGGGCGTTGCAGGAGAGATAGGCATTCTCGATGGACGTGCGGTGGCCCGCTCCGTCGACGGTCTGGCGACTGAGCAGCCACCCGCCCATGTGGTTGAGATCGGTCGAGGGCGTGGGCGGAGCCGCGACCTTCACCGGAGCTACGAAATGGCTACGTCCGAAGCCTCCAACCGCCACACGCATCGTGAGGAATCCGACCAGCGTCACGGCCATCGCCGGGAGAGTTCGCCGAACGATCGCTCCGGCGGCCACCCCGAGCGCGACCGCGAAGAAGGCGTATGCACCCGGGACCAGGCCCTGTTCGTCGAAGATTCCCGGCTGGAAGCGATCCCCCGTGGACGTCATCAGCGGCGCCAGCCACCACGTCGCAAGCGCCGCGTACGCGCCCGCCAGGAGCAACGTCGCTCCGAGAACGAAGCCGAGCTTGGCGGAGAGCCAGCGCAGGCGACCGACGCCCTGCGTCCATACGAGCCGGTGCGTTCCCTGCTCGAGCTCGCGCGCGATGAGCGGAGCGCCCCAGAACAGACCTACGAGCAGAGGAATCACGAGGAAAACCGGCTGGATCCCCCGCCACACCGAGAAGCGCTGCTCGAAGCCGCTCTGGATGTCGCCGCAGTTCCCGTGACGTGCCAGACAGCGCGCAAGACCCGAGCTGTCGAGGACGGAGTGCATGTGGGCGCCCGTCAGGAGGAAGAACGCGGCCAGCAGCGCGAGCGAGGTGACGCCGAAGAGGGCCTGCTGCCGATGCTGGCGCCAGACGAGCCAGGTCATCCGTTCGCCTCCGCCGGCCCGGCCGGCATGGGCCGCGCGGACAAGGCGGGCTGGCCCATGTACGCGAGCACGAGCTCCTCTAGGTCGACGTCCTGCACCGTCCACGCCGGGTCGTAGACGGGCTCGCTCGTCCGTGCGAGAAGCGTCGTCTGGCGCTCCGCGTGGCTCGCCTGGACGACTGCCTCCACTCCGGGGATCCCGATTGTGCTGCGGCGCGGGCCGATCAGCACCTTGTGCGCCGCCACGAGCTCCTCGATGTCGCCCGAGAGCCGCACCTCCGAGGCGATCAGGAGGACGAGGAAGTCGCAGACCCGCTCGAGGTCTGCGATCAGGTGCGAGGAGAGGACGACCGAGATACCGGTCTCGGCGACGGCGTCCATCAGCGCCTGCAGGAACTCGCGGCGCGCGAGCGGGTCGAGGCTCGCAACGGGCTCGTCGAGTAGCAGCAGCTCCGGTCGCTTCGCGAGGGCGAGCGCGAGCGCGACCTGCGCGCGCTGGCCACCCGAGAGCGCGCCGACCCGCTTGCCGAGCGGGATGCCGAGCCCGCGCAGACGATCCTCCGCCCAGCGTCCGTCCCAACGGCGGTTCAGACGACGGCCGAGGGTGAGCATCTCCTCGACCTTGAAACCGTGGTAGAGCGGCGTGTCCTGAGCCACGAAGCCGACACGCTCGAGGACCGCGCGGTCCTGCCTGGGCGGAGAGCCGAACAGCTCGATGTGTCCGCTCGTCGGCGCGAGCAGCCCGACCGCGAGGTGAAGCAGTGTCGTCTTGCCGGCGCCGTTCGGTCCCACGAGCGCCGCCACCCGGCCGGCCGGAAGCTCGAACGAGCAGTCGCGGAGCGCCCACTCGTCGCCATAGCGCTTGCCGAGCGCGGTCGCTTGGAGGATCGCGCTCACGCCGCACTCTCCTCGGCCGAGTCGCGAAGTGTGGTCGTCACGAAGGCGACGATGCTCTCGTCGTCGAGGCCGGCCGCGTGCGCGTCGCGGAGCCAGCGGACGAGGCCGCCCCGGAGTCGCGTGTACGCGCCCGGCGGCGGGCCTGCAGGTGTGCCGACGACAAAGGTCCCCTGGCCCGGCCGCCCGGCGACGAGCCCTTCACGCTCGAGCTCGCGGTATGCCTTCAGCACGGTATTGGGGTTGATCGCGAGCTTGCCGACGACCTCGCGAACCGTGGGGAGCTGGTCGTCCGCTTGGAGCGTGCCCATCCGGAGCGCCTGCTGCACCTGCCGCGCGATCTGCAGATACGGAGCGACGCCGGACCGGGTATCGAGATGGAACTCAATCATCTATTGTCTTATAGAACTAAGACAATCAGATGATGCACGGCCGTGCCGGCCGTGTCAAGTCACGCTAGCCGCCCTCGGCCGCTTCTTTCTCCGGCTTGGGCACCGGCGAGACCGCGCGCTCGGCCGGCTCGCCCACGAGGTTCAGGACGCGCATCCCGTGCACGAAGACGATCGAGCCGCCGAGCCAGCCGCCGAGGGTCATGAGGCCGAAGCCGACGACGGTGAGGACGAACGGACCGGCCGTGACGTCGCCGCGCTTGAAGCTCGAGTGGCCGAAGATCGCCGCGAGCCCGAAGAAGACGGTCGCGGAGACCATCGCGGTCAGGTGCAGGGTCGCCGTCTTCCAGAGCTCGCTCCCCCACTCGATCGTGAGCCAGTCGAGCAAGCCCGTGAGCGCCGTCGGCACGGTCACGATGAGCCCGGCGAGGAGCGCGAGCCACCAGCCGTGGGTGGCGGCGTTGTTGCTGATTCCGGTCACGTCCGCGAGGGCGGCGATCGTGGCGAACGTGTAGATCCCGATCGTCGCGTCGGTGAGCGGCGGATGGATCGGGTGGCCCGGCAGGCCCTTCCACAGGTAGCTGAGCTTCAACTCCGCGGAAATCTACGCGATTTCGGCGGCGCGGCGGGCTCTACGACTCTTGCGACTCGAGGAAGGTGAGGAACTTCGCGTGCTTCGCGAGGTAGGCCTCGATCTCGGCCACGCCCGCGCCCGCCCAATCCTCGAGCCAGGTCTCGGAGAGGTCGTCCTCGATGTAGTGGAGACCGCGCTCGCTCATGGCCGTGATGATCGGCACCGGACCGGACAGACGCCATAGGCCGATCGGCTCAAATTTGGGTTCCTCTGGACCTATTCGGGTCATTAGCGTTCGCGGGCCATGTCAGCTTTCTTGCTCGTCAATCCCCGCGCCGGAGCCGGGCGACCTTCCGCGGCGGAGCTCGTCGAGGCCGCTGAGGCGCGCGGGATCGACACACACGTGCTGCGCGAAGGGGAGGACCCACAGGGGATTGCGCGCGCCGCCGGGGGTGCGACCGTGTTGGGCATGGCCGGTGGAGATGGATCGCTCGGCCCCGTCGCCGCGGTCGCGCTCGAGCGCGACCTCCCGTTCGTCTGCATCCCGTTCGGCACCTACAACCACTTCGCCTGGGACGCCGGGATCGACCGCGACGACCCGCTCGGCGCCCTGCGCGCCTTCGACGGTGAAGAGCGGCGCGTCGACGTCGGTCGGCTCGGCGACGGCCGTGTCTTCCTGAACACCGCCTCCTTCGGGCTCTACGCGGCGCTCGTCGCCGATGAGGACCGCGCCGGGAGCCGCCTCAGCGCTGCGCTGCGGCTCGTGTTCCGAGGCGGCGAGGTCCGCCTCGCGATCGACGGCGACCCCGTGATCGCCCGGATCGTCGTCGTCGGGAACAACGTCTACCGGCTGCATCCGCTCGAAGTCGGGAGCCGCCCGCGGCTCGACGGCGGCATTCTCCACCTCGGCATCGCGCGCGGGCTCCTCCCGTGGTCGTGGGAGGAGCGGCGCGCCGAGCGGTTCTCGATCGACCCCGACGCGCCGAGCCTCGACGCCGCCGTCGACGGCGAGCCGGTCCGGCTGCGAACGCCGGTCGAGCTCAGGGTCGAGCCGTGTGCCCTACGGCTGCTCGTCCCGAAACGCGGCCAGGACGTCGGCGACCGTGCGGAAGGCGAGCTCCTCCGGCCCGGGTAGCTCGTCGGGCTCGAACCAGCGCAGCTCGGAGACGTCGTCGGCCGCCTTCGCCTCGCCGCCGGTGACCCGGGCCGTCCAGTACAGGTTGAGCGTCGTGGGCTCGTCCTCGCCCGGCCCGTAGCGATCCATCCAGGCGCCGACGAACTCGCCCGGCTCGACGTCGAGGCCCGTCTCCTCGCGGAGCTCGCGCCGCAGGCAGTCGAGCGGGTGCTCGTGCTCCTCGAGGAAGCCACCCGGGATGTCCCAGAGGCCGCGATACGGCTCGTACGCCCGCCGGCCGAGCAGCAGTCGTCCCCGGTCGTCGACGAGGAGCGCGCACGCCGTCGGCGCCGGGTTCGCGTACATCACGAAGCCGCACGCCGCGCAGTCGACGCGGCCATGGACATGCTCGAGCTGTGCGCCGCAGCGGGGACAGATCCGCCACCCGTCCAGAACAGACACAATCAGCGACCCTATAGCCGATGAGATCGCACCATTTGTGTCGACTGGTCGGTTCAGACGGCCGGACGGGAAACCCGCCCGGCCTGAAGCGGCACCGCAAGCGGTGCCTTGGAGGAGCGCCATGACCGAGCAGCCGGAGCACACCGAGACCGAGGAAGAGCTGGCCGGTACCGAGCGGCACCAGGAGGAGGAGGCGATGCGCGGTGCCGAGCACCACGACCCGCCTCGTCCGGAGGACGAGGAGGACGACGAGGCGTGAGCCCGCGCGCGAGCTCCGCGACCGCCCACGAGCTCTCGCGCATCGGCCTGCTGTCGAGCCTGCCCGGCGAGACGCTCGCGAGGCTTGCGCGGCAGATGGTGCGCGAGGACGTGCCGGCCGGCGCGGCCGTCGTGCAGGAGGGCGAGGACGGCGACCGCTTCTACGTCGTCCTCTCCGGCGTCCTCGCGACGAGCCAGAAGAGCCTCGGCCCACGGGGCCTGCTGCGGCCGGGCGACACCTTCGGCGAGGTCGCGCTCGCGATGGGCGTCCCACGCACCGCCTCGGTGCGAGCCCTGACGCCGGCCGTGGTCGCAAGCTGCGACCGAGCGACGTTCGACGAGTTCGTGCGGCCGCTGTTCGCCGACTAGAAGTTCATTACGAAGAAGAGCTCATCCCTGGTCTTCGGACTCGCCGGGGAGGCGAGCCGCTGACTCCTTCTCATCTTCGTGTTCACGCTGAGGGGAAGTCTGGTTGTAGCGCTGCTCGTCCTCTCGGCTTGGGGCCGGGGGATCAGGGCGCCGACCTTCATCGAGTGGTGAGACTTCCGTTTTCGCCCAGCGGCGCGTATCGACAGCCGAGTTGAGCGCGTATGTCTCCATGTGCGGCAAAGTCTAGTCCCCCTCTCCGAGTGTCCTAAGCCTGAACTCTAAGCTCGGGCTTCGCAACCCACGCGAACCCCGTGTCGGCCAAAATCGTCGCAACCTGGAGCGGCCGGCCGCACAGTGGTGCGCCAAGCTGGAACGTGCTCCACCCGATGGTCGTGTCGAGGATGTACACCGCGAAGTTGATCGCGTCCTGTACGGGCATGCCGTCAAAGATCACCTGCGTCTCCAAACCTTCTGGTTCGAGAACGGCGTCGATATCCTCGGCGGTGGCGCCTCTCTCGATCATCCGAACTGGGATCACGTAGGGATCGAATCCTTTGTAGAGCCTTGTGAAAGGCGCATCGACTCCTCGCCAGCTCGCCCCGAATCCCTCAACGTCGCGAGCCCGAACAGGGCCGTCGTCACGTGGGAGGAGAAACTCGAATTCCTCTGGAAACGGCTCCTCGCCCGTGTAGCCTGCTATGTAGAAGCCGAGCACTGGCTTCACCTCCGGCGGAACCTCGCCGAACACACCGTCGTACTGGGACTTGACATGATCGAAAAGACCTCGCGAGAGCTCGTCGACCGACCCAGGAGGCGCATTCCGTGAAAAGTCGAGAACAAGACCCTCGATCGACCTATTGCCGATATTGCCGAGCCCGTAGGTCATTACTCCGATCGGTTCATTTCCGACTTGAAACAGCTTTCGAGCATTCGAGTAGGCCTTCAGTATCTGCGCTCCGCCCTCCGGCGTAGGCGCTGAGATCTGGGTCATGCTGTCCGTGCCGAGAATCAGTCCGTCTCGCACCTTGACGCTCGCGATGATGGTCACGTCGGCAGTCTAGGCGGCGTGCGAGCGCGACACTCGGCGTCGGATTATTCGGCGCCTGCCGACCCAACATATGCCCTTTTTGCAGGTCTATACCGGATCGGAAGAGCCTCACTTAAGAGCCACTTGCGTACGCGAGGACCGCGTCCCCGAGCCGCGGCCACGCGTCCTTCACCCAATCGCCGAACGGCCGGTCGGTGAGGCACGCGAGGGCGAGCCGGGCCTCGGGGTCGACCCACAGGAACGTGCCGCTGCGGCCGAAGTGGCCGAACGTCGCGGGCGAGTTCCGCGTGCCCGTCCAGTGAGGCTCCTTGCGGTCGCGGACCTCGAAGCCAAGACCCCAGTCGTTCGGCTCCATGCGGCCGAAGCCCGGGAGGACGCCGACGAGGCCCGGGAAGGCGACGGCCGTCGCCTCGCGCAGCGTCTCGGGCGCGACGAGGCTCGGCGCGAGGAGGTCGCCCCCCAACGCGGCGAGGTCGTCGAGCGAGCCTTCGATTCCCGTCGCCGGGGAGCCGCGGAGCTCCGCGCCGAGCCCGAGCGGCTCGAAGACCGCGAGCCGCAGGTACTCGTCGAACGGCATCTCCGCGGACTCGGCGATGCTCTCGGCCAGCACCTCGAAGCCCGCGTTCGAGTAGATCCGCCGCTCGCCCGGCTTCGCGATCGGGGTCCGTTCGTCGGGCGGTAGGCCCGAGGCGTGCGCGAGCAGGTGGCGGATCGTCGAGCCGGGAGGACCGGCCGGCGCGTCGAGGTCGACGGCGCCCTCCTCCGCGGCGACGAGCACGGCGAGGGCGGTCGCGAGCTTCGTCACCGAGGCCCAGGGCAGCTCCCGCTCGTGCGGGCCGAGCCGCGCACGCACGCCCTCCGGCCCGACGACCGCCACTGCCACGGTCCCCGCCTCCCAGCTCTCGACCTGCCGCAAGGCTTCCACGCGCCGCGATACTAGGCCGGTGGAGAGACGCGTGATCTCGTCCGGCTCGGTGTGGGAGGAGCGGTACGGCTACTCGCGCGCGGTGGTCGCCGGCGGCCGGGTCTTCGTGAGCGGCACCGCGCCGGTCATGCCCGGCGACGCCGACCCGCCGGCGGACGCGTACGGCCAGGCGCGCCGGTGCCTGGAGATCCTCGGCGCGGCGCTCGACGAAGCGGGCGCGACCGCCGAAGACGTGGTGCGGACGCGGATCTTCGTCACCGACCGGGATCTCATGGACGACGTCATGCGTGCCCACGGCGAGGTCTTCGGCGAGACGAAGCCCGCCTGCACGGGAATCGTCACGGAGCTCATCGACCCGCGCTGGTTGGTGGAAATCGAAGCCGAGGCGATACTTCCGGCGTGAAGCAGATCTATCCCGCCTCGATCACCGGGAAGAGCTTCGCGGCCGGGGGAAGCGTGCTCGACCACGCATACGGCAAGAGCGACCCGTACACGCTGGGCGTGGAGGAGGAGTACATGCTCCTCGACGGCGAGACGTTCGACCTCGTCCAGCACGTCGACACGGTGCTCGCGGCGACGAGCGGCCACGAGCTCGAGTCGCGGATCAACCCGGAGCTGATGCAGTCGGTGCTCGAGATCGCGACGCCGGTCTGCCACAACGCCGCCGACGTCGAGGCCGAGCTTCGCAAGCTCCGCGGCTTCGTCTGCGACCTCGCGCGCGAGCGGGGCATGCGCGTCGGGTCGGCCGGCACCCACCCGTTCTCGCTCTTCGAGCGCCAGAGGATCACCGCCCGCGACCGCTACCGGAACCTCGTCGACCAGATGCAGTACGTCGCAAGGCGCGAGCTGATCTTCGGCATGCACGTCCACGTCGCGGTGGACGACGCCGAGAAGGCGATCCAGGTCGTGAACGGCCTGCTCGTGCACGTGCCGATGCTGCTCGCCCTGTCGGCGAACTCGCCGTTCTGGCGGGGCGAGGCGACGGGGCTCTCGTCGAGCCGGCAGATGGTCTTCGCCGCCTTCCCGCGCTCGGGGCCGCCGCCGCGGTTCGCGAGCTACGCCGAGTACGCGGAGGTCGTGGGGCAGCTCGAGAAGACGGGCTGCATCGCGGACTACACGCACATCTGGTGGGACATCCGGCTGCACCCGCGCCTGGGAACGATCGAGATCCGGATCTGCGACGCCGTCACCCGCGTCGAGGAGGCGGTCGCGCTGACGGCGTACTGCCAGGCGCTCGTGAAGCACTTCTGCGAGCGCTACGAGCGGGGCGAGGAGATCCCCTCGTACCACCGGATCCTGACCACCGAGAACAAGTGGCTCGCGGCCCGCTACGGCCTGGAAGCGCCGGTGATGGATCTCGCCACGGGCCGGCGGAACCGCGTCTCGGTCGCGCAGCTCGTCCGCCGGACGCTGAAGGAGCTCGAGCCGCACGCGCGCGAGCTCGGCTCCGAGCGCGAGCTCGAGGGCGTCCGCGACATCCTCTCCCGCGGCAACGGCTCCGACCGGCAGCTGCGGATCTTCAACGCGAACCGCGACATCGTCGAGGTCGTGAGCGAGATCGCGGACGCGACCGAGGTCGCTGCCTTACCGGTGCCCGCTCACTAGACGCGCGTCGACCGGTCGGTTCAGACGGACGCACGGGCAAAAGCCCGCACGTCCTGACGACGGCACCGCAAGCGGTGCCTCTTGATCCGGTCTAACCGGTTTCCCGGACCTTCCACCCGGCTGCAGCCGTACTTGGCCGATGGACCCGACGCGGAAAACCGCTCGTATAGTCGGCGCATGGCGGGCGCGAGCCGGCATGAGCGCGCCTGGGTCCGTGGCGCCCGGGCCGGCTCTGCCGCGGACGTCGAGGCGCTCTTCCGCCACCACTGGCCGCTCGCCTACCGGGCCGCCTACCTCGTCGTCCACGATGCCGCGGCCGCGGAGGACATCGCCCAGGAGGCCTTCCTCGCCGCGATCCGGGCCCTGGACCGCTTCGACCGCCGCCGGCCCTTCGGGCCCTGGCTCCACCGGATCGTCGTCAACCGCGCCATCGACTGGGCACGCGCCCGCAGGCTGCGCGCGGAGATCTCGGACGACGGGACGATCGAGCGGGCCGCCGCGCACACGCGTCCGGGCGCCGCGGACTCGGACGCTCGCGCGCTCGCGGCCGGCCTCTCAGCCCTCTCGCCGGAGCACCGCGCCGTGATCGTCCTCCGCCACCTGCTCGAGTACACCCCCGGCGAGATCGCCGAGCTCCTCGAGCTGCCGCGCGGGACAGTCAACTCGCGGCTCCGGCGCGGGCTCGACGCGCTCCGCGAGGCGATCGGCGAGGAGCTGCAATGAGGCTGCGCGACCTCCTCCGCGAGCTTCCGATCCCGGAGCAGGACGAGGCCCGGCTCCGGAGCTTCGCCGTGGTTCGCGCCGCGTTCGCGGAGCGCAAGCCGACCCCGCAGCGCAGGCACTACCTCAAGCCGGCGCTCGCGCTCGCGGTGATCGCCGCCGTCGTCGCGGCTGCCGCGAGCCCGCCCGGCCGGGCCGTCCTCGGCTCGCTGCGGAAGACCGTCGCCGGCGAGAAGCGAGCCGCGCCGGAGCTCTTCGCGCTCCCCTCCGGCGGCCGGCTGCTCGTGAACTCACCCGACGGGCCGTGGATCGTCCAGACCAACGGGTCGCGCCGCCGGCTCGGCGGCTATCGCGAGGCCGCCTGGTCGCCGCACGGCCTGTACGTCGTCGCCGCGCGACCCGACGAAGTGGTCGCCGTCAGTCCGAAGGGCGACGTGCACTGGACGCTGCCGCGGCCGCGCGTTCGCTTCGCCCGCTGGGGCGGGAGCCGCGTCGACACGCGGATCGCGTACCTGAGCGGCAGCCGGCTCCACATGGTCGCGGGCGACGGCACCGGCGACGTCGACCTCTGCGGCGAGCCCGCGGCGGCGCCCGTCGCCCCCGCATGGCGGCCCGGACTTCCCCACGTGCTCGCCTTCGCGACGACCGCCGGACGAATCTACGTCTTGGACGCCGACCGCTGCTCACTCACGTGGCGTTCGGCGCCTTTCGCGCACCCGCGCACGCTCCGCTGGTCGAGCGACGGCCGCCGGCTCCTGCTCGTCACGCGGGACAAGCTCGTCGCGTTCGGGGCCCGGGCGCGACCGCTCGACGTGCGCTTCTTCCGCGGGGTCACCGACGCCGCCTTCAGGCCGCGCAGCCACGAGCTCGCGCTCGTGCGCGGCGGCGAGGTGCTCGCGCTGGACGCCGATCGCCTGCGCGCGCCGCCGCGGCGGCTCTTCAGGGTCACGGGCCGCATCGGCCAGATCGCCTGGTCGCCGAACGGCCGCTGGCTGCTCGTGACGTGGCCGGCCGCAGACCAGTTCCTGTTCGTGCGCTCGCCGCGCCGGATCCGGGCCGTCTCCGGGATCACGCGCCAGTTCGGCGGCGGCGCGTTCCCGAGCGTCGGCGGCTGGTGCTGCCCGCCCTAGGCGGTCGAGTCCGGGACGTGCAGGATGAACTCGGGCGCGTCGCAGAGGTTCTCGATGAAGGGTGTTCCGGTCGAGGCCCCGTCTGCGAACTGCAGGACCACCTTCGCCCCCCGCTCGGCCGCGTAGAACGTCCCGCCTGCGTCGAAGGCGATCCCCGAGACCTCCTCGAGACCCGTCTTGTACGGGTCGGGAGTCACCTTCAGCCCCGGGAATGGTTGCGAGAGGTCGTAGCGCGTCACGGCGCCGCCGCCGCCGATGTAGAGCCAGGAACCGTCGAGCAGCAGCTGAACCGGGCTCTCGAGGTCGCCCCCGAGGATCTGGGTCGTCAGCTTGCCGGTTCCGAGGTCGTAGACCTTGACGGCGCCGGCCGCCTCGTCGGCGACGCAGAGGAGGCCGTCGTAGACCTGAACGCCGCGGACCGAGTGCTTGACGCGGGCCCCCTTCGTCGTGCAGTCGACCTTCTTGTCGGTCTTGTCGATGCACTTCACGCCGAGCCCCTGCGGCTCCGGTACGTCGGGGGGCGGGGGCAGCACGTGCGGAAGCGCTCCGACGGAGGAGGCGACGATCGTTCCCGGCAGGACGCCCTTCGGGAGGCTCGGGGGTGGGGGAAGCGGCGTGTTCGGACCGCTCAGCCCCACGACGACGTTCGTGTCCTGGTTCGAGACGTAGCAGTTCCCGTCCGCGTCGAACGTCAGGTCGTATGGATGGACCATCGCCGCGAGCTCGGTTCCCGACGCGTAGGGCTGGTCGTACTTGTATGTCGACACGCCGTCCGGGACGTAGACGAGAACCTGGCTGCAACCCTTGTAGCCGTTGACGACGTAGAGCGACGTCCCGACGAGCGCGAGCCCACGCAGCTCTTGCAGCGCCGGGCTCGAGGAGTCGACCTCGAGAGCGGGACCGAGCTCCTTGCCGCCGTCGTCGTACGCGAAGACGTTGTTGGTGCTGCACTTCGCGCCGCCGTGGAAGCTGACGAGCCACATGCTCCGTCCGAGCGTACTCTTCCGGGCTCGGCCCGGGGGTAGGCTCCCTCGCATGCGCGACCCAGGGGATCGCTTGCCGGAGACGACAGTGTGGCTCGCGCCGCGCGAGCCCATGGCGATCGGCGAGCTGGCCGCCGACGTGCCGATCCTCCTCTTCTTCTACCTCTTCGACTGGTCGTCGACCTGAACGAGCGAGATGGAGCTCCTGCGTGACAGGAGCGAGGAGCTCGCCGAGGCCGGCGTCCACCCGTACGGGATCTCGCGCGACTCGGCGTGGACGCACATCGCCTGGATGCAGGCGCTCGACCTGAACTTCCCGCTGCTCTCCGACTGGAACGCGGAGGCGGTGCACGGCTTCGGGATCGCGCAGGACTTCCGCGGCCTGCGCGACGTCGCCCAGCGGTCGGCGTTCCTCGTCGACCCCGGCGGTACGGTCCGCCGCGCATGGCGCTACGCGAACGACGAGGTGCCCGACTTCGACGAGCTGCTCACAGCCGCGCAGGCTTCGTAGCGCTCGCCTGCGCGCTCTACCTCGCGGCCGGCATCGCCGCCACCTGGCCTGCGGTCCGGCATGCCGGGTCGAGCTTCATGGCCGGCGGCGCGCCCGGGCACGGCGAGGCCGCGCCGGG
>VAXK01000135.1 GCA_005885565.1 Actinomycetota bacterium
ACATCGCCGTCGGCTCCCGATTTGCCGGCGGCGCCGGCTACCGCCCTTCGCGCTCGCGCCGGATCGGGATCCGCATCCTGGCGTGGACGGTCTCCCGGCTCGTCCGCCAACGCGTCACCGACACGACCTCGGGCTTCCAGGCGCTGAACCGCCGCGGGATCCAGCCCTTCGCCGCCGACTACCCGCACGACTACCCGGAGGTCGAGGCGACGGTGATGGTGCACCGCCACCGCCTGCGGCTCCGCGAGGTGCCGGTCCGCATGCGCGAGCGCGCCGGCGGGCGCTCCTCGATCACCGCCTTGCGCTCGGTCTACTACATGGCGAAGGTCCTGCTCGCCCTCCTCGTCGGGATCTTCCGCCGCAACGTCGTCCCACTGGAGGATCGATGACCCCTCTCGGCATCTCGATCGCGGCCGCGCTCGCGTCGCTTGCGCTGCTCGCGATCATCTTCGAGCTGATTCGCAGGCACCGGCTCCGCGAGCGCTACGCGCTGCTCTGGCTCCTGGCCGGGATCGTGCTGCTCGTGCTCTCGCTGTGGCGCTCGAGCGTGAACACGATCGCCGGCTGGGCGGGCGTGCGCGGCTACCCGCCGGCGGTGCTGTTCGCGGTCGCGACGCTCTTCATCCTCGTCGTGCTCCTGCACTACTCGACGGTGGTGTCGAAGCTCTCGGACCAGAACGTGATCCTCGCGCAACGGCTCGCGCTGCTCGAGGCGAAGCTCCGCGACTCCGAAGGTTGAGAGCGCTCCGCGCCGCCGCGGTCGGCGCTGCGCTGTTCGCGGTGGCGTGCGCACTGCCGCACGTCGGGATCTTCCGCGGCCACATCGACACGAGCCTCTTCCAGAGCTACGGAGACCGGACGCTCCACGGCGAGGTTCCGTACCGGGACTTCTCGCTCGAGTACCCGCCGGGAGCGCTGCCGGCCTTCGTCGTCCCGTCGCTCGGGCCCGCGCGCGATTACGACACCTGGTTCTCGGCCTTCGAGGTCGTGGCCGGGCTTGCATGCGTCCTCTTCGTCGCCCTGGCCATGGCCGTCCCGGCCGTGCCCGACCGGCGCCTCTACGCGGCCGTGTCGACCACCGCGCTCGCCCCGCTCGCCCTGGGGCCGCTCGCGCTCCACCGCTACGACCTCTACGCCGCGGCGTTCGCGATCGGCGCGGTGGCCGCGCTCGTGCACGGCCGCCCGCGGCTCGGCTTGGTCGCCCTCGGCCTCGGGACCGCGGCGAAGATCTTCCCGATCGTCCTCGTCCCGCTCGCCTACCTCCATGTGGCGCGGCGCTCCGGTGTACGCGAGGCCCGCCGCGGGCTCGCCGCATTCACGGTCGCGCTGGGCGTCGTCGTGCTCCCGTTCGTGGCGCTCTCACCGGGCGGCGTCCGCTTCAGCATCACGCGCCAGACGGGACGCGCCCTCCAGATCGAGACGCTCGGCTCCTCCGTCCTGCTCGTGGCGCACACGGTCGGCGGCTACGCGGTGCACCCGAGGTTCGGCTCCGGCTCGTGGAACCTGACGGGGACGCTGCCCGACGCGCTCGCCGCGCTCCAGACGGCGCTCCAGCTCCTCGCGTGGCTCCTCGTCGTCGTCGTGTTCGCGCGGGGAAGCCGCGGGCGCGAGCAGCTCCTGGTCGGCTCCGCCGCGGCCGTGACGGTCTGGGTCCTCTTCGGGAAGGTCTTGTCCCCGCAGTACCTGCTTTGGCTCGTGCCGCTCGTCGCGCTCGTCGTCGGCCGGAAGCCGGCGAAGCTCGCGTTCCCGGCCGTCCTCGTCGCGGCGATCGGCCTGACGCAGGCCGTCTATCCCGGGCGCTACGACGACCTCGTCCAGCTCGACGCGCTGCCGATCGCGCTCGTCGCCGCGCGCAACGCGCTGCTGATCGTCCTCGCGGCCGCACTGTTGCTGCGTCTACAGCGGGAGGGCGTCCCGAAGGAAGTAGGCGGAGAGGGCGAGGGCGGCGAGGCGCGCGAGGGTGTCCTCCTCGACGGCGGCGAGCGGGACCGCCCACACGGCGTACCAGGGCTGGAGCCATGAGGTGGCGAGGAGGAGCCCGCACGCCGCGAGCCCGAGCCGCGCGCGACCGCGCCAGGCCTCCCGGAGCAGCCAGACGTAGAAGACGGCGAAGACGGCGAGCAGGCCGTCGGTCGCGTAGCGCTCCGGAAACCCGAGCTTGCCGGCCCAGTACGGCAGGCCGAGGGAGCTCGTCGAGTGGAGCTGGTTCGCGACCGGGCTCAGCACGGCGAGCCAGTGCGGCCCGTACCGGATCGACGCGACGACGGCCACGAGGATCGCGGCGGCCGCGAAGCTCCAATGGCTCACGGGCCGGCCGCGCCGGTGCGCCTCGAGCGCGCGGAGCGGCAGGAAGACGAGCGCGGTCATCTTCATCGACAGGGCCGCGACCCACGCGGGGCCGGCCCAGCGGTACCGGCCCGCGCGCGCGGCCGCGAGCGCGCCCAGCACGAAGAGCATCATCAGCACGTCGTTGTGGCCGCCGCCCGCGAAGTGGAGGGCGAGGAGCGGGCTCCAGCCGACGAAAGCGGCGGCAAACGGGCCCCAGAGCGAGGCAAGCGCCGCGAGCGCGACCATCGCGGCGGCCGCAGCGATCCGGAAGGCGCGCGTCGCCGATCTCGGCGAGTCCCCGGCCGCGTGCGCCACTCCCTCGGAGCCGAGCGTGAAGACCGGCCCGTAGACCGACGGCTTGTGCTGCCAGTCGCGGCCCATCCGGCGGTAGGCGGGATCGTGGGGGAAGCGGCTCGGCCGGTCGGCGTACGGGTTGCCGTGATGGACGGCCGCGACGCGCCCGTAGTCCCAGTACGAGTAGGCGTCGGTCGAGAGGAGGAGCGGCGCCGCGAGCGGCGCGAGCTGGATCGCGGCCCCGAGGACGAGCACGGCCGCGCGCGGCACGGGCCGGCGACGGAGCAGCGCGACCCCTGCGACGTAGAAGACGAACGCGCCCACGAGCCCCCACGTCCAGGCGTCACGCCAGCTACCGGGGGGTCGGATCGGCGAGTGCTCGGTTACGCCGGTGTGGCGCGCCGCGAGAACCGCGGCGGCGACGCCGGCCAGGCAGCCCGCGCCGGCGGCGAGCGAAGCGAGACGAGAGGCCACGAGCCGGCGATGTTCGCACGGCGGCGGGCGGCGATGTTCCACGGCGCGCTGTGGAACATCGCCCCGCCTAGGCTCAGATCAGCAGGAGAAGTAGAACGTGCTACAGGAATGCGTGGAGCAGAGCCACTCGCCCCCGCCTCCGCAGGCAGCCGGGTAGGTACACCGCAGTTCGAGCGCGGCAAACAATCGCACCTGACGTTGTTCAGCGCCAGCGCAGATCTCGGCATCACGATGCTGAGGCCGAGGCCCACCGCGAGCGTCTTTCCGAGCTTTCCGAGAAACGATCGACGATCCTGCGGGACGAGCTCCTGAGGTGTGGTTGCCGAGAGGCGAAACGTTCAGACGTTGAACCGGACGTTGAGGACGTCGCCGTCCTGCACTACGTAGGTCTTCCCTTCGAGGCGCTGGAGGCCGCGGCGTGCGGCCTCCGCGTGTGAGCCCGCCTCCACCAGATCGTCCCAGCGGATCACCTCGCAGCGGATGAAGCCGCGGGCAATGTC
>VAXK01000136.1 GCA_005885565.1 Actinomycetota bacterium
GATGAACAACCTGACCCTCGGGAACGAGCGGTTCACGTACTACGAGACGATCGGCGGCGGCCAGGGCGCGTGTCCGCGCGCCGACGGGCCCTCGGGCGTGCACGTGACGATGTCGAACACGCTCTCGACGCCGACGGAGGCGCTCGAGCTCGCCTACCCGCTCCGGGTGCGGAGGCACGCGCTTCGCCTCGGCTCGGGCGGCGCCGGCCGGCACCGGGGCGGCGACGGCGTCGTCCGCGAGCTCGAGGCGCTCGAGCCGTGCCGGGTCTCGATCATCGCGGAACGTCGCGCCCATGCACCCGCGGGAGCGCGCGGCGGCTTGCCAGGCTCGCCGGGTCGCAACCTCTTGAATGGAAGCCCGCTTCCCGCGAAAGTCACAGTGGACGTGTCGGTGGGAGACGTGATCACGATCGAGACGCCCGGCGGGGGCGGGTTCGGCGCGCCGTGAACGAGCCGGTCAAGGTCGCCTGCGTCCAGGCCGAGCCCGTCGTCCTCCAGCGCGAGGCGACGATCGAGAAGATCGCCGCTCTCGCGCACGAGGCCGCGGGCGCCGGCGCGAGGCTGGCGCTCTTCCCGGAGGCGTTCGTCCCGGTCTACCCCACCAACCGGTGGGTTCGCTTCCTCGCCGGCGGCGCCGACGTGAAGCCGGTGTTCGGGCGGCTCGCGCGCGAGTCGATCGAGGTGCCGAGCGCGGCCACCGAGCGGCTCGCAGGCATCGCGCGCGAGGAGGGCATCTGGCTCGCCGTCGGCGCCAACGAGCTCGCCGGCGGCACGCTCTACAACTCGCTGCTCGTCTTCGGCCCGGACTCGGGGCTCGTCGTCCACCACCGGAAGCTCATGCCGACGAACCACGAGCGGCTCGTCTGGGGTCTCGGCGACGGCCAGGGGCTCGAGGCGGTCCAGACCGACCTCGGCCGGGTCGGCGGGCTCATCTGCTGGGAGAACCTGATGCCGCTCGCGCGTTTCGCGCTCTACCAGTCCGGGGTCGAGGTCTACCTCGCTCCGACGGCGGACGACTCGGAGAGCTGGCACGAGTCGATCCGGCATATCGCGCGTGAGTCACGCGCGTTCGTGCTCAGCTGCTGCGTCTTCCAGCGCGCCTCGAGCTACCCGGACGACGTGCCGCTCGCGGAGGGCCCCGAGCTGCTCGGCCGCGGCGGCTCCGCGATCCTCGCCCCGGACGGGTCCTACCTGGCCGGGCCCCTTTGGGACGAGGAGGGGATCCTCTATGCCGAGCTCGACCCGCAGCGCCTGTACGAGGAGCGGCAGCGCTTCGACCCGGCCGGGCACTATCACCGGCCCGACGTGTTCCGCCTCGTCATCTCCTAGGGTCAGCGAACCGCAGAGGGCGCAGGACGCGCTCGTCGCCGACTCGGCGCGTGAGGCCGTCGGCGTCGAAGCGCTCGAGGAGGAGCTGCGCGGGCCGCCGCGAGATCCCGAGCAGGTCGCGGAAGCGCGCCAGCGTGATGCGGCCGGCGTGCTCGCACTCCTCGACGAGGGCGGCTCGCGCGCGCTCGTAGGCATCGGCGCCGACCGCGAGCCCGTCGCCGACGCGCACGAGCCGACCTTCGGCCTCGAGGTAGGCCGCGAGCTTCGGATCGTCGACCGCGACGGGGGACAGGCCGGCCGCTGCGAGCTCCTCGTCGAGTCGCGCGGCGGCCTCCTCGCGACCCGCGAGCGACGCGGCGGCGCCGGGCAGGTACGCCTTCCCGCCGCGCTGGTCGACGCGGAGGAGCGGGAGGATCGCCGTGCGCCACGGCTCGGCCGGCACGAGCTCGCCGACGGGGAGGCCTGGGTCGATCGGCGAGCGGCGGGCCCGCTCCTCGAGCCGCGCGCCGACGGCTGCCCGCAGCTCCTCGAGCCAGGCGGCGGCGAAGAACCACTCGCCGGCCCGCTCGGCCGCGCGGAGGCCCTCGCCGAGCTCGTCCGCGGAGAGGAGCGCGCGCGCCGCGAGGTCGGCTCGCCGGACCGGCGCCCGCACGATCGCCCGGACGATCGAGGCGGGGTCGCCCGCGTCGAGGAGCCGGAAGCGGTCGAGCTCGAGCGAGCGCGGCGGGGCGGGGTCGAGGACACGTCCGCCGCCGAGCGTCGTCCGGTCGCGAAGGATCACGCGGTCGCCGCGGGCGGCGACGGCCGGCGCGGAGAGGCGGAGCTGGGCGTAGGCCCCGCCGGCACGGACGACGCGGGCCACGCACTCGCTCGTCCCGTGGTGCACGTGTACGCGAGCGCCGTCGGGGATCGGCTCGAGCTCGTCGAGGGAGACGTCGAGGCGGTAGGAGACCGGGTAGGCGCCCGGCTCGACGAGGGCGTCGCCGCGCCGCAGCCGCGAGCGCTCTATGCCAGGCAGGCTCGCGGCGACGCGCCGTCCCGCGCCTGCCCGCTCGACCGGCTCGTCGTGGACCTGGACGCTCCGCATGCGGACGTCGAGGCCGGCCGGCTCGGCGCGCAGCTCGTCGCCCTCGCCGAGTGAGCCCGACCACAGCGTCCCGGTGACGACGGTGCCGATGCCGCGCAGGCTGAAGACGCGGTCGACGAAGAGCCGGGTCGCGGCGTTCGTCTCTCGCCGCTCGACGCGCGCAGCGACAGCTGCGAGCGCCGCGCGCAGCTCGTCGAGCCCGTCGCCGGTGCGGGCGCTGACGGCGACGGCCTCCGCGGTCGGCACGAGCTCGCGCGCCTCGTCGAGGGCGAGCTCGAGCGTCTCGGCGTCGACCGCGTCCGACTTCGTCACCGCGACGACGCCGTCCTCGATCCCGAGCAGGCGCAGGATCGCGAGGTGCTCGTGAGTCTGCGGGCGGGCCCCCTCGGCCGCGTCGACGACGAGCAGGAAGAGGTCGATCCCCGTCGCGCCCGCGACCATGGTGCGGACGAAGCGCTCGTGACCGGGGACGTCGACGACCGAGAGGCGGCGGCCGTCCGGCAGGTCGAGGGGCGCGTAGCCGAGCTCGATCGAGATTCCGCGCGCTTGCTCCTCCGGCAGGCGATCGGTGTCCCTTCCCGTCAGCGCCCGGACGAGCCAGGTCTTGCCGTGGTCGATGTGGCCCGCGGTGCCGAGGACGAGATTCGGCACACCTGCGTCGTGATTCGACACGCCTGCGTCACCCACGCGTGCGCTT
>VAXK01000137.1 GCA_005885565.1 Actinomycetota bacterium
CGCGCCGCCGTCGCCACGCCTCGGCGACGAGGTCGATCTCGTGCTCTTCGAGCTCGGCGAAGGAGCGCACGTGCCGCGGCGTGTGCACGACGACCTCCTGTCGCTCGAGGGCGCGATAGAGGTTCGGAACGACGCGCACCGTCCAGTCGCCGTCCGGTGGAAGGCGAAGCGTCTCCGGCGGCGTGCGCTCCTCGTGGCCTGCGCAGAAGGGGCACTCCTCGAGCTCCTCCGGCGTCGGAGGCGCGATCGTCCCGCGGGTAGCGCCGGGCCGCCGTCCACGTGCGGGCGCGATCACCACGAGCCGCCCCGAGAGCGGGTCGCGCCTGAGCTCGCCGCTCAGCTGGAGCCGCGCTCGAGGAACGGCTTGATGAGCTCGATCGGCGCCGGGAAGACGATCGTCGTCGCCTGCGAGGAGCCGAGCTCGAGCAGCGTCTGGAGGTAGCGGAGCTGGAGCGCGATCGGGTGGTCCTCGATCACGAGCGCCGCGTCCTTCAGCCGCTCGGAGGCCTGGAACTCGCCCTCGGCGTTGATCACCTTCGCGCGCCGCTCGCGCTCGGCCTCGGCCTGGCGGGCCATTGCCCGCTGCATCCCGCCGGGGATCTCGACGTCCTTCACCTCGACGATCGAGACCTTGATCCCCCACGGCGAGGTGGCCTCGTCGATGATCCCCTGGAGGATCGCGTTGATCTTCTCGCGCTCCGACAGGAGCTCGTCGAGGACGTGCTGGCCGAGCACCGACCGCAACGTCGTCTGCGCGATCTGCGACGTCGCGACCATGAAGTTCTCGATCTGGACGATCGCCGCCTTCGGCTCGACGATCCGGAAGTAGGCGACGGCGTTCACCCGCGCGGGAACGTTGTCCTTGGTGATGACCTCCTGCGGGGGGATGTTGAGCGTGATCGTCCGCAGGTCGACCTTCACCATCCGGTCGACGATCGGGATCAGGAGGAAGAGGCCCGGCCCCTTCGGCTCGGGGAGCAGGCGGCCGAGGCGGAAGACGATCCCGCGCTCGTACTCCCGCGCCACCTTGATCGCCGAGATCAGGAAGAGCAGCAGCAGGAAGACGACGATGGCGAGGATGACGAGTGCCGCAGCCATGGCTCGTTGATCCTACGCTCGCGCGGGCCTGACTGTCAGCACGAGCCCTTCCTGGTCCACGCCCTCGACGCGGACGCGCTCGCCGGGAGCGAGGGGCGCGCCGTCGGCGGGTCGAGCCCGCCAGAGCGCCCCGTCGACGAAGACGAGGCCTTCGCGGCGCACCTCGCCCTCGGCGCCGACGAGCTCGTGCACTCCGACCTCGGCCGGCCGCCGCCGCACCTGGATCGCCTTTCCGATCGCGATCGCCCAGAAGCCGCCGAGCGCGACGGTGATCGTGACGACGACCGGAATGGACGTGTGGTACGGCGAGGGCGCGTTGCGGAAGAGCATGATCGAGCCGATTGCGAGGCAGATCAGCCCCGCCACGCTGATCGCACCGTGGCTCGTCACGTGCACGTCGATGATGAGCAAGGTGATCCCGAGCAGGAGCAGCGCGAGCCCGCCCCAGCTGATCGGAAGCACGGAGAACCCGAACAGGGCGGTGATGAGTGCGACGGCGCCGAGCGCACCGGGCAGCACCACCCCTGGATGGAAGATCTCGAAGCCGATCCCGGCAAGCCCGGCGAGGAAGAGCAGCGGAATGAGCGTCGGGTCGATGAGCGTGTTCAGGAGCCGCGCGAAGAAGCCCAGCCGCGCGTTCACGAGCTCGGCGTTCGCGGTGTGCAGGACGATGCCCTTCGGCTTGGTCGTCCGGCCGTCGATCCTGTTCAGGAGCGTGGTGAGGTCGGGCGCTACGACGTCGATGACGTTCATCCGCAGCGCCTCGTTGGCGGTCAGGTTCGACGCCTTGCGCACGGCGGCGTCCGCCCACTTCGCGTTGCGCCCGTGGGCGCCGGCGAGCGCGCGGAGCTTCGCGGCGAAGTGGTTGATCACCTTGCGCCGCAGGTCGGAGCCGAGGTTGCCGCCGCTCTGGTCGATCGGCGTCGACGAGCCGATGTTCGTCTCCGGCGCCATCGCCAGGACGTCCGCAGCCTCGGAGACGAAGACGCCCGCGGAGGCCGCGCCCGCGCCCTGCGGCGAGACGTAGACGATCACCGGCACCTTCGAGGCGAGCTCCTTCTGGTAGATCTTCTCCATCGAGGTCGAGAGGCCGCCCGGGGTGTCGAGGAGGACGACGACCGCGCTGTAGTGGCCGCTGTTCGCGCGGTCGATCTGGTGGTTCACGAAGTCCTGCGTGACCGGGTTGATGTCGGCCGAGAAGTGGACGACGAGGACACGCGGCCGGTTGCTTGCGGAGGCCGGAGAGGATGCGAGAGAGAAGGCGGCAAGGACGGCGACGAGCGCGAGAAAACCCCGCAGGAACGCCCTTTCCACGACTGTAAGGATTCTATCAGCGGCAGGGTCGCTGCCCTTGAGGCCGAAGGCGGGCTCTGGCACCGTGCATCGGGGTCGCCGCGCATGAAGCCCGCCTTCGTTGCAGCTCTCGTCGTTCTCGCATTCCCTGCCGCCGCCTGGGCAGGCCAGGCCTCGCTCGTCGTGCGCGAGGTTCCGTTGCAGGGCGAGCGCGCGCTCGCGGCCGCGACCGCGCCGCGCTTCGACCTCGTCGGGCTCCACTGGCGCGGCCCGGGGTCGGTCTCGTTCTCGACGCGGTCGCTGTCCGGCCGCTGGAGCGCGTGGCGCGGAGCGGCGCCCGAAGCCGAGGACGCGCCGGACGTCCTGACGCGCGAGGCTGCGCGCGAGGCAAGCTGGCGGCTCGGCAGCCCGTACTGGACGGGACCCTCGGACGGGATCCGCTACCGCCTGCGCGGCCCGGTCATCCGCCTGCGGGCCTACTTCGTGCGCTCGAGCGCGGTGGCGGTGCCCCCGCGGACGCTCTCGATCGCCGGCTCGCCGCTCATCGTGCCCCGGCTGGGCTGGAGCGCGAACGAGCGGATCCGGCGCGCGCCGCCGAAGTACGCGCCCGCCCTCCGGCTCGCGATCGTCCACCACACGGCCGGCTCGAACTCGTACCGGCCGTCGCAGTCCCCCGCGATCGTGCGCGCGATCGAGATCTACCACGTGCTCGGCAACGGCTGGAACGACATCGGCTACAACTTCCTCGTCGACAAGTACGGGCAGATCTTCGAAGGCCGCTACGGGGGGATGGACCGGAACGTCGTAGGGGCGCACGCGCAGGGCTTCAACACCGGCTCGGTCGGCGTCGCGCTGATGGGCACGTACACGTCGCAGGCTCCGTCGGCGGCGGCTCTGCGTTCGCTCGAGGCGCTCCTGGCCTGGCGG
>VAXK01000138.1 GCA_005885565.1 Actinomycetota bacterium
CAGGCGAGCCACGAGGTCCTCGCGGCCGCCGCCGAGGAGGCGCGCGCGAACCCGCCGCAGCCGCCCGAGCTGTCCGGCCGGGCGGACGAGATGCTGCTGAACGGCGCGTATCTCGTCCGCCGCGACGACGGGCGCCTGGCGGAGGCGGTGGCGGAGCTCGAGTCGCGCTTCGGCCCCCGTGGCGTCACGTACGAGCTCACGGGGCCGTGGCCGCCGTACAACTTCGTGCCGCCCGAGGTCGTCGGGACGTGACCTCGGTCCCCGAGCGTCCGCTCGAGCAGCAGATCACGCTGCTCGAGCTCATCGACCGCGTCCTCAACAAGGGGGTCGTCCTCACCGGCGACGTCACGCTCTCGGTCGCGGACGTCGACCTCGTGTACGTCGGATTGCGCGTGCTCCTCGCGTCGGTCGGGACGCTGGAGCGGCTGGGCGAGTGATCTACCTGTACGCAATCGCGGAGGAGCTCACCGGGCTGCCCGACGTGCGCGGGGTGGACGGCGCGCCGCTCGGCCGGCGAAGCGTCGAGGGCCTCGACCTCGTGGTGAGCGAGCACGACGGAGCGGAGGTCGCCGCGTCGGAGGAGGCCGTGCTCGCCCACGCGCGCGTCGTCGAGGGGCTGGTCGAGCGGGCCGACGCGCTCCTCCCGGCGCGCTTCGGGCGCGGCTTTCGCGACGAGGCCGCCCTACGCGATGCGATCGAGGGCCGCGCCGCGAGCCTCCGCGACGCGCTGGCGCAGGTGCGCGGCTGTGTCGAGATCGGCGTCCGCGTCCTGGCGGCGGAGCCTGCGCCGCCGCCGGCCACCGAGTCGGGCCGGGCCTACATGGAGGCGCGCCTGGCGCGAAGCGAGGAGACCGAGCGGCTCGCCCGTGAGCTCCACGAGCCGCTCGCGGCCCTGGCGCGGGCGGCGACCCGAACCGTCGGCGCGACGCCCCGGCTCCTCCTGAGCGGCGCGTACCTCGTCGAGCCCGGGGCGCTCGAGGCCTTCCGCCGCCGGGTCGATGAGCTGGAGGCCGAGCACTCGGAGCTGACCTTCGTGTCCACCGGCCCGTGGCCCCCGTACAGCTTCGCCCCCGGCGGCGAGACGTGAGCGACGAGCTCGACCGGATCCTCGGCGGCTCCGGCGACCTCGACGCCGTCGCGGGCGAGCTCGACCGGCTCCAGGGCGCATTCCCGCGGCGGGTGAACGCGGATCCCGAGAAGGTCGAGAAGGGCCTCGCGCAGCTCGTGCTGACCCTCGTCGAGCTGCTCCGCCAGCTGATGGAGCGGCAGGCGCTGCGCCGCATGGAGCAGGGCAACCTGACGGACGAGCAGGTCGAGCGGCTCGGCCAGACCTTCATGAAGCTCGAGCGGCGCATGGAGGAGTTGAAGGCCGAGTTCGAGCTGGAGGACAGCGACCTGAACCTGAACCTCGGGCCGCTCGGCGACCTGCTCTGACGTCCGGAGGACTAAGAACACGCCGGCCGGGAAAGCGCTAGGGGTCGACAACCACGGAGGGATGGGGTTATGGCATCGCTGAAAGACGTCGAGCAGCTCGCCGACGACCTGGACGGGCTGGTGAAACGGCTCCGCTCGGAGCTTCAGGACGGCAAGGTCGACTTCGAGCGGCTGATCGAGATCGCTGACGAGATCAGCGAGCACGCCGACGCCGCCGCCGGCACGTTCGCGACGGTGAACGAGACGCTGATGAGCCGGATCGAGGAACTGACCGGCCGGTCGAGCGGCAGCGGCAGCGAGTCGCGCGCGAAGGCCGGCGCGAAGTCCTAGCGGAAGGGGTTGGACATGGCTGAGAACGACACGAACGAGGTCGAGGAGACGACGGAGAGCGGCGGTTCCGGCGCCCGCACGGCCGTGAAGGCCGCGGCCGCCGCGGCGGTGACCGGCGCGGCCGCGATGGCGGCGCGGAAGGCGTTCTCGCACTCGAACGGCGAGGCGTCGAACGGCGACCGCTCGCCGGCGAAGGGCAAGGGCGGGTCGAGCACGCTGCTGACGTCGATCGCCTCCGGCGGCTGGGACGCCGCGCGCGACGCGGTGCTTCCGCTTGCCGAGGACGCCGCCGGAGCAGCCGGAACCTGGCTGGCGAAGAACGGGCCGGAGATCGTGCGCGACAAGATCGTGCCCCGGTTCATCACGTCCTTCAACGAAGCGAAGGGGGACTGACCATGGCGGCTGAAGACGAACTGGCGGAAGGCATGTCGACGCCGAAGAAGGTCGCGACCGGCGCTGCGGTGGGCCTCGCGACCGCCGCGGCGGTCGGAGTCGGCAAGAAGCTCCTCGGATCGAACGACGACTCGGACGGCGACTCCGGTGGCTCGCAGCAGTCGACGGGCGGCGGGACGTCGTCGCGGTCGCGAAGCACTCGAAGCACCGGCTCGCGGTCGGGCACGAAGTCGAGGCCGGGCACGAAGTCGAGGCCGGGCACGAAGTCGAGGTCGACCTCGACGACCCGGTCGAGCTCGTCCGGCCGCTCGGGCGGCGCCACGAAGACGAAGGAGCAGCTCTACGCCCAGGCGAAGCGCCTGAAGATCGAGGGCCGCTCGAGCATGACCAAGGCGCAGCTCGAGCGCGCCGTCGCGCGGGCGAAGGGCTAAGGCGCCGACTCGGCGGCGCCGATCGTCAGGACGTGCGGGCTAGCCCGCACGTCCGTCTGAAACAACCGGTCGAACCGCTCGAACTCATTCCGACAACGAGCTCAAGCGGGCCGTTCACGCCGGCGTCCGCGGACCCCGACGGACGCCGGCGCTAGGCTTGCCGCCATGGCTGAGTCGCCGCGGCCGGGGAAGGCGCTCGTCACGGGCGGCGCCGGCTTCATCGGCTCGCATCTCTGCGAGCTCCTGCTTACGCGAGGCTGGGAGGTCTACGCTCTCGACGACCTGTCGACGGGCTCGATCGCGAACGTGGCGCCGCTGCGCGAGCGGCCGGACTTCCACCTCGTCGTCGACTCGGTGCTCTCGCCGGCGGTCGTCAACGAGCTCGTCTACA
This sequence comes from Actinomycetota bacterium, assembly GCA_005885565.1. GTDB lineage: Bacteria > Actinomycetota > Thermoleophilia > Gaiellales > Gaiellaceae > AC-50. The sequence continues at coordinate 2,980 of VAXK01000138.1, forward strand.
AGTGCGACGTCGTCTATCACCTCGCGGCCGCGGTCGGCGTGCGGCTGATCGTCGAGCAGCCCGTCCACACGCTGGTCACGAACGTCCAGGGCACCGAGACCGTGCTCGAGTTCTGCAACCGCTTCGGCAAGCGGGTGCTCGTCGCATCCACCTCGGAGGTCTACGGCGACCCGCGCGACGACGTGCCTTTCGTCGAGGACGCGCGCCGCGTCTACGGGCCGACGACGCAGCGGCGCTGGGCCTACGCGGACTCGAAGGCGATGGACGAGTTCCTCGCGCTCGCCTACCACCAAGAGCGCGGGCTCGACTGCGTGATCGTCCGGCTCTTCAACACCGTCGGGCCGCGCCAGAGCGGCGAGTACGGGATGGTCGTCCCGCGCTTCGTGCAGGCCGCGCTCGCCGGGCGTCCGCTCGAGATCCACGGCGACGGCACGCAGAGCCGCTGCTTCTGCCATATCTCGGACACGATCCGGGCGCTGACGGGCCTCGCCGAGAAGCCCTCGACGAACGGCGAGATCTACAACGTCGGCTCGACCGAGAGCATCGGCATCCTGGACCTCGCCCACCGGGTGCTGGAGCGGACGGGATCGTCCTCCGAGCTCGTGTTCGTCCCCTATGACCAGGTCTACGGACAGGGGATCGAGGACATGCTCAACCGGAAGCCGTCGATCGACAAGGTCCGGCAGGAGATCGGTTGGCGGCCGGCCCTCGACCTCGACCGGATCCTGGCCGACGTCGTCGACTGGGCCCGCACGGCCCCGACCCCCGTCGAGCTCGCGGACGCCTGAGCGGCGAACGCCGGCGACTCGAGCTTCTCCACCCGGACGGCGTCGCGCACGGACCGGAGGACGTGGTCGTCGTCGACCGCGCGGACGAGCCTCTGCGCGGGCGGCTCGCGCCCGACGGCCTCGCGCTCTTGCGGCTTCCGGCGCGAGCGAGAACGGCGGTCGCGCGCGAGGCGGGGCTCGAGCTCGGGCCGAGCGTGCTCGAGATCGGCGGCCGCCTCGTGCCGGCGGAACGTGCCGCCGTGCGCTGGGCCCTCGGCGCCGTCGCGGCCTCGCCGCGCGGACGGCTCGCGGGGGTCGCGCCCGGGCGCGCGCTCGAGCTCGCCGCGCCGGCGGCGATCGCGAGGCCTCCCGGATCGCGGCCGCTCGGCGCGTGGCTGCGGGCGCGTGGCTCGGGAACGACCGTGGTGGCTGCGCCCGGCGCGGCATTCCTCCTCGACGGGGAGCGCCTCGAGCTCGCCGCGAAGGTCGGCGCGGGGCTGCCCGCTCGGCGCGAGCTCACCGAGGGCCGGGCGCTCGCCGAGCTCGGCCCGGCGGCGCGGGCCGCGGGCGCGGACGTGCCGGAGGTGGTCGAGGAGGGCGAGCTCGGCGGTCGGCCGCTCCTCGTCACGACCGGCGTCGAGGGGCGGCCTGCATCCGTCCTCCTCGCCGAGCGGCCCGGCGACCGCGACGCGCTCGTCGAGCGGATCGCGGGTTGGCTCCTGCGCTGGAACCTCGCGACCGCGGCCGAGATGGCCTTCTCCCGCGAGCTCCTCGAGCGCGAGCTGCTCGCTCCGGCCGGGGCCGTCGGGCTCCCGGACTCGTACGTCGCCGAGCTCGGGCGCATGGGGCACGCCGCCGAAGGGAAGCCCGTGAGGCTCGTCGCGGCGCACAACGACCTGACGAGCGCGAACGTGCTCGTCGCGCGGGACGGCCGGATCGCCGTCGTCGACTGGGACACCGCGGCGCCGCTCGCGCTTCCGCTCGCCGACCTCTTCTACGCCCTCGCGGACGCCGAGGCGGCGACGCGCGGGTTCGCGGACCGCGTCGCGGCCTTCTTCGCGGCGCCTCGCGACGAGCACGAGCGGCGCTTCAGGGATGCGCTGGCGCTCGACGACGCGGTGGCGGACCTCTGCTTCCACGCCTGCTGGCTGCGCCACGCGGCGAACGAGTCCCTGCGCCCGGAGCAGGACGCCCGGCCGTTCCTCGAGATCGTCCGCGCGATCGCTGCGCGGCGGATGCGGATGGGAGGATGACCTGATCGAGCTCAGCGTCGTCGTTCCGACGTACAATCGCGCGTCGCTCCTCGACCGCTGCCTGGGCGCCCTCGCCGCGCAGGACCAGCCGGACGCCGAGCTCGAGGTGGTCGTGGTGGACG
>VAXK01000139.1 GCA_005885565.1 Actinomycetota bacterium
CGTCGGCGTCACCGAGCTCCCACGGCAGGGTGACCTCGCGCAGGTGCCAGCGCAGCCGGCCGCTCCGGCGCCGCGTCAGCGCCGGGTCGTGCAGCCGCGCGTCGATGCCGAGCCCGCCGAGGTGGTTCTGGCCGAGAAGCGTGCTGTCGGGCGCCTCGCCGCGGGCGACGGCGGCCGCCAGCTCGGCGCGCGGGTTCGGGTAGACGAATGCGACCTGTGGAGGGTGGGAGCGGGCTCGGGAGGGCACCTGGCGCCTCTCTATACTGGCCTCTCGCTCATGCGCTCGCCGGTCTTCTGGCGCCGATCCTCGACCGCGGCCGGCGTGTACCTCTCCGCCGCGCTCGGGTTCCTCGGCAGCGTCGTCGCGTTCCGGGAGCTCGGCACGTACGACTTCGGCCTGCTCGCGCTCGTCCTCGCCGCGACGGGGTTCTTCCAGCTCTTCGCCGACCTCACCGTGGACGAGGCGGTGATCAAGTACGGCTTCCGCTACGAAGCTCGCGCGGACTGGGGGCGCTTTCGGCGCGTCTTCCGGGTCGGGATCTCGCTGAAGCTCGTCGGCGGGCTCCTCGGCGGGATCGGGGTCGCGATCCTCGCGCCGCTCTCGCACCTCATCTGGGCGCACGGCCTCGCCGGGCCGATGCTCGTCTCGGCGTTCCTGCCGATCGCGCAGGCGCCGGAAGGGATCGCGGCGGCGGCCCTCATCGTCAGGCGGCGCTACGACGTGCGGGCGGCCTTCCTCGTCATCTCGATGGGCCTTCGGCTCGCCGCGCTCGCGGTCGGCGCGGCCTTCGGCGTGCTCGAGACGGTGATCGCGCTCCTCGCCGCCCAGGTGCTCGCGACCGCGGCGATCGGCGCAGCGGCGCTCGTCGCGCTGCGGAAGTTCCCGGCGGCCGACGCGGTCCCGCTCGGAGAGGACAAGCTTCCGTTCCGCCGCTTCGTCGTCCAGTCGAGCCTCGGCTCGGTGCTGAGCCCGATGCGCGGGCTGCTCGGCACGCTCCTGCTCGGCGTCGTGAGGGGACCCCAGCAGGTGAGCTACCTCCGCATCGGCCAGGTGCCCGAGTCGGCGTTCGCGTCGCTCTCCTCGCCCGTGCGGCTGATCCTGCTCACCGAGCAGACGCACCACGTCGAGCAGGGCCGCAGCGACCGCGCCTACCGCATGCTGCGCCGCTACGTCACCGGCGCGGCGCTGCTCATGGCGGTGATCCTGCCGCCGCTCCTCTGGCTCATGCCGCATCTGCTCCGGATCGCGTACGGGCAGAAAGCGGCCCCGGCGACGAACGCGGCCCGGATCATCCTCCTCGTCGCGGCGATCCAGGTGATCTGGGGGTGGGCGAAGTCCTTCCCGGTCTCGATCGGACGGCCGGGCCTGCGCCTGCTCGCGCAGGGGACGGAGATCGCGGTGCTGATCCCGTCGCTCCTCGTACTCGGCTCGCTGTACGGGGCGACGGGCGCCGCGGGCGGCTTCCTCATCGCCGCGTGCGCGTTTGCGGCCGTCTGGACGGTGCTCCTCGTTCGGCTGCGGCGGGAGCCGAGGACGGGGCCGCAGCCGCGTCCCGCCGACGTCGTTGCCCCCTGACTCGATCGTCGCGCGCGTCGCGGCGTGGGCGCCCGGCCGGCGCGACATCCTCGGCGCGGGCCTCGCTGGCTCGAAGCTCATCCTGCTCGCCGAGGACGTGACCGCCTACACACAGCACGCCGAGTGGATCCAGGCGCTCGGCGCCACGCGGATCGTGCGCACCGAGCGCCTTGGCCCACTGACGGAGCGGCGGCTCGCGCTTCGGTCGGGGCTCGAGCTCGAGGTGGGGATCGTGGACCCGTCGTGGGCCTCCGTCGTCCCGCTCGACGAGGCGACGAGGCGCGTCGTCGAGAACGGCTTCCGCATCCTCCACGACCCGCATGGGCTGCTCCGGGCGCTCGTCGCCGCGGTGGTGGCGCGGGCGTGAACGTCCTCGTCGTCTCCGGGATGTGGCCCCCGGACGTGGGAGGGCCGGCGAGCCACGCGCCCGAGGTTTGTGAGTACTTACTTCGGCGGGGTCACGGGGTCGCTGCCGTGACGATGGCCGACTGCGCGCCGGCGCCCGAGCGCTACGCCGTGCACTGGGCGTCGCGGCGCACGCCGCTCGTGTGGCGCCACGTCATCGCCGCCCGGCTCGTGGCCCGGCTGGCGCGGAAGGCGGACATCGTCTACTCGACCGGGATGATCGGCCGCTCGAGCCTGGGCGCCGCGCTCGCGCGCAGGCCGATCGTCCTCAAGCTCACCTCGGACCCGGTTTTTGAGCGCTCACTACGTTGGCGGCTCTTCGGCGCCGACCTCGGCGCCTTCCAGGACGCGCGAGGCATCCGGATCGGCGTCCTGCGGCGCATCCGCGACCTGGCGCTCGCCCGCGCGAGGCGCGTGATCATCCCGAGCGAGGCGCTGCGCGAGCTCGCGCTCGGCTGGGGGCTGCCGACGGAGAAGGTCGTCGTGATCCCGAACCCGGTCTCGCCTCCGGAGCTCGGAGAGCGGGAGGAGCTGCGGCGACGCCATGGCCTGGAGGGGAGGACGCTGGTCTTCGCCGGCCGCATGGTCCCGCAGAAGGCGATCCCCGTCGCGCTCGAGGCGGTGGTGCGGAATCCGGACGTGTCGCTCGTCCTCGCCGGCGAGGGGCCGTACCTCGAGCGGCTCCAGGAGCTCGCGCGCTCGATGCCGCTCGACGGCCGCGCGCGGTTCCTCGGCCCGCAGCCGCGGCAGGCCGTGTTCGAGCTCCTCCGGGCGGCCGACGCCGCGCTTCTGTCCTCGAGCTGGGAGAACTTCCCGCACATGGTCGTCGAGGCCCTGGCTGTGGGGACGCCGGTGCTGGCCACCCACGTCGGCGGTGTCACCGAGATCCTCCGCGACGGCGAGAACGGGCTCCTCGTCCCGATGAACGACCCCGAGGCGCTCGCGGGCGCGATTCGCCGCTACTTCGACGACGAGGCGCTCCAGGAGCGGCTGCGCGCGGCGGCGGTCGCGTCGGTGGCGCGGTTCTCGCCGGACGAGATCTACGGGCGCCTCGAAGCGCTGCTGGAGGAGGTTGCATCCGCCCACGAGTCCTGATGGTCGGACGCACCCGCTACCGGCTGCCGCTCTCGGCGAGCTTGCAGCGGAAGTTCGACGCGCTCGCGGCGGAGGTCGACCTCCGCGTGCTCGCGAGCGGGGAGGGCGGTGACGACATCTTCGAGCTCGTGCCGCCGCGACCGCTCGACGGGGCGCGCTTCTGGGCGTCGCTCGCGCCGCGGATCGCGCGCGAGCTCGTCCGCTTCCGGCCCGACGCCGTTGCCGCCCAGAGCGCCTACGAGGCGGCGGCGGCGCTCGCGGGCCGGGCGGCAGTCGGGAAGAGGACGCCCGTGCTCGTCGACGTCCACGGCGACTGGCGCACGTCCACGCGGCTCTACGGGTCGCCGCTTCGGCGCGTGCTCTCGCCGGTCGCCGACCGCGTCGCGCTGGCTGCGCTGCACCGTGCAGACGGGGTGCGGACGGTCTCGCCGTACACGACGAAGCTGGTGCGAGACGCCGGGCTCGAGCCG
>VAXK01000140.1 GCA_005885565.1 Actinomycetota bacterium
GCCAGAGGACGCCGCGGGAGTCGGTGAGGACGTGGGTGCCGAACCGCGTGCCGGCCTGCACCCGATAGACGGAGTGCGGCAGCCGGACGTAGCGCACGAAGAGCGTCCCGACGACCACGGTGCGCGAGAGGTTCCCCGCGATGTCCCGTGCGGCGAGCGTCACGCGGTACCGGCCCGCCGGCACGCCGCGGCCGTTCACGTGGCCGAACCAGCGCGCGACCCCCGTCGTCTTCTGCGAGCGGCTGCGGGAGCGAAGCGTGCCGCCGACGTAGAGGATGACGTGCGCCGGCTCGCTGACGCGGTAGCGAACCTCGAGCCGCTCGTGGAGGAAGTTGCGGTCGGGCGTGAGGACGTGGCGGCGCGGGATCCAACTCGCCACCGTCACGCGCGGCGGCTTCGTATCGACCGTGATCGGGTTCGGCAGGACGATCGTGCGGTGCTGGTGCGCGAGGTGGACGCGCGGCGCGTAGACCCCGTCCGGCACGACAGCGCCGGAATCGTCACGTCCGTCCCAGTAGCGGCCGAAGCCGCCGCGCCTGACAGGGTGGCCGGCGACGATCGTGCGGACCACCTTGTGATCGCCGTCCTCGATACTGAGCGTGAGCCGGTCGGCGCGGCGGAGCTGGAAGCGGATCCGGGCCTTCTGCGTCGAGCATCTGCAGACCGGCGAGAAGACCTTGTTGTCGACCTGCGTCCGGAAGATCGGGCTGCGGACGAGCTTCAGGTGCTCGGTGACCGCAAAGGCCGCGGCCGTGCCTCCGAGGAGACCCAGGACGAGCAGGGTCGACACGAGCCGCGCCACGCGCGGGCGATTCTATGGAGCCGGGTGCGTTTCCAGGCCCCGAACCAGCACGAACGGCTCCGCGTACTCGCAGCCGCAGGACGCGCCGAAGAACTCGGCGTGCGCGCGAAGGGCGCGCTCGGAGCGGGGGTGCGGGTACTCGCGCCGCTCGGTCTCGTAGCAGGCGAACGCGGCGAGCTTCCGCTCGATCGTCTCCCCGACGTCGACGAACCAGTTCGGGATGAACCAGTTACGGCCAGCCGGCGTCCACTCGGTGCTCGAGGTCGGCGCGTACGTGAGGACGCGGCGCACCGGGTGGCCCGGGACCGGCCTCGTCGCGACCATCACCGAGTCGAAGAGGACCACGTGGTCGCGGTTCACGTCCGGGTGTGGCGTGTACACGACCTCGGGCCGAAGCTCGCGGACGTGCTCCTCGACGAGCCGGTTCACGTCCACGTGGGGCACGGTGTCGAGGCGCATGTCCGGCAGGTCGAGGTGCACGTAGTCGTCCACACCGAGCTCGCGGGCGGCGCGGCGCGCCTCGTCGTTCTTCCGCTCGCGGAGCTCCGGGTCGTTCGGGTACTGCGACGAGCTGCCGTCCGTCACGCAGACGATCCGGGTCTCGTCGCCGCGCACGGACGCGTGGAGCGCGATCGTGCCGCCCATGCCGAGGATCTCGTCGTCGGGGTGCGCGGCGAGGACGAGGACTCTCATCCGAGCCGCGCTCCGACCTCGAGCGGCGTGCTCGTCTCGACCTCCTCGAGCAGCAGCGCACCCTCGCCGCACATGACGACCGGGCCGGCGTCGACGACCGTGCCCGCGGGCGCCTCGCCCCTCCACTCGACCGGGCGAGCGCGCCAGACGACGACCTTCTCCTCGCCGAGGAAGGTGAACGCGCCCGGGTAGGGCCGGGTCTGAGCCCGGACCCAGTCGTAGAGGTAGGGCGCCCGCGTCTCCCAATCGATGATCCCGTCGGCGGACGTCCGCTTCGGCCATGTGCTCGCCTGTCTCGGATCCTGGGGAGTCTTCGTGACGGTGCCCGACACCAGCTGCGGCACGAGCTCGCGGACGAGCTCGACGTGCCGCGACCTCGACCTGGCCGACGATCGGCCCCGAGTCGGCCGTTGGGTCGACGATCTCGAAGAGCGTCACGCCGGTCCGCGCGAGGCCGGACAGGATCGTCCAGGGGATCGGCGCCCGGCCGCGGTGGCGGGGCAGCAGGGTGGGGTGCATCCCGTAGACGGCCCCCGGCGCGAGCGCGATGAAGTCGGCGCGGACGAGCTGCGACCAGCCGATCACGAAGATCGCGTCCGGCCGGAGCGCGCGAACGGCCTCGATCGTCTCCGGCGCGTTGACGTCGTCCGTCTCGACGACCGGGGCGCCGACGTCGTCGAAGGAGCACTGGCCGGAGCGGTTGGGGTCGATCGGCCCGGGCAGGGTGACGACGCCGACGATCTCGGCACCGGACTCGCGAGCCGCAAGCAGGCAGCCGCGGCCGATCGTGTCGAAGCTGACCCAGACGGCGCGCACGGGCGCCGATTCTACGGAGGAGTGCCGCGCAGCCACTTGTAACCACGGCCCTGAAAGCAGAGAATGTCGCCCAGGGGCAACGGCAGGCGCGATGCCGGTCGCGTTCATCACCGGCGGGATGGGCGGCTGTGAGTGCTGATCGTGTTGGTGCGGCGATCGAGGCTGAGGCGAGGCGCATCGAACGTGAGACGGCTTGCTCGGCGCTTGCTCACCGGATGGCGACGAGCGCCTGGCGCCGGATCTATTTCGCGCTCGGCGTACCGACGACGGCGCTCGCGGCGGTGGCGGGCGCGTCTGCGCTCGCCCACTACAGGATCGCGGCGGCGGTCTTCGCCCTCGGCGCCGCCGTCGCGTCGGCGCTGATGACGTTCACGAACCCGGCCGGGCAGGTGGCCGAGCACCGGAAGGCGAGCAGCCGCTACCGGGCGGTGGAGAATCGCGCTCGGGTCTTGTGGCAAGTGACCTGCGCCGACGAGACGGACAGCGAGAGCCTGCGGCAGGAGCTCGACGAGCTGATCGAGGAGTGGAGCAAGACGAGCGAGGGGAGCCCGCCGCTCTTCGAGTCGCTTCACCGACGGGCGCGACGACGTGCAGAGGAGGGCAGATGACGGCTGCAGACGAGAACCTGAAGAAGATCGACCACATCGTCGTCCTGATGATGGAGAACCGTTCCTTCGACCACATGCTCGGCTTCCTGACGCTCGAGCAGGAGCGAGCCGACGTCGACGGGCCGACCCGGGAGATGACGAACGAGTACCGCGGCGAGACGTACCGCGTCCATCGGGCCTCGAGCACCAAGCTCGTGAAGGCGCAGGATCCCTGCCACTCGGGCTGGTGCGTCGACGAGCAGCTCGCGAACGACAGCGGCGGCTTCGTCAGCAACTACATGAAGACCCGCCGGGGCCCGCTCGTAGGCAACCCCGCGGTGGTGATGGCGTGCCATACGGCGGAGCAGCTACCCGTTTACGCGTTCCTGGCCGAGCAGTTCTGCGTCTGCGACCGGTGGTTCTGCTCCGTGCGCGGCGCCACCATGCCCAACCGCTGCTACGCAGCCGCCGGGACCTCGAACGGCACGCGCGACAACCTCAAGCCCCCGCGCCCCTACAACCTGCCCACGTTCGTGCGCCACCTCAAGGACGACCAATGGCGTTGGTACTCGCACGACTACGTTCCCATCATCTGGCTGATCGACCCCGAGTACGGGCTCAGCGTGGAGACCGTCCCCGCCTACTTCGACCGGCGTGACGTGTTCGGCCACCGCAGCTTCCTCGAGCGCGCAAGGGCCGGCGACCTCCCGGCAGTGTCGTGGATCGACCCGAACTTCTACGACCTCACCTTCGGCCCCGCCGGCTCGAACGACGACCACCCGCCCTCCGACCTCCGCGCCGGTCAGAAGCTCGTCCTCCAGCTCTTCGACGCCGTCGTCAGAAGCCCGGCCTGGGAGAAGACGCTCCTCGTCATCACCTATGACGAGCACGGCGGCTTCTTCGACCATGTCCAGCCACCGGAGGCCGCGGACGATCACCCGGCGCTCAGGCACTATGGGCCACGCGTGCCCGCACTCGTCGTCTCGCCATGGGTGGCACAGAAGCAGACATCGCACACGGTCTTCGACCACACGTCGATCATCAAGACGATCCTGAAGCGCTTCTCCGCGAAGGCCGACGGCAAGATTCCGAACATGGGCGCCCGGGTCGCCGCCGCCAAGCATCTCGGGGAGTTACTGACCGAGACGAAGCCTCGGGCCGCGATCCCACGGGCCGACTACCAGGATCTCCTCGATCGGGCCGCGCAGTGGCATGAGGCGCTCGTCCACGACGGCGTGCGCGAGCAGGCGGGGCCGGGTCTCGTCGTCGCGCACGAGCTGACCGACTTCCAGGCGGACTTCCTGGGCGCCAAACAGGAGCTTCTGGCGGCGCGCAGACAGTTGGCGGAGGCCGGGAAAGCCGTCTTCTGAGCTCAGTCGCCCGCGCGAACCGGCAAAGGGCGCCGCGCCTCGCGCTGCGCGAGCTTCCAGGCGCCGAGGGCGAGCGCCCCGGCGATGAGCGCGCCGACGATGATCCATGAGGACTCCGGCGCGCCGACGATCTTCACGCCCGAGAGCACGAGCGTCGTCGCGAGCGCGGCGCGGAGCGGCCGGTCCGGCAGCCCGACGCCGAGCTGGCTCCCGATCAGCACCCCCGGGATCGAGCCGACGAGGAGCCAGGCCATCGCGTGCAGGTCGACCTTGCCGAGCGCGAGGTAGCCGAAGCCGGCCACCCACAGGAGCGCGGCGGCGTGGAAGATGTCAGTGCCCACGATCCGGCGGGCGGCGAGCGGATAGACGACGAGCATCACGAGCCCGAAGAACGTCCCACTGCCGACCGAGGTGAGGCCGACGATGAACCCGCCGCTGAAGCCGAGCCAGAACGCGATCGTCTTGTCGCGCCGGGAGAGGACGGAGAGCTCGCGGCCGTCGTCCGACCTCGGCCGCAGGAACGCCTTCGCGAACAGGCCCGCGCCGCCGAGCAGCAGCGCCCCGCCGATCGCCTTCGCCTCCACCGACTGGGCGCTGTCGCCGTAGTAGTGCGCGAGAATCGCGGCGACGCCGATCCCCGCGAGCGACATCGGCCCCGAGCCCGCGAACATCCACAGCGCGAGCCGTGCGTGCACGGTCCCCAGCTTCCGGTGCCGGACGGCGCCGAACGTCTTGAAGATCGCGCCGTGCAGAATGTCCGTGCCGACGGCGTAGGTCGGCTTGAAGCCGAAGAACAGAATCAAGATCGGCGTCATCAGCGACCCGCCGCCCATGCCGG
>VAXK01000141.1 GCA_005885565.1 Actinomycetota bacterium
TTCCGGCTCGGCGGGGCCGGCCGCGCCCTCGCGCTCTTTCTCGTCCTCTTCACGCTCGTGAACGCCGTCCACCACGTCGAGGCGCGCTACGCGATGCCGGTTCGCGGCCTCTACGTCGCGTTCGTGGCGCTCGCCCTGCTCGGCCTTCTAGACGTTCTCGGCCGCCAGCGCCGGAAGGCAGAGCGCGGCGATCCAGAACGTCGAGCTGGCGAGGTTGCCGGGCGAGGTCAGGTACGACTGGGTCAAGCCGAGCACGACGCCGGCCACCACGACTGACGCGCACGCCTGCGCCGCCGCCAGGGCTCGGCCGGTCAGCGTGCGCAGGGCGCGCACGGCAACCGCCGCGAGCGCGCCGAGGAGAATGAGGAGCGCCGCGAGGCCGACCACGCCCAGCTGGAGGGCGACCCCGAGGTACGAGTTCTCCGGGACCGAGCTGTCGAAGCCGTAGTAGCGGTCGACGAAGGCGAACTGCTCCGTCCCGAAGCCGAACCCGGCGACGGGCCGCCGCGCGATCTGGTGCAGCGCGCCGTCCCACGCGCGTGCCCGGCCGCTCGTGCCGAAGAGCGTGCGCCGGATCGGCGGCGCCCCCTTGCCCGGCCGGCCGAGCTCGTCCTCGAGCGGGACGACGAGCTCCGCGTCCTTCACGACGCGATGCGGTCCGCTCGCTCCGTGCACTGCCGCGGGCGACAGCGGCTTCGGGATCTGCGTGATCGCCACGTCCGCAGCGAAGACGGTCGCCGCCGCCGCGAGGAGCGCGAGGCGGAGACGCCAGGGCCGGCGGAGCGTCACGACCCAGACGATCGCGCCCGCGAGCGCGGCGATCAGCGCGCCGCGGGAGCCCGAGGCGACGATCGAGCCGTCGAAGAGGAGGAGCGCCCCGGCGACGAGCGCCTTCCGCGAGCGCGCGCGCGCCTCCGTCCAGAGCCAGAGCGTGAGCGGCACGGCGAGCGCGAGGAGCAGCGGAACCGTGTTCGGGTTCTGGCCGATTCCCCGGTAGCGGGCCGGATACTGGACGCTCGCGCTCTGCACCGCTTGCTCGTGCGAGACCCAGAGCAGGTAGAGCCCGAGCAGGGCGACGATCGCCGCCGCCGCGACGAGCGCCTCGAGAATCCGCCGGACCGCCTCGGGCCGGGCGGCGGTCGCGGCCGCGAGCGCGGATCCTGCGACGGCGAGCAGGAGGAGCGCACCGGAACGCCGTTCCGTCCACCCGGTCCGGGCCGACCACGCCGACGAGACGAGCGCGAGCGTGACGAAGGCGCCGAGGGCGACGAACGGCCCCGCCCGCGGCCGGCGACGCGGCAATCGCCACGTCGTGTAGGCGACCGCGACGAGCGCGAGCTCGAAGAGGAGCGGGAAGCGAAACGCCCGGCCGAGCAGGAGGAAGCTGTTGTTGATGCTCGACGCGAACGTCAGGGTGACGACGAGCGCGACGAGGACGAGCTGGATCGTGCGCAGGTAGAGCGCATCGATCCGCCGTCCCGTCGACGCGGCTACGACAGCGCCCCCAGCTTGCGGAGCAGGCGGTCGACCTCGGCGCGCTCGACCCGCACCGTCGCGTGCGAGGGATCCTCCCGCAGGCTCGCGATCCGGGGCGTCCGCCCGCGCCGGTCGATCGCCTCGACGACGCGCCCCTGCGCGTCGACGCAGAGCTCGAGGGCGAACCGGTTGTCGCGCCGCTTGTAGAGCAGGCAGCTGAACTGCGGCAGGAGCCGGAAGGCGTCGAGGGAGGGCGAGTCGAGCGGGCCGACGAGGCGGCGGATCTCGGCGATCTTGCGGTTCTCGGAGGCGGCGTGGCGAGAGCGCTCGTGGCGCCCGACGACGACGAGGGCCGCCAGCGCGAGGACCACCGCCCCGGCGACGGCGAGCCACCGCCTCACGTGCCCGGCCGCCCGACGAGATCGAGCAGGAGGTCGCGGTAGCGCCCGACGGCGACGCTCCGGTCGGCCTCGGCCGTGACGTACTCGCGCGCACGGCGCCCCATCTCGACGAGGTCGAGGTCGCCGTCGTAGGCCCGCCGGATCTCCCGCGCGACGAGCTCCGGCCGCCCGGGCGGCACGACGATGCCGCACCCCACGCGCTCGACGAGCTGCGCCGTCTCGCTCGTCGCATCGGCCGCGACGATGACGGGCCGCCCGACGGACATGATCCCGTAGAGACGACTCGGCACGACGTAGCCCGAGAGGCCGCGGGCCAGCCCGACGACGTGGACGTCGGCGGCGGAGAGCGACAGCGGCAGCACCTCGCGCGGCTGGTAGGGCAGGAAGGAGACCTGCTCGGTCTCGAGCAGCTGTGCGAGCGCCATCAGCTCCTCGCGCCTCGAGCCGTCGCCGACGATCGCGATCGAGAGCCGGTCGAGGTCGCGGAGGAAGGTCGCGGCCCGGACGAGCGCGTCGAGATTCTGCGCGTAGCCGACGTTGCCCGAGTGCATGACGACGAAGCGGTCGGCGAGGCGATGCTCCACCGCCCACTCGTTCTGGCGCGGTTGCGGCGTCAGCACGTTCGAGTCGACCCAGTTCGGGATGACGCGCAGCCGGTCTGGCGGCGCGCCCTTGCGCTCGAGCCGCTCGCGCATCGTGTCGCCGATCGCCACGATGCGGTCGGCCCGCTCGAGGTAGCCGGCGATCGCCCGCCGGAGCACTTCGATCACGACGCGATTCTCGAGGCGCTTGAGCTCGACCGCGATCTCGGGGAAGACGTCCTGGCTCACGACCACGAGCGGAGCGCCGAAGCGCCGGGCGACGAGGAGCGCGACGTCGGCGATGATCGGCGGGTCGGTCATGCAGAGGACGACGTCGGGGCGCTCGGCCGCCATGCCCTCGCGCAGCGACTGGGCCAGGTAGGTGGCGTAGTTCAGCGCCCGCAGGGAGAGGGCGCTCCGGTCGTAGGCGGTCGAGTTGACGCGGACGATCTCGACGCCCTCGTGGACGGCGCGGCCGGGCTCGCCGCCGGGGGCCGCCACGCGGCCGGTGACGACCGTGACCTCGAACTCGGCCGCCAGGGCCGCGCACAGCTCCGAGAGCAGGTGCGCCGTGGCCTCGACGCCCGGCCAGTAGTACTGGTTGAAGACGAGCAGCCTCGGCCGTGGCCGCCGGCCGTTCCGGCTCATGGGTCGCTCGCCGGCCGCGGCGCCAGCGCCAGGCCGAGGAAGGCGCACGTCCACGTCGCGACCGTCGCCGTGTTCCCGACCGAGTACAGCGACGACTGCACGACGCCGAGCGCCAGCCCGGTCACGAGGACGGCCGTGCACGCCGCGGCGATCCGCCCGTCCCGCCGGTCGAGCCGTCGCAGCGCCGTCACCGAGCCGCGGACGAGCGCGGCCGCGAGGACGAGGAGGAGCGCCAGCCCGACGAGGCCCAACTGGAGGAACATCCCGACGTACGAGCTCTCGGGCGACCCGCCGAAGAACGTCCTCGGTGCCGAAGCCGTAGCCGGCGACGGGGCGCTGCTCTCCCTGGTCGATCGCACCCTCCCACGCCTGCCCGCGGCCGGTCGAGGCGAGGAAGGTCCGCCGCTGCCCCGGATGGCCCGGCCCCGCCGGCGCGTCCAGCTCGTCCTCGAGCCGGAGCCAGCGGTCGGCGTCGTGGGGGTTGAGCTTGCAGCGGACGCACGCCGTCGGCGAGGGGCCTGTCGCGGCGGGGTTCGGCTGGGGGATCTGGGCCAGCCCGACGGCGGCGGCCGTCGCGGCCGCGACGCCGGCGGCGGCGAGGAGCCGCTGCCGCGCGCCCCGCGCGTAGACGACGAGCAGCACGAGCGCCCCGAGCGCGGCGGTGAAGAGGGCGCCCCGCGAGCCGGAGCCGACGATCGAGCCGACGAGCAGGAGCAACGCGAGCGCGCCGAGGAGCCGTCGGCGGCCCCGGCCGAGGACGGCGATCCAGGTCGCGAGCGGCGTCGTCACGGCGAAGAGCATCACGACCGTGTTCGGGTTCTGCCCGATCCCGCGGTAGCGGCTCGGGATCGTCGNAGTTCGAGCCGAGCGCGACCGCGACGGCTCCGGCGAGCACCGAGAGGAGCAGGCGCTCGACGGCGTCCGGGCGGCGGCTGCTCCCGAGCCCGAGGGCGGCGGCGGCGAGGAGCGCGAGGCCGAACGAGAGCGTCCGCTCGAGGGTCAGTCGCGGGTCGGTCGACCACAGCGTCGAGGCCGCCGCGACGGCTGCGAAGACCGCCGCGGCCGCGTGAGCCGGCGTCCGCACCCCGTCCCGGAGGCCCCGCCATCCGGCGTGACGAGCGGCCCAGACGATCGCGAGCCCGCAGAGCGTCACCAGGCTCAGCCGCCACAGCGGCGCGGCGACCGAGCGGACGGACGGCGACCAGTTCGAGCCGAGCGCGACGGTGACGATGGTGGTGGGGATCGCAACCCGGATCGCCCCTTCGAGAGGCAGGCGTCTGAGGGCTCCCACGGCGGCTGCAAGGATACTGAGCGCCTTGACGTACCCCGAGCGCATCGTTCCCGACGAGACGTCCCCCGGGATCGTCGCGCTGCACCTGAAGCGCTACGAGTTCGCCCTTCCATGGTGCCGCGACCGGGCCGTGCTCGACGCCGGCTGCGGCGTCGGCTACGGCACGGCGCACCTTGCTCAGGTCGCGGCCTCGGTGGTGGGCGTCGACCGGGACGAGGGTGCCGTCTCGTACGCGCGAGAGCGCTACTCCCGGCCGAACGTCGAGTTTCGGGTCGGGGACCTGCTCGACCTCGACCTGCCGGACGACTCATTCGACGTCGTGTGCTCCTTCGAGACGATCGAGCACGTGGAGGACGTCGAGGCTTTCCTCGCCGAGGTCACCCGCGTCCTCCGGCCGGAGGGGGCCTTCCTCGTCTCGACGCCACGCGTCGACGAGACGACCGCGTCGCCCGACAACCCGTTCCACCGCGTCGAGCTCTCCCCGGACGACT
>VAXK01000037.1 GCA_005885565.1 Actinomycetota bacterium
GCCGACCGCGATCTTCGCATTCAACGACAACATCGCCATCGGCGCCATCCAGGCGGCGCGGGCCCGTGGCCTCCGCGTTCCCGAGGACCTGTCGGTCGTGGGGTTCGACGACGTCGAGCACGCGACGATCGTGACGCCCGCGCTCACGACCGTGCGCCAGCCGCTCGCGGAGATGGGCCGCACGGCGGTGAGCCTGCTGATCCGGCTCCTGGAGCGGCAGCGCTTCGAGACGCTCCACCTCGAGCTCGCGACGCGGCTCGTCGTCCGCGACTCGACCGCGCCGCCGCGAAGCGTCTAGCTCCGTCGGTACACGATGATGACGACGCCCTCGCCGACCGTCTTCGTGTCGGCGAGCTCGAAGCGCTTCTGGTCGCTCGTCTCGCCGAACAGGCGCTTGCCGGCGCCGAGGACGACGGGGAAGACCATCAGCCGCAGCTCGTCGACGAGGTCGCGCTCCAGCAGGCCCTGCACGAGCTGCGCGCTGCCGTGGACGACGACGTCGCGGTCGTGCTTCGCCTTCACCTTCGCGACCTCATCGGCGAGGTCGCCGCGGAGCACGGTCGAGTTCTCCCACTCCGCCGCCTCGAGCGTCGAGGAGACGACGTACTTCGGCATGCGGTTGAACCTGTCCGCGAACTCGCCCTCCCGGGACGGCCACGCCTCGGCGAAGCCCTCGTACGTCACGCGTCCGAGCAGCAGCGCGTCCGAGGCGAACGTCTCGTCGAGCTTGAACTTCCCGCCCTCCTCGCCGCTCGTGATCTCGAACGTCCAGCCTCCGTACTTGAAGTCCTCCGACCCGCCCGGGTCCTCCATGACGCCGTCCAGCGAGACGAACTCCGTGACGACGATCCTCCCCATGCTCTCTCCTCTCGTGGCTTCCGACGGACGGGCCACTATACTCAACCCATTGGTTGAATACGAGCTCAGCACCACCTTCGCCGCCCTCGCCGACCCGACGCGCCGGGCGATCCTCGAGCGGCTCAGCAGCGGCGAGGCGACGGTGAACGAGCTCGCCGAACCCTTCCCCATCAGCGTCCAGGCAGTCTCGAAGCACCTTCGGGTGCTCGAGCGCGCCGGCCTCGTCGAGCGCGGCCGCACGGCGCAGCACCGTCCCTCGCGCCTCCGGGCGGCGCCGCTCCGGGAGGCGGCCGACTGGCTCCAGGCCTACCGGCGGCTCTGGCAGGGAAGCTTCGACCAGCTCGAGCAGCGGCTCCGAGACGGCGATGGCTGAGTACGGGATCACGATGACGCGGGTCTTCGACGCCCCGCGCGAGCACGTGTGGCGGGAGTGGACGGAGCCGGAGCGCTTCGCCGACTGGTTCGGCGGGCCGACGTCCGAGATACCGCTCTCCACCGTCTCCATGGACGTGAGGCCCGGCGGCCGGTGGCGGGCGACGATGTTCGCCGACCCGGGCCGCCGCGAGATCCGCTGGAAGGGCGAGTACCGCGAGGTCGCCGAGCCCGAGCGGCTCGTCTTCACGGTCTCCGACCAGCCCGGCGAGGTCTACGAGCTCGTCACCGTCGTCCTCACCGACCTCGGCGACGGCCGCACCGAGATGCACTTCGAGCAGCGCGGTAGCCTGAGCCCCGAGGTGTACGAGGCCGCCGAGAAGGGCTGGAGCGGCTTCTTCGACCGGATCGCCGAGCGCCTCGGGGCGGGAGCCTAGGCGGCGGCTGCGATGCGCTCGGCGGCGCTGATCAGGCCGATCACCTTGTCGTGGAGGTAGGGCGGATCTCGATCGCCCAGCAGGTGCAGCCAGTCGAGTGCGTTCTTGAACGCGCCGGAGATCGTTCCCTGGTACATCGGCGGATGTCGAGGAGCTCGGTCTCGGCGCCCGCCCGCTCGGCGCCTTCGAGCGCCGCCTGCAAGGCGGCCCGGCTCCTCGAGATCCTCGCGAGCGAGCCGCCGAGACCGACGATCCTCACGGCCGGTCGCGAGGCGGCGAGTCGATGCAGACGACCCGCGCGGGCTCGTCTCCGAGGACCTCGTAGCCGTGCGCCGTGCCGGCGGGCGTGACGACGACGTCGCCCGCCTCGGCCTCGAGGCTCTGGTCCTCGACCGTCCAGCGCATCCGGCCCGAGCGCATGACGATGACGTGGTCCTGCGGCGGGTCGTGAACGTGCATCTCCCTGACCTGCCCGACCGGATGCGTCACGAGGTGGACCTCGACGTGGTCGAGCCAGATCCCCTCGTCCTCGCTCGTCGGCCGGGCGAAGCGGCTGTAGTCCGTCTTGCCGGTGATCTTGACCATGGAGCTCCCTCCGGCGGTTGCGAAGAGCGACGATACAAGCCCATGGATCGCGATCCACTGCGCGAGGAAGAGCTCGAGTCGCAATGGGAGGCGGCGCCGGCGGTCGCGATCGTGATCGGGCTCCAGCTCGTCCTCGCGCTCGTCAGCCGCTCGCAGTCTTGGAAGGTCTGGGACTTCGCGTGGTGGATCTGGCTGATCCCGGTCGGGCCCGAAGTCGTCCTCCTGGTACCGCTCGCCTGGCACCGGCCGCGGCGGCGGCTCGAGCAGATGGGGCTGCGACGGACGGTCGCGCTCTCGCTGCTCGGGCTCGTCAGCCTCGCCAACTCGCTGCTCGTCTTCGCGGTGATCGCCTCGCTCGTGCACGGCCAGGAGCGAAGCGGCGCGCAGCTCCTCCTCAAGGCGACCACCGTCTGGGGCACGAACGTGATCGCGTTCGGGCTCTGGTACTGGGCGTTCGACCGCGGCGGGCCCGTGCGCCGGCTGCGACCCGATCCGCCGCCGCCCGACTTCCAGTTTCCGCAGATGGAGAATCCGGAGCTCGCCGCGCCGGATTGGCAGCCGCGCCTCGTCGACTACATCTACGTCTCGTTCACGAACGCCCTCGCGTTCAGCCCGACCGACACGATGCCGCTCAGCAGCCGGGCGAAGCTGCTGATGCTGTCCGAGTCGGCGCTCTCGGCGCTCACGATCCTGCTCGTAGCGGCACGCGCCGTGAACATCTTCAGGTAGTCAGGACTTCAGGAGCCCGCTGAGGAGCGGCGTCTCGGCGTCGGCGGCGTGGCCGAGCGGCGGCAGGCCGAAGCCCGCCTCGATCGTCC
>VAXK01000038.1 GCA_005885565.1 Actinomycetota bacterium
CGTGAACCAGCTCTGCGATCTCGTGCAGATCCGCTCCTTCCCGACCGGCAGCGTCGTCCGGCTGCACATGCGACTCTAGGCCGAAGGTACTAGGACCAATTTCCCGTAGCGGCTCCTACCGGCCGCGCCGTACGCTGGACGTATGCCCGTAGGGATCGTCACAGGAGCCTCACGCGGACTCGGCCTCGCGCTGGCGCGGGAGCTCGCGAAACGTGGCTGGACGCTCGTCGTCGACGCCCGCGGCGCGGATGCGCTCCAGAGCGCCGCGGCCGGACTGAACGGCGTCGTGCCCGTCCCGGGAGACATGTCCGCAACAGACCACCGCCGCGCCCTCGTCGAAGCTGCGGGCGACCGCATCGACCTCGTCGTATCGAACGCGAGCCTGCTCGGGCCGAGCCCCCAGCCGCGGCTCGCGGAGTATCCGCTCGACGAGCTCGCGCGCGTCTACGAGGTCAACGTATTCGCGCCGCTCGCGCTCGTCCAGCTCGCGCTTCCCCGGCTGGCCCCGAACGCGGCGATCGTCCACGTCACCTCCGACGCCGCGGTCGAACCGTACGAGGGGTGGGGAGGCTACGGCTCTTCGAAGGCGGCGCTGGAGCAGCTCACGGCGATCCTCGCCGCCGAGCACCCCGAGCTCCGGGTGTACACCGTCGACCCGGGCGACATGCGCACGCAGATGCAGCAGGACGCCTTCCCGGGCGAGGACATCTCCGACCGACCGCCGCCCGAGGAGAGCGTGCCCGGCCTGCTCGCGCTCGTCGAAGGCTCGCTGCCGAGCGGCCGCTACCAGGCGCGGGAGCTCGCATGAGCGCCGTCGAGGCCCCGATCCGCCTCGAGGCGCACGAGCCGCCAGAGGTCCGCGGACGCGGACGCGACGACGTCGCGCTCCTCGTGGCGACGCGCCACGACCGGGGCCTCGTCCACGCCGCCTTCCGCGACCTGCCCCGGTTCCTCGAGCCAGGCGACCTCCTCGTCGTGAACACCTCGGCGACGCTGCCGGCCGCAGTCCCCGCGGGCGATCTCGAGCTCCGCCTCTCCACGCAGATCGCGCCGGGCCGCTGGCTCGTCGAGCTCAGGACGAAGGACGGGGACCGCTTCCGAGGCGGCCGCGAGGGCGACCGGATCCCTCTGCCGGAAGGGCGAGGCGCGACGCTCCTCGCCCGCCACGCGGGCCGTCGGCTCTGGCTCGCGCAGCTCGAGGTCGACGACGCGTACCTGCGCCGCCACGGACGCCCGATCAGCTACGGCTACGTCCCGCACGAGTGGCCGATCGAGGCCTACCAGACAGTCTTCTCGCTCGAGCCCGGGAGCGCCGAGATGCCGAGCGCCGGCCGCCCGTTCACGACCGAGCTCGTCACCGAGCTCGTCTCGCGGGGCGTGCTCGTCGCGCCGCTCACCCTGCACACCGGCGTCTCCTCGCCGGAGCACGACGAGCCGCCCTACGCGGAGCGCTACCGCGTCCCGGCCTCGACGGCGCGGCTCGTCGACGCCGTCCACGGCTGGGGCGGTCGGGTGATCGCGGTCGGGACGACGGTCGTGCGCGCGCTCGAGACCGTCGCCGACGCCGACGGGCACGTCCACCCGGGCGAAGGCTGGACGAGCCACCTCGTCACGCCCGAGGCAGGCGTGCGGGCGGTCGACGGCCTGCTCACCGGCTGGCACGAGCCCGAGTCGTCGCACCTGCGGATGCTTGAGGCGATCGCGGGCGCCGAGCTCTTGGAACGCTCGTACTGTGCCGCGCAAGCGCACCACTACCTCTGGCACGAGTTCGGCGACGTGCACCTCATCCTGTCGTGAGCAAACCGCGTCTCGTCGGGATCAACCACGTCGCGCTCGAGGTCGACGACATCGACCGCGCGCTCGAGTTCTACGGCCGCCTGTTCGAGCTCCGGCTGCGCAGCCGGTCGGCCGGCGCAGCGTTCGTCGACATCGGCGACCAGTTCCTCGCGCTGATGCAGGGACGCTCGCAGCCGCCCGACCGGGCCCGCCACTTCGGCCTCGTCGTCGACGACAAGGAGGCGACCCGGCGGGCGCTCGAGGCGGCCGGCGTCGAGATCCTTCCGGGCCGCCGCCTCGACTTCCTCGACCCCTTCGGCAACCGCGTCGAGATCGTCCAGTACGACCAGATCCAGTTCACGAAGGCCGACCACGTCCTGCGCGGAATGAGCCTCGAGCTCGGCAAGAGCGAGGCCGCGCTCGCCGAGCTCGAGGAGAAGGGGCTCGCGCCCTAGCCGACCGCCGAGCGCGTGAAGACGCGGATCGAGACGGCCATGAGCACCGCCGCGAAGCCCGCGACGACGAGCAGGCTGAGCCCGGCCATCGCGCCCGTGCTGCTCATGCCCCAGATGTCGTGCAGGGCGCCTCGGTCGTCGAGGAGCCCGTAGCGGACGAGCGCGAGCGCGTGCGTGAGCGGCAGGAAGCGCGCGATCCAGGTCAGGAAGCCCGGCAGCGCCTTGATCGGGAAGAGCGCGCCGGCGAGGAACCACGGCACGATCCCGATCGCGGGCACGCGGGCGATGTACTCCTCCGCCTTCGGGATCCGGCTTGCGAGGGTCTCGGCGACGCCGTACATGCCGACGGCGAAGAGCGCGCCGGCGCCGAGGAACCAGGCCAGGCCCGCTCCCGTGACGTGGAAGTGGATGCCGCGCGCCACCGCGACGCCGATCAGCACTCCGATCTGGAGCGCGGTGATCGCGAACGCGACGACGAGGTTCCCGAGCACGAGCAACGGCCTCGGGATCGGCGCGGCGAGCAGCTCGCGCTGGGCGCCGCTCTCGCGGTCGACGATCACGCTCAGGCCCGAGAAGAGCGTGTTGAGCGGGATCAGGAGGCCGATCGTGCCCGTGGCGACGAACGACTCGTAGGCCGAGCCGGTGTGGAGCGCCTGCTTCAGCGCCGGCGCGATCACGAGCGCGAACAGGATCGGCGTGATGAGCGGCACCGCGAGCTCGCGCGGCGTGCGGGCCGTGAGCTGGAAGCGCCGCCGCGCGAGAGTCGCGAGCGGCGCGAGCGGGTTGCGGGCCGGCCGCGCCCGCGGCAGGGTCAGCTCGGGGGTGAGGGTGGTCATCGGAGCTCTCCTTTCAGGCGGCCTCGGCGAGACGGCCGCCGGTCAGTCGTAGGTACACGTCGTCGAGGGTGGGGCGGCGGGTGCCGATCGCCGCCGGAGCG
>VAXK01000039.1 GCA_005885565.1 Actinomycetota bacterium
CAGAACCTGCTCGTCTTCGCGCACCTCTACCGGATCGGGCGGGCTGAGCGGCGCGACGCGATCGAGCGCGCCCTCCGCATGGCGAACCTCGTCCACCGCCGCGCCGACCGGGCCGACAAGCTCTCGGGCGGGATGCGTCGGCGCCTCCTCATCGCCCGCGCCCTCGTGCACAAGCCGCAGCTCGTCCTCCTCGACGAGCCGACGGTCGGACTCGACCCGCAGGTGCGGCAAGAGCTCTGGGCGCTGATCGACGCGCTGCGCGCCGAGGGCACGACGATCCTCATGTCGACCCACTACATCGAGGAGGCCCAGCGCCTGGCCGACAGCGTCGTGATCATGTCGCACGGGAACGCCGTCGCCGTCGGCCGGCCGTCCGAGCTCGTCGCGACGCACGCGGGCCGAGAGGCGGTCGAGGTCTACGGCCCGCCGGCGAAGCTCGTCGAGGTCGAGGCGGAGGCCGGAGCGGCGGGCTTCCGCACGCGGCGCACCGGCACGAGCATCTCCGTCCTCGGAATCGAGGGCGCCGACGGACGTGCCCCCG
>VAXK01000040.1 GCA_005885565.1 Actinomycetota bacterium
TGACCGGCGTCCTCGTCCGCGAGATCGTCAACTACTCCTCCTATTGGCGCTCGGCGACCTTCTCCTCGACGGTGGAGCCGACGATCTACCTGCTCGCGTTCGGCTTCGGCTTCGGCTCGCTCGTGAGCAAGGTCGCAGGCTACGACTACGTCCAGTTCGTCGGCACCGGGGTGGTCGCGACCGCGGTGCTCTTCTCCAGCGCCTTCCCGGCCATGTTCGGGACGTTCGTGAAGTACAAGTTCCAGCGCACCTACGACGCGATCCTCGCCGCGCCGGTCGACACCGAGGAGCTCGTCACCGCCGAGGCGCTCTGGATGGCGATCCGCGCCGGGATCTACGGCTGCGTCCCGCTCCTCGTCGCGATCGCCTTCGGCCTCGACCCGGCGTGGGGAATGCTCACGGTGCCGCTGATCGCCTTCCTCGCCGGCTTCGGCTGGGCGTGCTTCGGCATCACGATCGCCGGCTTCGCCTCGTCGATCGAGAACTTCAGCTACATCGTCAGCGCCGTCCTCACGCCGCTCTTCCTCGTCGCGGGTACGTTCTTCCCGCTGACGAAGCTGCCTCGCTGGGCCCAGATCGCCGGTGAGCTCAACCCGCTCCACCACTGCGTCGAGCTCGTGCGCCACGCGGCCTTCGGCTGGCACGTATGGGACGTGGGGAGAGTCGGTGCGCTCCTCGCCTTCGGCCTCGTCATCTGGCGGCTCGCGATCTACGCGATGACGCGGAAGCTGATCGACTAGCGTTCCGCGGAGTGATCCGCTCCGCGCTGATCGGACTCGTGCTCGCCGCCGGCGCCTCGACGCCGCCGTTCACGGTGTTCGCGAAGGCCGGGCCGGCGACGACGTCCCAGACCGCCGTCCTCGAGCACGTGCGCGTCGGCCGCCACTCGACTTTCGACCGTGTCGTCTTCGAGTTCCGCGCCGGCACGCCCGCGTGGTCGGCGAGGTACGTGCCGCAGGTCGTCCACGACGGCTCCGGCCTTCCGGTCCGGCTGCCCGGAACCGCGTTCCTCCACGTCGTCTTCCGGCACACGAGGGTCGATCGGGCAAGTGCCGGCGCCGCTCCGATCACGCGCACGCCGCGCTTCGGCGGCCTCGTCCAGCTGAAGGAGTCGGGCGACTTCGAAGGCGTTGTCTCCTTCGGCCTCGGCCTGCGGCGGAAGGTCGGGTTCAGGGGCTTCCGGATGACGTCGCCCAGCCGCGTCGTCATCGACGTCGCCCACTGAAACGCCTCCAGCCGACGCCTTGAAGGGCGCGGCCGAGTGGTGTGTACTGGGTCCTTCCACCTGGGGTCAGGGGAGGCAGGACGATGACGGTGATCAGGCAGGCCTACCGGGGGCGGCGTCGCGCTGCGCCGATTGCGGTGCTCGCGGCGGCGTTGCTCTTGCTGAGCGTCGGCGGAGGCTCGGCGCGCGCCGCCGACGTCACCTGCGGAGCAGTGATCACCCAGGACACGACGCTGCACGGCGACCTCCTGAGCTGTCCGGGCGACGGGCTCGTGATCGGCGCGGACGGGGTCACGCTCGATCTCAACGGGCACACGATCTCCTACGGCGCCAACGACCATGCGTTCAGCGGCGTCGACAACAACGGCGGATACGACGCCGTCACGGTCCTGGACGGCCGAGTGCAAGGCTTCGGCACAGGCGTCCTGCTCTCGAACGCGGCGGACGGAAACGTGGTTCGCGGGGTGACCGTCACGGACACCAACCTGGGCGTCTACCTCTCGGGCTCGAATGGCGAGCTCGACCGCAACACCGCGACCGGCAACAACGGCTCGGGGATCGCGCTCGGCTACGCGACCCACGACACCGTGGTGAGCAACGTCGTGACCGGGAACGGCTTCGAGGGGATCGAGCTCAGGACGTCGAGCGACAACGTGCTCCTGGGGAATCTCGTGACGGGCAACGGATTCAGCCGGCAGCCGGAGAACGGCCAGGAGGGGATCACCGTTCTCGTGTCGTCGGCTCGGAACCTGCTGGAGAAGAACGTCGTCTCGGGGAGCGCCACCGACGGCATCCTCGTCGACGCTTCGAGCACAGGAACGCTGCTGGCCAAGAACGAGACGACTCAGAACGGCGACGACGGCATCCAGGTCGACGATCCGGCGACGACGCTGACCAAGAACCGCGCGAACGCCAACGTCGACCTCGGCATCGAAGCCGTACCGGGAGTCACGGACGGAGGCGGAAACAGGGCCGGCGCGAACGGCAACCCCGCCCAGTGCACGAACGTGAGCTGCCGCACGTAGGGCCGAGTCGCAGCCGCTACCGGCGGACGCCCATCCTGATCGAGCCGGTGTAGCCGGCGCCGTCTGCCGCCGCTGCGGAAGATCGAGTCGGTCGCGTTCCGTACGTCGCGGCCGGGCCGGCTCGAGTACGGCGCCTTCCGGTACACGGCGTCGGTGAGCTTGTCCGGGAAGTAGAGCTGGCCCGTGTGAACGACACGACCGCCGACGTGCACCTTCACGTGAATGTGCACCGTGCGCCCCATGTACCAGCCCGGATAGACGGTCCGGAAGACGGCAACGCCCTTCGCGTCCGTCCGCTGGATCCCGCGCATGAACGTGCGGCTCGAGGTGCCTTGGCCGAAGCCCGAGTAGACGCCGGCCGCGTCGGCGTGCCAGACGTCGACCGCGGCGCCCTTGATCGGCCTGCACGTCGACGCGTCGACGACCGCGAGCCGGAGCGTCAGCGGCGTCCCGGTATGGCCGTCGGTGATGGTGCGGCGGACGAGCTCGTTGGGGATGTAGTACGGCCCTCCCGTCTGCTCGGGCGTGAGCACGCAAGCAACCGCGTCCGCGCCCTGCGACGAATGCACCCTCCAGCCGCCCGCCGCGAGGGCGGCGAGCAGGCCGCCGAAGCGGAGGATGGACTCGCGGCGGGTGAGGAGCTCCATGGCTACGCCGCCTCCCGGACGTATTCGCGCCCGCGCGCCGCGTCGACCACGACGTGGACGACCGGCCGGTCGAAGCGGCGCCGGGCCCGGGCGACGAGGTCGCGCGCGAGCCAGTTGGAGCGGCCGGGCGGGTGGGTCGCGACGACGATCGCGTCCGCGTCGAAGACGCACAGCGCGTCCGCGATCGCCTGGAGCGGATCGGCGTCACCGACCGCGCCGGCCACCCCGACGCCGTCGCTGCGCAGCCGCTCGAGGCACCGGCGCAGCCGCTCCTCGGCCGCAGCCCGTGCCTCGTCCTCGTCCGACACCCAGTGGCGCAGGCGGGAGTTCAGCGCGGGCGCGACGATCAGCACGCGGGCGCTCCGCGGCAGGACGTTGCGCAGGACGTCGCTCTCGACGGTCTCGTTGGCGATCACGAGGATCTGCATCATTGTCGCTCCTTTCCGGGTCGTTTCGACGCAGGCAACCAGCGGCGCGTCGGAACGGCCTGTGGGCGCGCTGTGAGGATCCTGAGAGCGGGTCTCAGCCACCTCCCACGCCCGTCACAGCGACCTCTCAGGCCGCGCGGCTTGGCTGGGAGCCGAAGGGAGGTGAGACCGATGAACACGATACGAAGAGGTGTCGCCCTCGCCGCGGTCGCCGCCGCGCTCGTCGTCGGCGGAATCGTCGGCGCGACGTCGTTCGGAGCGGGCTCGAGCAGCGCCCAGGGCTCGTCCACGACGAGCACGAGCTCGAGCAAGGCCGCCCCGAGCGGCACGTTCCATCCGAACGAGAACGCGCAGCACGAGGCCGGCGAGAGCGCCCAGCGCGAGGCGCAGGAGGACGCCGGTCAGTTCCCCACGGTGCCCTGAGGCCGCCGGGCTGGCCGGCGAGCGCTCGCCGGCCCGCCCGGATTCTCAGGAGATCCACAGGAACGCGTGCCAGGATGGGCGCGTGAGCGAGCACAAGATCCTCGTCGTCGACGACGAGCCGTCGATCGTCGACGCCGTCGCGACCGCGCTCCGCTACGAGGGCTACGCGGTCGAAGAGGCGAAGACCGGACGGGAGGCGCTGAGCGCGGTCGCGTCCTTCGAGCCCGACCTCGTCGTGCTCGACTGGATGCTGCCGGACATCGAGGGGATCGAGGTCGGCCGCCGCCTCCGGGAGCGGGGATTCAAGACCGCGGTCCTCTTCCTCACCGCGAAGGACGCGACCGAGAACAAGGTCGAGGCGCTCCGCGCGGGGGGTGACGACTACGTCACGAAGCCGTTCAGCCTCGCCGAGCTCGTCGCGCGCGCCCAGGCGATCCTCCGCCGCACCGCGGGCGAGCTGCCGGGCGACGTGCTGCGCTTCGCCGATCTCGTCCTCGACGAGGAACGGCACGAGGTCTTCCGGGGCGACGAGCAGATCGACCTCACCGCGACCGAGTTCAACCTGCTCCGCTACTTCCTGCTGAACCCGCGCCGTGTGCTGTCGAAGGCGCAGATCCTCCAGAACGTCTGGCGCTACGACTTCGGCGGGAACTCGAACGTCGTCGAGACCTACGTGAGCTACCTGCGCCGGAAGCTCGACGCGGCCGGCCCGCCGCTCATCCGGACGATCCGGCAGGCGGGCTACATGCTCGACGCGAAGGCCTGAGATGTCGTTGCGCCGCCGCCTCGTCGTAGGCGTGCTCGTGCTGGCCGCGATCGCGCTCCTCGGGGCGGACGTGGCGACCTACGCATCGCTGCGTTCCTTCCTCCTCAGCCGCACGGACAGCTCGCTCGAGACCGACCACCGCGCCGTCGAGAGCGTGCTCCAGTCGGCCGGATCCTCGTGCGACGAGGTCGCCCGCTCGGTGCCCGGCGTCTACGTCCAGCTCCGGACGCGGAAGACGGGCCGGGTCGTGTGCAGCACCGGCGTCGCCGACCTCTCGCAGCTCCCCGGCTCGGGCGCCCGGCCGCGCCCCGGCCCGCCGCCGGAGCGGCCGCCGCCGCGCCTGCCGGCGACGATCTCGCAGCTCTCGGCGAAGGGGCCCGAGCCGACGCGCTACTTCGACGCGCCGGCGACGGAGGGCGGCACGCGCTATCGGGTGCGGGCCTCGCTCGACCCGGGCATCGCCTACATGCTCGTCGTCGCGACGCCGCTCGACGACGTCTACTCGACGCTGCACCGGCTGCTCCTCGTCGAGCTCCTCGTCACCGCGGCGGTGCTCGCGGCGATCGTCGGGCTCGGCCTCTGGGTCGTCCGGCTCGGCCTGCGCCCGCTCGACGCGATCGGCAACACCGCCGCCGCGATCGCCGCGGGCGATCTCTCGCAGCGCGTCCAGCGGGCGGAGGAGCGGACGGAGGTCGGCCGGCTGGGGCTTGCGCTGAACGCGATGCTGGGTCAGATCGAGCGGGCGTTCGAGGTGCGCGCCGCCTCCGAGGAGAAGCTCCGCCGCTTCGTCGCCGACGCGTCGCACGAGCTGCGGACCCCGCTTGCGGCGATCCGCGCCTACGCGGAGCTCTTCACGCGCGGCGCAGAACGGCGACCCGAGGACCTCGCTCGCTCGATGGCGGGGATCACGCGCGAGTCCGAGCGGATGAGCCTGCTCGTCGAGGACCTGCTCCTCCTCGCGCGGCTCGACGAGGGGCGGCCGCTTGCGCGCGAGGCCGTCGAGCTCGACCAAGTGGTGGCCGAGGCCGTGGACACCGCGCTCACCGTCGAGCCGGAGCGGTCGATCTCGCTCGACGCGGAGCAGGCCGTCGTGCTCGGCGACCGCGACCGGCTGCGCCAGATCGTCGACAACCTCCTCGCCAACGTTCGCGAGCACACGCCG
>VAXK01000041.1 GCA_005885565.1 Actinomycetota bacterium
TGCTGCACGGCGACGTCCGTGACCTGGTTCGCGAACCCGCACGAGACGGTGGTCGTGTCACCGGCGCAGGAGCCGGTCGGCAGGTTGACGTTCGCGTAGCCGAGGCCGTCGTCGGTCGAGCGGTAGAGGCCCTTACTGGTCGCGACGTAGTTGACGTTCGGGTTCGTCGGGTCGACCGTCACCTTGTAGGTCGTCAGCTCGTCCGGGACGCCGGTCGCCTTCGTCCAGCTGCGGCCGTCGTTCCGGCTCGTGTAGACGCCGAGGCCGGACGGCGTGACGACGCCGCCGACGGCGTTGTCGCCCGTCCCAACCACGATCGTGCCGCCGTTGGCGGTCGAGTACGCGACGCCGCCCATGGACTGCGACGGCAGGCCGTCGCCGATCTGGCGCCAGCCCGAGCCGCCGGCCGTCGACTCCCAGAGCCCTCCGGTCGCGGGCGCGGCGAAGACGTGGCTCGGATTCCCCGGATCGCTCGCGAAAGCCGTGATCCGTCCGGACAGGCCCTTCCAACCGAGCATGCTCGGCCCGGCCGTCACGACCGGGTCGCTCCCGGCGTAGTCCGGCGAGTCGGCGTGAAGCGGCGTCTGGCCGACCGGCTGCCAGGCGGTGCCGGTCTTCGGCTTCTTGCTCCGCTGCGCGAGGGCGTTCGCGGCCGCGCCGGGCGCGACGGTGTCGAACGGCATCGTCTGCCGCGCGGTCCGCTCGCCCGCGGCGAGCACCGACTCGATCGGGCCCTCGGGCTTGTTCAGCGGCAGGCAGCCGCCCTTGGCGTCGGCGTCCTTCTCGGAGGCGGAGCCGGCGGGACACGAGGAAGCCTGGAGGATGCGCTTCGCGGCCGCGACGTGGTGGGGGGAGGACGCGCGGGCGAAGCTGAGCGCGACAGCGGCCGCCGCGAGCGTGGCCACTGCCAACCAGACCAGCGTACGTCGCTGCATGTGACTCCTTGGGCGAGAGGTTCGCGAATTAGGGGGACGCGATACTAGCGCCTATTTCCGCAGATGCAAGTCGATAAACGCGGAAATTTCGACCGAAGGATTCCACTATGAATTTCGATTGATTTGTCAATCAAGGCATGAAGAAGCAGGTTTCGGCGGAAACCGCGGTAGGTTCGATCAGGCTAGGCCGTTGGCGAAGGTCGCCGCGACGGCCCGCTCGGCGGCCGCGACGTCTTCGTCCGAGTCGGGCAGCTGACCCATGACCCAGCCGGTGAGGATCTCCTCGAGCGCGCCGTAGACCATCGTGGCCGCGAGCCGCGAGTCGAGGTCGGCGCGGAAGCTGCCTTCGGCCTTGCCGCGCTCGATGATCCGCGCGAGCGCCGCGAAGGCGAGCGAGATCTCGCCGATCTCGTTCTGGAGCTGGGGCGAGCGCGTGACCTCGCGCACGAGCACCCGCACGAGGTCGGGGTCGTTGCGCCAGGTGCGGAGGACGATCGCCGCCACCTTCCGCACCTGCTCCGGGGCCGGCTCGCCGAGCTCCTCGACGGCCTGGATCGCGTCCAGCATCGCCTGCCAGGTCTCGCGGAAGACCGTCTCGAGCACGGCCTCCTTCGACCCGAAGTAGTGGTAGACGAGCCCGTACGCGACACCGGCATCCTCGGCGATGTCGCTGACGCGGCAGGCGTGGTAACCCTTTCGCGCGAAGGCGCGCACGGCGGCGCTGCGGATGAGCGCCCGCTTGTCCTCCACCGCAGCTCCACGTTCCGGCAACCTCTGGGAGTCTAATCGGCGTGCGATGCGGCACCACACGTAAAACCGGCTGCCGCCGATCTCCGTAGGACCTTTTTCGTAACCCTACGAAGGGGGGAGGTGCCATGAAGCGCATGCTCACGGCCCTTGCGTGTGCTGTCGCGCTCTCTGTGGCAGCGCCGGTCTTCGCAGCCTCGAATCCTTCCGGGACCGGGCCGCCGAGCCAGTCCTGTGAGGAGCAGCCGAGCTCGCCGCCGGGCTTCAACACGGCCGGGTTCGCGAACGCGCAGAGCCACTACAACCCGGGCTCGCAGTACGACGTGGCCTGCTACCAGGTCTCGCAGCCCCACCACTAGGACGGGGTCGAGAGGAAGCCGAGGCCTCGCCGCCGTCCGGCGGGGTCTCGGTTCAAGAGCGCATACTGAGGAGATGCTTCGGCGTCTCCGAGGGTGGCTGCGGATCGGCTCGCTCGACCGAGCCGAGCTTGCAACCGAGGAACGGCAGCCGGTCGAGAACCTCGACGCGACGGCGGCGGCGATCAAGCACCAGGGCGACCTGTTCGGGCCGGTGAGCGGCTACCCGCCTGGATACGTCAAGGGCTACGACGAAGGCCGTCCCCGCCATTAGCCGACGCTACGATGGCCGGCGCGCGGCGCCGTGGCCGAGAGGTTAGGCAGAGGCCTGCAAAGCCTCGTACAGCGGTTCGAATCCGCTCGGCGCCTATTGGCGGCGGCCGTTCCGGCGTAGGCTCTGACGAGTACGACGTCCGAAGGCTTTGATCGTCACCTACGCCATGCGTGCTTGGCTTGTCGGCCTGCTCGCCCTCATCGGTGGAGCGGCCGGAGCCGGTGGGGTCGACCCGTCGTTTGCGCCAGGGGCCGTGATTCCGCAACAGCTGCTCGCGGTCGCGGACCTCAACGGCGACGGCAAGCCCGACCTGGCCGTCGCGAGCGCCTCGAACGACGTCAGGGTGCTGCTCGGCAACGGCGCCGGTGTCTTCCGCGCTGCGCGCGGCGCGGTCAGCGTCGACGGCGGCGCCCACTCCGGCGTGAGCGCGGACTTCGACGGCGACGGGCGGCCCGATCTCGCCGTCGCCACCTCGCGGACGATCACCGTGCTGCTCGGCGACGGCGCGAGCGGCTTCCACCTCGCTCCCGGCTCTCCCATTGCGGCGAGTGGGACCGAGCTCGCCGCCGCCGACCTGAACGGAGACGGCAAGACCGACCTCGTCCTGCCGACGCGCGCGAACGGCCGGAACACGCTCACGATCCTGCTCGGCGACGGCTCGGGCCGCTTCGCGCCGACTCCCGGCTCTCCGCTCGAGGTGCCCGGCCGTGACGGCTGGAGCTCTGTCGCACACCGAGTCGAAGCAGATCTCGATCCTGCTCGGCGACGGCGCGGGCGGATTTCGCGCGGCCGCGACGGCTCGGGTCGGGACGGGACCGCGCGCGCTCGTCGCGGCCGACTTCAACGGCGACCGGAACCTCGACCTCGCCGTCGCCAGCACGTACGCAGGCACGGTCACCATCCTGCTCGGCGACGGCGCGGGCAGCTTTCGAGCGGCCCCGGGCCGGCCGATCGCAAGCGGGGCATCCGCGATCGCGTTGGCCGACTTCAACCGGGACGGCCGCACCGATCTCGCCGTTGCGACCGTCTCCGGCGTGGTGGTTCTCCTCGGCGAGGGCGCAGGTCGTTTCCGTGCGGTCGCGGCTTCGTCCTTCGGGGCGTACGCGGACACCATCGTCCCTGCGGATCTCGACGGCGACGGCAGGCCCGACATCGTCGCGGCGGAGAACGGAAGTCTCACGATCCTGTGGCAGACGAAGCCCACGCCGGCCGTCGTGCAAGGCCGCGCTCTTCGGGGTCGACCGGACACGGTGCTCTCGACCCGCTGGCCGATCACCGACTTGGCGGCCGACGGCAAGCGGGCCGCGGTCGCGGTGAGCAAGAGCAAGAACTCCTGCCCCGGAGTCGGCGAGCAGTCGGGCAAGGTCGTCGCCTGGACGGCGCCGGGCCGCACGTCGAGGACCTTCAGGACAGGTGAGGGCGAGTGCGCCTACCAGCTGGCGCTGGGCGACGGCCGGGTCGCGTGGATCTTCGGGGACTGCGGCAACTCGTGCAGCGACTTCGTCGCGGCGGCGAAGCTCTCGGGCGGCCGCGTGAAGGAGATCGAAGAGGCGGACAACGGCGAGGGCGCCTCGGGCGATCCCACCGGCAGCTACGTCGACCAGCTCTTAGGCGCCGGTCGGCTCCTCGGCTACAACAGCTGGAAGGTGGTGTGCACGCACAAGAATCCCCAGTACGACTACTGCGACCGGTGGGGTCAACGCAACGATCAGCTCGTGCGCGTCGTCCGCGGCCGCCGCGTCGTCGTGAAGCGCGGCGCCGGCTCCCACCCGCTGAGCGCCGTCGGCGGCGGGAGGATGGCCGTCGAGTCGGCAGGCGCGGTCACCGTCCTCGCCGCAGGCGGCTCCCGCGTCGCGTCGGTCGCCGCCGTCGCCGGGAACCCGCCCCGTGCGATCGCGCTCTCCAAGACGCACCTCGCCGTCGAGCGGACGTTCACGCTCGACCTCTACAACCCGGCCACCGGGGCCAAGACGAGGTCGCTGCCGCTCGGGGCTGCGGCTGCTCTCCAGCTCGAGGGCGTCAGCGCGAAGCTCGCGCTCCTGCAAGGCCCGCGACGGCTGGTGCTCGTTCGCTCGAGCGACGGCAAGCTGATCTCGATCCCGCTGCGGCCGCGCGCCGCAGCGAGCCTCGTCGACGCCGGTCTGACCTCGGCGGGGCTCTTCTACGCCTACAACGCGGCCGGCACCTCGTCCAAGGGCCGCGTCGTCTTCGAGCC
Organism: Actinomycetota bacterium; assembly: GCA_005885565.1. Lineage (GTDB taxonomy): Bacteria > Actinomycetota > Thermoleophilia > Gaiellales > Gaiellaceae > AC-50. The sequence goes on from VAXK01000041.1 coordinate 4,528, forward strand.
GACCGCGAAGCTGCTCGGGCGCTTCTAGTCGCGACCGTACTCGTCGTGGCGGCGAACCCAGAACGGGCCGCGGCCGTCCTCGTCGCGTCCTTTCGGGACGAGGTCCAGGTAGTTGTAGGCCGTGTTCACGATGTCGATGCCGCGGGCGTACGCCGAGTACGTGTGGAAGATCCGCCCCGAATCGTCCTTGTAGAAGACGCTCAGACCCTCGCGCTGCGTGTCCCGCGGGGCGATGGTGCCGTAGTTGTAGACAGGCTCGTCGCCTTGCTCGGGCGTGAACGAGACTGCGAAGTCGAAGTTGAAGTCGCTGCCGAACGAGGAGAGCCAGGGGAAGCTCCAGCCCATCCGCTCCCGGTAGGCGGCGAGCTTGGCGAACGGCGCCTGCGACACGGCCACCATGGACACGTCGCGCGCGTGCAGGTGCACGCCGACCGGGTTGAAGTTGTCGGCCCAGAACGAGCAGATCGGGCAGCCGACCTCGTCGCCGGGGTCGAACATGAAGTGGTAGACGAGGAGCTGGCTGCGGCCGTCGAAGAGATCTGCGAGCGTGACCTCGCCGCTCGCCCCTTCGAACACGTACTCCTTGTCGACGGCCTCCCACGGCAGGTCGCGTAGCCGGCGCGTCATCTCGTCGCGCACCCGCGTGAACTCCTTCTCCTTGGCCAGGAGCTGCTTGCGCACCTCGAGCCACTCGTCGTGCGGTACCACCTCGTGCTCGTCCACGGGCCAGAGGCTAGACGGATGCTGTTGGATTTGCGCTGGTGACTCCTCGCCTGGCGGAGCTGATGGAGCGGGAGCTCGAGCGCTTCCGCCGCGAGCACCCGCGCTCGCTCGAGCTGACGGAGCGCGCGAAGGCCTCGCTCCTCGGCGGCGTGCCGATGCACTGGATGGTGCGCTGGGCTGGCGGCTTTCCCGTCTTCGCCCGCGAGGCGCACGGCGCGCGCTTCGTCGACGTCGACGGGCACGAGTACGTCGACTTCTGCCTCGGCGACACGGGCGCGATGACCGGCCACTCACCGGAGCCGGCGATGCGTGCGGTGGCCGAGCAGGCTGCGCGCGGGATCACGCTGATGCTGCCGAGCGAGGACGCGCTCTGGGTCGGCGAGGAGCTCGCGCGGCGGTTCGGCCTGCCGTTCTGGCAGTTCGCGCTGACGGCGACAGACGCCAATCGCTTCGCCGTGCGGATCGCGCGTGCGGTGACCGGGCGGCCGAAGATCCTCGTCTTCAACTGGTGCTACCACGGGACGGTCGACGAGACGGTCGCGACGCTCGTGGACGGCGAGGTGCGACCGCGGGCGGGGAGCGTCGGGCCGCCGGTGGCGCCGGCCGAGACGACCCGG
>VAXK01000158.1 GCA_005885565.1 Actinomycetota bacterium
GGCGGCGTCTTCATGGAGAACCAGTCCTCGTCCTATGGGTTCAAGTCGCAGTGGCTCCGCCCGAAGCAGCCGCTTTACCCGTGCACGGCCGTCTCGCGCCGGCACAAGCTCTACTGCTACCTGATGGTGACCTCGCAGATCCTTCCCGACGAGGGCTACAGCTGGACGAAGACGGTCGGCGTCTGCCGGCGGAGCGAGCCCGGCTGGGTGCCGACGTGCTTCCAGTCGCTCGGGCGCGACGCCTCCGGCCAGACGCGCGGCCAGGTCGCCAAGATCGAGCGCATCTGCCGCGTCGCCGGCGACATGGAGCGCGAGTGCCTGCTCGGGGCCGCCAAGGACCTGACCTCGAACGACGCGAACGGCCGCCGCGCGGCGCGCCTCTGCTCGGGCTCGCCGGCCGCCATGCGCGCCTACTGCTTCTACGGCGTCGGCGAGATCCTCGGCACGTTCACCGCAGACCCGGCGCAGCGGGCGGCGCAGTGCCGCGCGCTCACACGTGAGCGCTCCTGCGTCGCGGGCGCGAACGGCCGGCCGTTCCCCGCGTGACGCTCTCGCTCGTCACGGCCGGCGAGTCGCACGGGCCAGCGCTCGTCGCGATCCTCTCCGGTCTCCCGGCGGGGCTCGTCCTCGACCGGGAGGCGATCGACCGCGACCTGCGCCGCCGCCAGGAGGGCTACGGCCGCAGCCCGCGCCAGCGGATCGAGTCGGACGAGGTCGAGGTGCTCGCCGGCCTGCGCCACGGCCGCACCCTCGGGACGCCGCTCGCGCTCGTCGTCCGGAACGGCGACCACGCCAACTGGGAGTGGGGGATGAGCCCGTGGCCTCCCGAAGGCGAGCCGTCGGGGAAGGGGACGAAGCCCGTGACGCTCCCGCGGCCGGGCCACGCCGACCTGGCCGGCGCGCAGAAGTACGGGCTCGCGGACGTCCGCGACGCGCTCGAGCGCGCGAGCGCGCGCCAGACGGCCGTCGCGGTCGCGGCCGGCGCTGTCGCGAAGGCGCTCCTCCGGGAGATCGGGGTCGAGGTCGAGGGCACGGCCGTGGCCGGTACGGACTCTGCCGAGATCGACGCGGCCCGAGCCGACCGGGACACCCTGGGCGGCGTCGTCGAGGTGCGGGCCCGCGGCGTGCCGCCGGGTCTCGGCTCGTACGCGTCCAAGGACACGCGCCTCGACGCGCGCCTCGCCGCCGCCCTGATGGGCATCCAGGCCGTCAAGGGAGTCGAGATCGGGGACGGCTTCGCGCTCGCGACGCTGCGCGGCTCGGCGGCGCACGACGAGATCGAGCCCGACCGGCGGCGCGCGACGAACCGCGCCGGCGGGATCGAGGGCGGGGTGTCGAACGGCGAGGAGGTCGTCGTCCGCGCGGCGATGAAGCCGCTGCCGACCCTCATGCGGCCGCTGCGCTCGGTCGACCTCGCCACCGGCGAGCCCGGCGAGGCGCTCGTCGAGCGGAGCGACACCTCCGCCGTCGAGGCCCTGGCGGTCGTGGCCGAGGCAGCCGTGGCCTTCGAGCTGGCGCGCGCGGCGCGCGAGAAGTTCGGCGGCGACGCGCTCGGCGACTTCGTCGCGGCCCATCGCGCATACCTTGAGCGCCTCCCTTAACAGGCACCTCGCGCTCGTCGGCTTCATGGGTGCAGGCAAGACGTCGCTGGGGCAGGCCGTGGCCGAGCGGATCGGCCGCCGCTTCGTAGACGTCGACGCGGCGGTGACGGACGACGCCGCGGCCTTCTTCCGCGAGCACGGCGAGGCCGCGTTCCGGCGGCGCGAGGAGGAGGTGACCGTGCGCGAGCTGGGCGCCGAGCCGGCGGCCGTCCTCAGCCTCGGCGGCGGCGCCGTCACCTCGGCGGCGGCGCGGGAGGCGCTCCGCGAGCACGCGACCACCGTGCTCGTGGACGTCGACGTCGACACGGCGTGGGAGCGGGTGCGCGGCGGCGACCGCCCGCTGGCGCAGGACGAGGGTGACTTCCGCCGGCTCTACGAGGCGCGCGCGCCGCTCTACCGCGAGGTTGCCGACGCGGTCGCGCGCGACGCGGACGACGCCGTGCTCGCCGCTGCGGGCGTCCGCGTCGAGACCGGGGCGCTCGAGCTGCTGGGGTCGCTCGTCCCTGGCCAAGGGCCGGTCGCGCTCGTGACCGACGCGCGGGTCGCGGGGATCCACGGCGCCGCGGCGCAGGTCGCGCTCGGCGCACGTGTCGCGTCGACCCACGAGGCGCCGCCCGGCGAGGAGGCGAAGAGCGTCGCGACCGCGGAGCGCCTCTGGCGCGAGCTCTCGCTCGAGCGCGGCGGAACCGTCGTCGCCCTCGGCGGCGGCTGCACCACCGACGTCGCGGGGTTCGTCGCCGCCACGTATCTCAGGGGCGTCGCGTGGGTGCCCGTGCCGACGACGCTCCTCGCGCAGGTCGACGCCGCGATCGGCGGCAAGACGGCGCTAAACCTCCCGGAGGGCAAGAACCTCGTCGGCGCCTTCCACTGGCCGGTGCGGACGCTCGTCGACCCCGCGCTGCTCGGGACGCTGCCGCAGCGGGAGCGACGCGAGGGCATGGCCGAGGTGGTCAAGACCGGGCTGCTGGGAGGCGAGCCGCTGTGGGAGCTCCCCGACCCGGAGCTCGTGCGCCGCTCCGCCGCGTTCAAGGCAGGCGTGTGCCTCGCGGACCCGTTCGACCGGGGCCCGCGGGCGGCGCTCAACCTCGGCCACACGTTCGCGCACGCGCTCGAGGCGGGATCGGGCGGCGCCGTCTCGCACGGACAGGCGGTCGCCCTCGGCCTGCTCGCCGCGCTACGACTCTCCGGGCTCGAAACCGGGATCGTCGAGGGGATTCTCCATCCGCGGCCGGTGCGCGCCGACCCCGAGCGCGCGTGGGCCGCGCTCCGGCGGGACAAGAAGGTCTCCAGCGGCCGCGTCCGGCTGGTGCTGCTCGAGGCACCGGGCCGCCCGATCGTCGGCGCCGAGCTCCCCGAGGCCGACGTTCGCGCGGCGCTCGACGCGCTGATCGCGGGATAGGGTGCGCCGGTGCGCGTCGCGGTGCTGAACGGCGTCAACCTCGACCTTCTCGGTCGGCGCGACCCGGAGCAGTACGGCAGCCTCAGCTACTCCGAGCTCGAGACACGGATCTACAGCTGGGCGCAGGAGCTCGGCCTGACGGTGCGGTGCCGGCAGACGAACAGCGAGGGCCAGTACGTCGAGTGGTGCCACGACGCGCTCGACTGGGCGGACGGCGTGATCGTCAACCCTGGCGCCTGGACGCACTACAGCTATGCGATCCACGACGCGCTCGAGCCGCACACGGCGCCGCTCGTCGAGGTGCACCTCTCGAACGTCGACGAGCGCGAGGAGTGGCGTCGCGTCTCGGTGCTCGAGGACCTGGCCGCGAAGCGCATCGTCGGCAAGGGGCCGGAGGGGTATCGAGAGGCGCTCGAGTTCCTCGCTGCCCGCTGACAGTCGTTGACAAGCTGTGCCAGCACTGGCAGCATCTTAGGTCATGCTTCGCGTCGCGGTCGTCGGCGCTCTCGCTGGGATCCTCACTCCCTCCCTCGCGCCGATCGCTCTCGCCGACACGCTGTGCGACAACCGATATAGCACGTACTGCTGTAACCAGACCGTCGGCCTACGCCTCGTGATGACGTACAAGTCGCAGTGGTACAGCGAGAAGGACTACCACGCGTACCGGTTGCGGTCCGACGGCCTCAAGACTTACGACCACTTTCAACCCGTCAGCTCTCAGGGTGTGAGTCCGTACTGGAGCTACACGAACTCCGTCGATGCTCTGCGGCAGACGGCCGAGCAGCGGGGAGGGTCCTCCTCGGCCAGCTGGGAGATGTGGGAATGGGCACTGGGATCGTGCAGCTGACTCGTGGCCGTCTCCGGGCGCTCGGGGTCGCTTTGCTCGTGGCGGTCGGCGTCACGACGGGGTTGATCCTGGCGAACCGTGGAAGCACGAGCGAGCGCCCGCCGTCGGCGCTGGGTGCGCCGCCCGACATCCGGCCCGCGCCGAACGCTGAGATCCGGTTCCATCCCCCGGCCCACGCGCCCGCCGGCGGATGGACGTTCAAGACCTACAAGAATCGCGCGGGCGAGATGTGCGCCGCCGAAGTCGTGCCGGGCGGGGGTGAGGGCGCCACATGTTTCGCGCCGGGAACGCTGTTCCGAAAGACGCCGCTCCTGGCCTTCCTCGGCTCGCGTCAAACCGGAGACGACATCAACCAGTGGGACAACGCGTGGGTCTGGGGCTTCGCCGAGAAGCCGATCACGCACGTCCAGCTCGTCCTCACGGACTGCACCGTCCGGGATCTGCCGGTCGACGACGGCGGCGTCTACGCCGACGTCGAGGGATCCGAGACGCTCCACGCCGGCGCATGGCCGTACAAGGTCGTCGGGCTCACTGCCGGTGGTCACATGGTCGCGACGCACGAGGTCAGGCTCGGCCCGCCGGGGACGGGTCAGGCCCCGGCCGTCCCCGCGCGCTGCGCTTGACCTAACATCCGCCGCCGTGGCGGAGACCATCTCGACGAACCAGTTCAAAAACGGGATGCACATCGAGCTCGACGGCTTGGTGTGGCGGATCGTCGAGTTCCAGCACGTGAAGCCCGGGAAGGGCGGCGCGTTCGTGCGGACGAAGCTGAAGGCGCTCGAGTCGGGCGCGGTCGTCGACCGCACCTTCCGCGCCGGCGAGAAGTTCGCGCGCATCTACACCGAGGTCAAGAACGTCCAGTACCTCTACGACGCGGGCGACGAGGTCGTCTTCATGGACGAGGAGACGTACGAGCAGTTCGGCGTGCCGCGCGCCGAGGTCGCCGAGGTGCTCGAGTTCGTCCAGCCGTCGAGCTCGGTGCAGATGCTGACCGTGGACGGGCGCCCGTCCGGGGTGCAGATGCCCTCGTCGCTCGAGCTCGCGGTCACCGACACGGAGCCGGGCGTGAAGGGCGACACCGTCTCCAACGTGACGAAGCCCGCGACGCTCGAGACGGGCGCCGTCGTCCAGGTGCCGCTCTTCGTGAACGTCGGCGACCGGATCAAGATCGACCCGCGCGAGAAGCGCTACATCTCGAGAGCCTGATCCTCGGGTAGCGGCTCCTCGCCGACGAACGGCGTGACCACGGCCTCCGCGCCGGTCCCTCCTGCGCGCATCGACCGGACCTCCGGCACGGCGACGAGGCACAGGAGGCTCGCAACGGTGACTGCGGCCCCGCCGACGAGCACCGCACGGGTCCCGACCGCGGCGGCCAAAGGCCCGGCGACCGCGAGCCCGATCGGACGCAGTGCCGTCGATCCCATCCAGTCCCACGACGCGACCCGTCCGAACGCTTCGCGAGGGACCTGCTGTTGGAGCGTCGTCTCGTAGAGGACGCCCGAGACGCCGATGCAGAGGCCGGCGACGAGCTCGGCGGCCGCGATCGCAGGGGCCGGAGCCGCAAATCCGAGCAGGACGAGGCTCGGCGTGCTCGCCATGCAGAGGAGGTAGGCGACGACGAGCGGCCGCTCGGGGTGGAGATGGATCGCGGCGACGTTGCCGAGGACGGAGCCGACCCCGAAGGCCGCGGCGATGAGCGCCCACGCCGACGAGCGAGCTTGCGCAGGAAGCTCTGCCGCCTCGACACCTCGCGCACCGGGAGGCGCATACGCGACAGGAGCCACGCGGCGACGCCGAAGGTGGCCGCGTCGCCGAGGATCGCCCACCCGCCGCCGACCGTGGCGAGGAAGACGCCGGCCACGGCGGGCCCCGCGAACCCCGCGATGCCGAATGCGCCCCACATGAGCGCATTCGCCTGCTGGAGCCGCTGCGGGCTGACGATGTCCGGGACGATCCCCGTGGAGGCCGGCCGGAAGAACGCCGCAGTCGTGCCGCGAACGGCCTGGAGGACGACGATCTCCCAGATGCGGGCGGTGCCCATGACGAGGAGCACGCCGAGCGTCGCCTCGCTGACGAGCGCTACGAGGCTCGAGGCGATCATCAGGAGCTGCCGCGGCACGCGGTCGGCCCAGACGCCGCCGGCGAGCATGAACACGACCATCGGCACGAGCCGCGCCGCGATGACGAAGCCGAGGTCGGAGGCGGAGCCGGTCAGGTCGAGGACGGCGAACGCAATCGCCACGGGTACCAGCCAGTCGCCGAAGACCGAGATCGCGTGCGCCGAGAAGAGGAGCCGGAACTCCCGCTCGCGAAGCGCGTCGAAGGACCCCGGGAGCCTCGCCCGCACGGGCCGAGCCTAAAGGCGCCGACTCGGCGGCGCCGACTTCAGGACGTGCGGGCTCTGCCCGCCCGTCCGCCTGAAACGACCGGTCGCAACAATGGAAGTAGTCCGCGCGGCGAGACGCCGCTGTAGCTGCCGCGCGCTAGGGTCCCGCCGATGCCCCAGCTCGTCGACACGACGATCCGGCTGCTCGGGCAGGAGCCGCTCGCGGGGCGGATGCCGACGGCGGCCGTCCTCCGGCTCGCGGGGATCCTCGACGAGGCGGGGTTCGGCCTGCTCGAGGTCTCCGGCGGCGGGGTCTTCGACAGCGCCGTGCGGCGCGGCGTCGAGAGCCCCTGGGAGCGTATCCGCGCGATCCACGCGCGCACGAAGACGCCGCTCGGGATGGCGCTGCGGGGGCGCTTCCTCGTCGGCTCGCGGCCCGTCGACGGCGACTTCGTCCGCCGTTTCGTGGCCTCCGCGGCGGAGAGCGGGATCGACGTCTTCCGGCTCCACGACCCGCTCAACGACGTGTCGAACCTGCGCGAGGCGGCCGAGGCGATAGAGGCGGCCGGGCGCGAGTTCGACGCCGGGCTCGTCTACAGCCCCGGGAAGACGGGCGAGACGCACGAGCTCGTCGAGCAGGCGCGCAAGCTGCCCGAGCTCGGCGCCGCGCGCATCGTCCTCAACGACCCGACGGGCGCCCTCCAGCCGCACCGCGCGGCCGAGCTCGTCACTCAGGTCGCCGAGGCGAGCGGCCTGCCTGTCGGCGTCTACTGCCAGGGTGCGGTCGGGAACGCCCTCGCCGCCGCGCTCGAGGCAGGCCGCGCGGGCGCCGACCTGATTGGCTGCGCCGTCTACCCGGTCGCGCTCGCGCTCCACCGCGTCTCCGGAGAGGGCCTCGCCCAGGCACTGACGGGTCTCGGGCTCGAGTGCGCCGTCGACGTCGAGGCGCTCTGGCGCGCATCGGACATCGTGGACGAGCACATCGGCGACGAGCCGGTGACGCCGCTCGCCCCGCGGGTCGCCGCCCGGGCTGCGGAGCACTCGCTTCCGGCCGGCCTCGTCGCCGCGCTCGACGTCCACCTGCGCGCCCACGCGGCCAGCGACCGGATCGACGACGTGCTCGAGGAGCTGGAGCGGATTCGCGCCGAGGTCGGCTCGCCTCCGCTCGCCGCGCCGATCGGACACATCCTCGCCTCGCAGGCGCTTCTGAACGTCCTCTCCGCGAGCCGCTACCAGACGCTCGTCGACGAGCTCCGCGCCCTCCTCGAGGGCCGCTACGGCACGCCGCCCGGACAGGTCGACCCGACGGTGCGCCGGGCCGCCGAGCTCCTCGGCGGCCCGGGCGAGGAGGAAGAGGAGGTGGGGCTCACGGAGGTGCGCGCCTCCGCCGAGGGCCTGGCGGCGAGCGAGGAGGAGCTCCTGCTGCTCGGGCTCTTCGGTGAGGAGGCAGAGCCGCTGCTCCGCATGATCCGCGGCCGCAGCCACGGCGAGGAGAGCCTCGCCGCGGGCGCCGTCGACCAGGCCCGCGCGGAGCGGATCCGCGAGATCGTCCGGATCGTGCAGGACTCGGGGGTGGGGGAGGTCACGATCGAGGACGACGACCTGCGCGTGACGGTCCGCCGGACGGACGATCGCCTGCCCGACCTGCCGCAGGCGCCGGCCGGCGCGCCGCTCGCGGTCGAGGAGCCGGAGCCCGCGCCGGTCGAGCCGCCCTCCGACGGGCTCGTGCGCGTCGAGGCTCCGATGGTCGGCACCTTCTACCGCGCTTCGCAGCCCGGGGCGCCGCCGTTCGTCGAGGAGGGCGACCCGGTCGCGCCCGGCCAGACGCTCTGCATCCTCGAGGCGATGAAGCTCATGAACGAGGTGAAGGCGGACGTCGAGGGCATCGTGCGCACGATCTCCGTCGAGAACGCCCAGCCGGTCGAGTTCGGCCAGCTGCTCTTCGAGCTCGAGCCCTTGAACGGCCGGCCGCTCGATGCGCTTTAACCGCGTCCTGGTGGCGAACCGCGGCGAGGTCGCGGTGCGGGTCATCCGCGCGCTGCACGAGCTCGGGATCGAGGCCGTGGCGGTGTACTCGACCGCCGATCGCGGCGCGCTGCACACGCGGCTCGCGGATCGGGCGATCTGCGTCGGTCCTCCCGCCGCGGCCGAGAGCTATCTGAACATCGCCTCGCTCGTCGGCGCGGCCGAGACGACGGGCTGCGACGCCGTCCATCCCGGCTGGGGCTTCCTGGCCGAGAGCAGCGCCTTCGTGCGCGCGTGCGTGGACAACGACCTCGTCTTCGTCGGCCCCTCCGCGGAGACGATGGAGCGGGCGGGCGACAAGGCGCTCGCCAAGGAGGAGCTTGCGCGGGTGGGCGTGCCCCTCGTGCCCGGGACCGAGGGGCGGACGACCCTGGCAGAGGCGCGGGCCGCCGCGCAGGAGCTCGGCTACCCGGTGCTCCTGAAGGCGGCCGCGGGAGGGGGCGGGAAGGGCATGCGTCTCGTCACCGCTCCCGACGAGCTCGAGCCCGGGTTCGAGCGGGCGGCCGCCGAGGCGCAGGCCGCCTTCGGCGACGGGACGCTCTACCTCGAGAAGGCGATCTCGCCCGCGCGGCACGTCGAGATCCAGGTGCTCTGCGACGTCGACGGCGGCATCCTCACGCTCGGCGAGCGCGAGTGCTCGATCCAGCGCCGCCATCAGAAGCTGATCGAGGAGTCGCCCTCGCCGGCCCTCGACCCCGAGACGCGCGAGGCGATGGAGGCGACCGCCGAGCGGGCCTGCCGCGCGCTCGAGTACACGAACGCGGGCACCTTCGAGTTCCTCCTCGACCCGAGCGGCGCCTTCTACTTCATCGAGCTGAACGCGCGCCTCCAGGTCGAGCACCCGGTCAGCGAGCTCGTCACCGGGATCGACGTCGTCCGCGCGCAGCTGGCGATCGCGGCCGGCGAGCCGCTCGAAGCGACCGGCCGCGCGCCCCGGCGCGGGCACGCGATCGAGGTGCGGATCAACGCCGAGGACCCGGCGAACGGCTTTCGGCCGGCCCCGGGGGTGATCGAGCGCTTCCGGCCGCCGCTCGGGCCGGGCGTCCGCGTCGACACCCACGTCGAGGAGGGCGCGGTCATCCCGCCGCACTACGACTCGCTCGTCGCGAAGCTGATCGTGTGGGACTCCGACCGGCCGGCGGCGATCGTGCGCACGCGGCGCGCGCTCGACGAGCTCGACCTGCGCGGCGTCGCGACGACGCGCGACGTGGCACGGGACGTCGTCTCGAGCGTCGAGTTCCGCTCGGGCGACTACCACACCGGCTTCCTCGCCGAGGCGGAGGGGCGCCTGCCGGCGCTCGCGGCGCGATGAGCGACGGCTACGTCCTCCAGGAGGACGGCGGCTCGATCGACGTCACGGCCGGTGCGCTGGCACAGATCGTCCAGCGCGCCGTCGAGAGCGTCGAGGGGGCGCGCGTCCGCCGCCCGCGCCGCGGGCTCGACCTGCGCCTGGAGGACGGGCGTGCGCGCGTCGAGCTCGAGCTCGCGGCCCCGTACGGCATCGTCCTTCCCGACCTGGCCCGCGACGTGCAGGAGCGGGTCGCCGACGCGCTGACGACGATGGTCGACCTCGACGTCGAGGCGATCGACGTCTCGATCGAGGAGCTCGAGGGAGCCTGATGGCCGGGCGGCGCGCCGGGCGGCGCACGGCGCTCTTCCTCCTGTATCAATGGGACGTGACCGGGCAGCCGCTCACGTCGCTCTACGAGGGGGAGGTGGACCCCTTCGCCCGCGGGCTGGCGGAGGCCGTCTGCGCCCGGGCGCCCGAGCTCGACGCCGCGATCACGGCCGCGGCCGAGGGGTGGACGGCCGACCGGCTGGGCGCGATCGAGCGCAACGTGCTCCGGATCGGGACGTACGAGCTCGAGGCCGGCTCCGTACCGCCGGAGGTGGCGATCAACGAGGCGGTCGAGCTCTCGAAGCGCTACGCGACCGAGGACGCGGCGAAGCTCGTGAACGGCATCCTCGGGCGGATCGCGCGGGAGCGGGTGCCGTGAGCGAGGCGGAGCAGGCGCTCGAGCGCGCCGAGGCGCTCGTCCAGCGGCTCGAGGAGGCGCGCTGGCGGCTCGAGGCGACGCAGGACGCAGAGGCCGCGACGGAGGTACTGTCCGAGCTGGCCGAGATCGCACGGGAGATCGAGACCGAGCTCGCCGAGGCGCGGCGGCGGGCGGAGGAGGATGCGCGTGAGGAACCCTGAGGAGCTTCGAGGCCTCGCCGAGGAGTACCTTCGCGACCTGGCTTCGCTACGCGGTCGAGTCGGGGAAGCGCCTCCGTGCGGTGATCTGCCTGGCCACGGCCGAGGCGGCCGGGGCCGAGGCGGAATCGGCGCTCCCGGCGGCGGCGTCGCTCGAGCTCGTGCACGCGTTCTCGCTCGTTCACGACGACCTGCCCGCCCTGGACGACGATAGCGAGCGGCGCGGCCGCGCGAGCACCTGGGCGCGCTACGGCGAGGCGGTGGGGATCCTGACCGGCGACGCGCTCCTCGCGGAGGCGTTCCGGCTCGCGCTCTCGTACCCGTCGCCCGCGGTCGCGCGGGAGCTCGCCCAGGCGACGCTCGGCATGATCGGCGGCCAGTACCTGGACATCACGGACACGGCCCCGGACGAGGTGACGCTGCACCGCCTGAAGACCGGGTGCCTCTTCGCGGCCTCGGTCGGCCTTGGCCTGTGGGTCGCGGAGGTGCCGGAGCGGGACCAGGCGCTCTGGCGCGCGTTCGGCGACGAGCTGGGCCTGCTCTTCCAGATCGTGGACGACATCCTGGACGGCGACGGCTATGTCCTCTCGCACGGCGCGGAGGGCGCCCGAGCGCTAGCGGACGAGGCCGCCGCGAGTGCCCGCGAGCGCCTGGCCGCGATCCCGGCGGACACGTCGATCCTCGGCGACATCGTGGAGGTTCTCGCGACGCGCACTGCCTAGCGCGCACCGCCGGCGGCCCGGCGGCGCTAGGGTAGGAGACGGTGCCAGAGACCGTTCAGGCTCTGGCGGTCGCCGTCGTCGCTGTCCTTCCGGATGCTCTCGGCGTTTGGGGCTACGAGCGCCGCGTCGGCAAGTGGAGCGTCGGCTCTCCCGACCGGATCATCCGGTTCATCGCCACCTCCGCTGCCTTTCATGCAGCGCTCGCGGATCCGCCTCAAGTCCGGTCGATGGATAGGCGGCGCCTACGCTCCCGGTCCGTAAGCGAGCGGGTACCCGGAGCTCCTCGATCTCTACCTCGTCGCTACGGCCGAGATGGATCAACAGAGCCGGCGACTTCCTCGTGAACGAGGCCGACGGCCTGATCTTGCGAGAGGGACACTCTTCGTGAGCGGGACGGAGATCGAGTACTTCGAGTTCGTGGAGGCATAATCCGAGCCGTGGCCGGCAAGAAGGAACAGTCCGAGCAGTCGCATCCGCGACCCTCCGCGGACGGAAGTTGGCGGAAGAAGGGCGGTTATCCGGCAGGCCCGAAACCGCTCAGCTCCTTTCGATTGCCGAGGGCCCGGAAGAAGTAGCCGTCGGCTCGTCCCACGCTTGAAGAAGCGGGTCGACGTCCTCCTCGTCGAGCGCGGGCTCGCCGAGAGTCGCGCGCAGGCGCAGGCGCTCGTCCTCGCGGGACGGGTGCCGGGCTTCGAGAAGCCGGGAACCGCCGTCGACGAGACGGCGGAGCTGGCGGTAACTGCGCCTCCGCGCTTCGTCTCGCGAGGCGGCGAGAAGCTCGCGCATGCGCTGGACGTGTTCGGCGTCGACCCGGCCGGCCTCGACTGCCTGGACGTCGGCGCCTCGACCGGCGGCTTCACGGACGTCCTGCTCCAGCGCGGCGCGGCACGCGTGGTCGCGCTCGACGTCGGACGCGCGCAGCTCCACGAGCGGCTTCGTGTCGATCCCCGCGTGACCGTGCTCGAGCGGACGAACGCGCGGGCCGTCCGCGAGCTGCCGTTTCCGCCCGAGCTCGTCACGTGCGACGTGTCCTTCATCAGCGTCCGACTGATCCTGCCGCCCGTGCTCGCGCTCGCCGCGCCGGGGTGGGAGGCGGTGGTGCTCGTCAAGCCGCAGTTCGAGGCGGGGCGCGAGGAGGTGCGGAAGGGCGGCGTCGTCCGCGATCCCGAGGTGCACCGGCGGGTGCTGCGGGAGGCGGCCGAGGCCGCGCTCGGGTGGCAGGCCGAGGCTGCGGGCGTCGTAGACTCCGGTCTGCCCGGCCCGAAGGGGAACCGCGAGTTCTTCCTCCACCTCGTGCACCGCGGGCGGCCGGAGAGGCCAGATGAGCTCGACACCTGGATCGACCGTGCAATCGGGTAGCCGCGTCCGCCGCGCTGCGGTCGTCACGCACGGCAAGGCCGAGACGATCGGCCCGGCGCTCGGGCGGCTCGAGGCGCTCGCGACCGAGCACGGCGTCGAGCTCCTCTTCCCGGAGGAGGAGCGCGAGAAGCACGACCTCCCGAGCGCGGACGGCGATCCGACGACGGCCGACCTCGCCGTCGTGCTCGGAGGCGACGGCACGATGCTGCGCGCGCTGACGCGGTTTCTGGGCACACGTGTGCCGGTGATCGGCGTCAACTTCGGTCGCGTGGGGTTCCTCGCCTCGATGCACCCCGACGAGCTCGACGACGGCTTGGCGCGCGCGTTCGCGGGGGACTTCGTCGTCGTCGAGCTGCCGACCCTCGAGGCGCGCGTCGAGGGCGAGCGGCGCGCCGCGGTGAACGACGTGGTGGTGACGAGCGGCACGCTCGGTCGCATGGTCGAGCTCGTGTGGTCGATCGGCGACGAGGACCTCGGCCGGCAGCCGTGCGACGGGCTCATCTGCTCGACGCCCTCCGGCTCGACGGCCTACAACCTCTCGAACGGGGGGCCTGTGCTGGTGTGGGGACTCGACGCGATGGCGATCACCTTCGTCGCTCCTCACTCGCTGCACGCGCGGCCGCTCGTCGTCCCGCGTGGCCGTGACCTGACAGTGACGAATCAGACGCCGGACGTTCACGCTGCGGTGCTGATCGACGGCCACGCGTTCACCGAGCTCGGCGAGGCGGGCCGCGTAGAGGTCGGCCTCGGCCCGCAGCGGACCCTGCTCGCGACGCTCCCGGAGCGGACATTCTTCCGCCGCTACCGCGAGACCTTCGGGTCCTGAACGATCACACCCGCAGTACTTTCGGCGCGATCGCGCGACAGACACGTGACCCTTTCTCCGTTAGCCTGACCTCAGGGTGCTGACCGGACCCCTGGGGGCAGTTGGGCGCCGCTCCCGGCCGCCGTTCGAGCGCTGCGGCCTGCGCGGGACACGGCCGCTTCGGACGCCTCGTCGCCGACGGGCGCGGCCCGTACCATCCGAGCGTGCTGAGGCGCCTCCGCATCGAGACCCTCGTCCTCATCCGCGAGGCCGACCTCGAGCTCGGGCCGGGCCTCAACGCGATCACCGGCGAAACCGGGGCGGGCAAGACGATCCTCGCCCAGGCGATCGGGCTCCTCCTCGGCGCCAAAGCCGACGCGAGCTTCGTCGGGCCCGGCGCGGACGAGGCATACGTCGAGGCCGAGCTCGACCTCCCGCCCGGGCTCCTCGACGAGGAGGGTTTGGAGGGTCTCGCCGAGCT
>VAXK01000159.1 GCA_005885565.1 Actinomycetota bacterium
CGCCGGGGTGACGATCAACGAGGACGCCGACCCGGTGCTCGCGCAGGACATCGAGACCGCGATGGAGCGGATCGTCTCCGAGGGTTGGGGCGAGCACTCCGACGCGGACGGCCCGAACGCGCCGTCGCACATCCGCGCGTCGCTGATCAGCCCGCAGGTGCTGGTGCCGCTGGCCGACGGTCGGCTCGCGCTCGGCCGGTGGCAGGGGATCTTCTTCTGCGAGTTCGACGGGCCCCGCGACCGCAAGGTGTACGTCACGCCGCTGCGGTAACTCGCTGGCGCCGCCGGCCCCAGCGCGTGTGAGTTTTGGCCCCGGATTGGCACAGACACGTACCACGATGGCCGCTACCGTGAGGCTTCCCCGGGAGGGTGGGGGTTAGGGATGGGACCGCCCGGCGCTAGGCTCCGTCCCTCGTGGGTGCACCTGTCGCCAAGGACCAGGAGCTCGAGCTCACCGTCGACTCGCTCGCGTACGGCGGGAACGGCGTCGCACGTCTGAACGGCTTCGTCGTCTTCGTCCGGCGTGGCCTCCCCGGCGATCGCGTGCGCGCGCGTGTGACGAAGGTGAAGCGAAACCATGC
Source organism: Actinomycetota bacterium (assembly GCA_005885565.1). Classification (GTDB taxonomy): domain Bacteria; phylum Actinomycetota; class Thermoleophilia; order Gaiellales; family Gaiellaceae; genus AC-50. The sequence goes on from VAXK01000159.1 coordinate 582, forward strand.
CGAGGCGCTCGCGACGGAGGTGCTCGAGCCGAGCGCCGAGCGCGTCGACGCGCCCTGCTCGCACTACCCCGCCTGCGGCGGGTGCCGCTTCCAGGACCTGGCCTACGAGGCGCAGATAGCGGCGAAGGAGGCGCAGGTCGCCGACGCGCTTCGTCGGCTCGGGGGCGTCGCCGAGCCGCCACTCGAGCCGATCCTCCCGGCCGTCGAGCGCTTCCACTACCGCAACAAGCTCGAGTACTCGTTCACGCCCGGCCCGGAGGGGCCGATCCTCGGCTTCCACAAGGCGGGACGCTGGGACGAGGTGCTCGACATCGAGCGCTGCTGGCTCACGACCGAGCTCGGGAACGCGATCCGCGAAGCCGTCCGCGCGTGGGCGCGCGAGGAGAACCTGCCCGCCTACGACCAGGCCGAAGGGACGGGGTACCTGCGCCACCTCGTCGTCCGTGAGGGCCGCAACAGCGGCCAGGCCCTCGTCGAGCTCGTGACCGCTCCGGGCGAGCGCTTCGAGCGCGGCTACCTCGTGGAGGTGCTGCGGCGCTTCCCGGAGGTGCGCTCCATCCACTGGGCCGTGAACGACACGCCGGCCGAGGTGACGAACCTGCCGACGACGCTGCTCTTCGGGGATGACGCGATCGAGGAGGAGCTCCTGGGCCTGCGCTTCCGCGTGCGTCCGAACGCCTTCCTCCAGACCAACACGGCCATGGCCGAGCGGCTCTACGAGCTCGCGCTCGACGCGGCCGGCCTCACCGGCGGCGAGACGGTCTACGACCTCTACTGCGGGATCGGCACGATCGGGCTGGTCATGGCCGCGCAGGCCCTGACCGTCTGGGGCGTGGACGTCTCGGAGGAGTCGGTCGCGTGCGCGCTCGAGAACGCGGAGCTGAACGGGATCGGCAACGCGGCCTTCTTCGCCGGGAACGTCGGCCAGGCGCTCGAGGACCTCCGCGAGCGCGCGGGGCCGCCGGACGTCGTCGTCGTCGACCCGCCGCGCGCGGGCCTCGCCGGGAAGGCGCTGCGGCGCGTCGGCGAGACCGGAGTGCCGCGGCTCGTCTATGTCTCCTGCAACCCGACCACGCTCGCCGGGGACCTGAAGCGGCTCGCGGCCGACTACGGCTACCGGCTCGAGCGGGCGCGTCCGGTGGACATGTTCCCGCACACCCCGCACGTCGAGACCGTCGCCCTCCTGAGCCGCTCTTGAGCCTCTACGACGCCGTCGCCGAGCTGCCGCTTCGTGTGGAGAGCTACGAGCTCGAGCGGCTCGAGCAACCCGTGTCGAGCGGGTTCACCCGCGTGACGACGGTGATCCACCTCCAAGGCGCGGGCGAGGAGGGCGTGGGGGAGGACGTCACCTACGACGCCGCGCAGCACCCGCCGCCGGGCGACCTGTCGCTCGCCGGCGACCACACGCTCGACTCCTACTCGACTGCGCTCGAGCCGCACGCGTTCAGCGACCACCGCCGGTGGGGCTTCGAGAGCGCGGCGCTCGATCTCGCGCTGCGGCAGGCCGGCCGGTCGCTCGCCGACGTCGTGGAGCGCGAGCCGCGGCCGGTCCGGTTCGTCGTCTCAAAGCGCTTCGACTCGATCGAGGTGCTGCGGAAGCTGCTCGACCGGTATCCGGGCACGCGCTTCAAGCTGGACCCGACGAGCGACTGGAGCGACGAGCTCGTCGAGCAGCTCGCCGCCCTGGCCGGAGTCGACACGGTCGACCTCAAAGGCGCGTACCACGGCACCATGGTCGACCTGCCGCCCGACCCGGCGCTGTACGAGCGTGTCGCGCGCGCCTTCCCGGAGGCGTGGATCGAGGATCCGGCGCTCACCGACGAGACGGAACCCGTGCTCGAGCCGTACCGCGAACGGATCACGTGGGACGCGCCGATCCACTCGGTCGCAGACGTCGTGTGGCTGCCGTTCCAGCCGCGCACGCTGAACGTCAAGCCCTCCCGCTTCGGCCCGGTCCGCGAGCTCTTCGCCTTCTACGACCACTGCGCCGAGCACGGGATCGGGCTCTACGGCGGCGGGCAGTTCGAGCTCGGCCCGGGCCGCGGGCAGGTTCAGTATCTCGCCTCGCTCTTCTGCCCCGACGCGCCGAACGACGTCGCGCCGAGCGGCTACAACGCCGTCGAGCCGGCCGACGGGCTGCCGGTCAGTCCGCTGGAGCCGACTCCCGCTCCGACCGGGTTCCGCTGGCTCTGAGCCGGCGCCAGAGCAAGTCGGCGTTCGCGAGCAGGAAGGCGATCGAGAGCAGCGGAGTGGCGGGCAGCGCGCGGTTCGTCCAGGCCGCGAGCGCCGTCGTCGTCCCGAACGAGAGCGCCATCAGCACGAAGGTGGCCCCGACGCGAAGGCGAAACCGCGCCGCGGCGGCGAGGAAGAGCGCGAAGAAGAGGAGGTCGGGGAGCCCGAGGCTGGCGACGCCGGACTCGCCCGGGATCGGGAAGGCGAAGGAGAGCGCCGAGACGCCCTTCGGGTGCTTGAGGATCCTGCTCGTCGGGCCCCAGAAGACCGAGTAGGCGTCCACCCACGGGATGAGCGCGGCGATCAGCGCGACCCACGTGGCGCTCTCGAAGATGGCCAGGAAGACGAACGCCGCCGCGGCCGCGCCGCCGAGCTTCGCAAAGCTCGCCGGCTCGACGAGGCCCGCCGACTGGAAGGCCGCCGCCACGGCGGCGAAGGCAAGCGCCATCAGCGCGAGCTGGGCCAGGGGCGCGCGCCAGAAGGGGAGGACGGCGTAGACGAGCCCGAAGACGGCCGGCACGAGGAGGAGGCCGAGGAAGGCGACGTCCCACCAGGTCGAGACGTTCGGCCACGAGTCGGAGGTGGCGTAGTAGACGGCGAGCGCAGCGGCGAGCGCGGCGAAGGCCGCCGCCCGCCGGCGGTTCAGTACGGCGGCAGCTCGGCCCACCAGGGCCCGAGCGCCTTGAAGGCGTTCCAGAAGCGCGTCTTCGCGGGTTGCTCGTCGAGCGACTCGTCGATGTCAGGCACGGCGAGAGCCTGGATCGTCGGCGTCCACCGCTGGAGCCCGCTCCCTTCTGGATCGACGGCGTCGGCGAGCGGGAAGGCGAGCGTGTTGAGGAACGCCACGGCGCGCTCGCCCATCGCGACGACGAGCTTCGGCCCCACGATGTGGAGCTCACGGAGGAGGAACGGGCGCGACTCCTCCTCGTCGCCGTCGGCGAACTTGAGGCAGTTCGTCCCGTAGATCGCCATCGGGTCGACGCGCAGCCGCTGGAGCGACTTGAGGATCGCCTGGCCGGCGCGGCCGTAGAACGCGACGCCCTCCTGCACCTCCGCCGGCTGCGGCGCCGGCTTCAGCAGGAAGACGTCCGCGAGCGGGTGGCCGGAGCCGAGCACGGGCACGCGCGCTCCGCCCGCCGTGCGGGCGATCTCGTCGCCGAGCTCGTTGATCTCGAGAATGGCCTTTTGCAGGTATTTCTCGTAGATCTCGTCGGTGGGAACAGCACACACGGCGGCTCTTCTCAGGTTCTCGGCTAGCGCACTCTTTCCTTGGCCTGCGCGACCCACTTGAGCGACTGGAGGTAGACGAGCGACTTCGGGCGGCGCAGCACCTGGGCGCTCCGCAGGCTGATCAGGAACTCCTCCGGGCCCTCGAAGGCGCGCATGCGCAGGACGCCCGTGCCGAGGCCCTGGAGGACGTGCGCGTCCGAGCCGGCGCCCATCGTCAGGTTGTACTTCGTCGCGAAGCGGAGCGCCTCGTCGTTGTAGGCGTCGAAGAGGAGCCGGGCGTTGTAGACCTCGAAGACGTCGATGTCGGCGAGGTGCCGGTGCAGGGTCGGCGCGTCGGGGATCGCGTGGAGCCGGTCGAACGGGTGGGGGAGGTAGACGAGGCCGCCCTGGGAGCGGATCGCGGCGATCGTGTCGGCGAAGGAGAGGCCGCGCGGGATCTCCTCGGTGAGGAAGAGGCCGATCACCTCGCCCTGGCCGGCGGTCTTGACCTCCTCGCCCGGGACGACGACGAGGTCGCGGCCGCGCGCGAGCTCGAGGGCCTCGAGCGCGCCGCCGAGGGCGTTGTGGTCGGTGACGGCGATCGCGCCCAGCCCCTCGAGCTCCGCGTGCTCGAGGAGCTCGCCGACCTCGACGCGGCAGTCGTGCGACCAGCTCGTGTGCGTATGGAGGTCGCAGAGGATCCACTCGCGGTCGGCGAGCGGATCGGCCTCGCGGCGCGGCCGGCGGCGTCCGGCGAGGCGACGGTAGAGGGCGTCCAGCTCGGCGGCGACCGCGTCGAAGCTCTGCTTCTCCGCTTCCGCGCGGTTCTTCGCGGCGGTCCGGCCACGGTAGTCGTCGTCCTCGGCGAGGCGGGCGAATGCGGCGGCGGCGAGCTCCGGCTGCTCCCGCATCGCGGGCGGCGCGGCCACGGCCGCGCCGGCGGCCGCCGCCTCGAGCGGCATGCGCTGGAGGCCGGTGAGGGCGGGTACGACGATGCTCGCCTCGCCGAAGATCGGGGCGCGGGCGCGGCCGTCGCGCGCGGTTCGGACGTGGATGCGCTCGCGGAGCGATGCGGGGCGGTAGGGGTGGCCGGCGAGCGGCTTCGTCCGGAGCAGGATCAGTTCCCAGTCGGGAACCTCGCGCAGGGCGCGGATCACGGCGCGGGCGAGCGGCCGCTCCGTGGGCCGCCATTCGAGCACGGCGAGACGCCGCTTCTCGCCGGGGCGGAACAGGTCGAGGTCGACCCCCGGCGAGACGACCGTGTACTCGCCGGGAAAGCGCGTCGCGGCGGCCTCGGCGGTCTCCTCGCTCGTCGCCACGAGGGCGTCGACGCGCCCGAGCAGGCGCTCGCGCTGGCTGCGGCCTGGCGGGTAGCCGAGCCGTTCCGGTGAGAGGAAGGTGGCGACCGCGAGCGCCTGGGCATCGCGGAGGGCCAGGTACGACAGGCTCGGGAGCCCGGGCTCGAAGCCGTGGACGACGTCGTAGCGGCCGACCGCGAGCGCCAGCGAGAGGTTCGCGCGGACGCCGACCGGGACGCCGACGCGGCTACGGCGCGAGACGGGCAGGGCGGGGCCGAGGGCGATCACCTCGGCGTCGGCCCCGTCAAGGAGGGCGCGGCGGCCCGCAAGGAGATCGGCTGTCCTGCTCGAGGGCGCGAGCACGGTGACGTGGTGCCCGAGCCTGCGGAGCCCGGCGGCGACCCCGGCGACGTGCTCGTTCACGTCGTGCGGCTGAGACCACGCGAACGGCGAGACGAGGCACACGCGGAGGCTCATCTGCGAGCGAGTCTAGCCCTCGCCGAGCGGAAGGAGCGGGCGCTCGGCCGTAAGCCGGGCCCGGGCGGCGCGCGTGTGACGACCTCGGCGCGAAGCCGGCACAGACAGGTGCGCCGCGGCTCGATACGCTCGCAGCGGGGAGGAGGCCGGGCGCGCCTTGAACAGGACGCCCCGCGGCGAGGCGATCAGCGGAGCGCGGGCAGCGGGTCGACCGCCGCTCCCCGCAGCCGAACCTCGAAGTGGAGGTGCGGGCCGTTCGCATCGCCCGTCGCGCCGACGCGTCCCACCCGCTCGCCGGCGCCGACGCGCTGCCCCACCCGGACGCCCACGCGGGAGAGGTGTGCGTACATGGTGCGAACGCCGTCCCGGTGGGCGATCGTCACGAGCAGGCCCCAACCGCCGGCGCGGTACCCGGCCCACACGACCCGGCCCGCCGCAGCGGCGGCGACGGGCGTGCCCGCCGGCGCGATCAGGTCGACGCCGGCGTGGAACCCGTAGCCGCGCGGGCCGAAGGGGCTGCCGATCGGTCCACGGAGCGGCCACGCGAGCGAGATCGGCAGCCGGAGCAGCGGCGCGTGGAGGGCAGCGAGCGTTCCGCTACTCGCAACCCCGTCGGGTCGAAGCCCGGCGAACCGCTGAAACCGTCGCAGCGCTCCCGCCGTCCGAGCCCCGAAGCGGCCGTCGAAGGGACCGGACGGAAAGCCGTGCCAGGCGAGCAGGAACTGGAGCTCGGCGACGTCCCAGCCGAAGGCGCGTACCGCGAGCGGACGGCTGCCGAGCGCGTGCCGACCGTAGCGGCCGAGGGCGGCTCGCGTGCGCGGGCCCGCGATCCCGTCGACGGGCAGGTGCGCGCGGCGCTGGAAAGCGCGCACGGCAGTCGTCGTCGTCCGGCCGGCGACGCCGTCGATCGTCCCCGCATAGAGGCCGCGGGCGCTGAGCCCGACCTGGAGCGCGGCTACCCCCGATTGCCCGGCACCGGCGGCGGAGCCTGCGAACGCCAGGGCGGCCGCAACCGCGACGAGACACGCGCATGCCCGTGGCCGCGAGGGCATGCGCGCGATATCGGCAGGAGCGGCGGCGAGCTTCAGCCCCGGCGCCGCTGCGGCCGCCTCAGGCCGTCGCCTTCGCCTTCGCCGGCGCCGCCGTCCGCTTGTGCTGCGTGATGAACCGCTCGACGGCGTCGTAGGCCTCGTCGTCCGGGATCTGCTTCGGCGGCGACTTCATCAGGTAGGCGCTCGGCCCCTCGAGGGCGCCCGAGATCTCGTTGTTCAGGGCGAGCTTCGCCAGCCGGACGGCGTCGATGACGATTCCGGCCGAGTTCGGCGAGTCCCAGACCTCGAGCTTGAGCTCCAGGTTGAGCGGCACGTCGCCGAACGCCGAGCCCTCCATGCGGATGTACGCCCACTTGCGGTCGGTCAGCCACGGCACGTGGTCGGACGGGCCGACGTGCACGTTCTCCGCGCCGATGTCGTAGTCGAGCATGGACGTGACGGCGTTCGTCTTCGACACCTTCTTCGACTCGAGCCGGTCGCGCTCGAGCATGTTGAGGAAGTCGGAGTTGCCGCCGACGTTCAGCTGCATGGTCTTGTCGAGCCGAACGCCGCGCTCGCGGAAGAGGCTCGTCAGGACACGGTGCGTGATCGTGGCGCCGACCTGCGACTTGATGTCGTCGCCGACGATCGGCAGCCCGCGCTCCTCGAAGCGCCGCTGCCAGTACGCCTCGCGCGCGATGAAGACCGGCATGCAGTTCACCATCGCGCAGCCGGCGTCGAGGATCTGCTCCGTATACCACTTCGTCGCCGCCTCGGAGCCGACGGGCAGGTAGTTGACGACGACGTCGGTCTTCGTGTCGCGGAGGATCCCGACGACGTCGTCGGTCTCCCCGGGCGCCTTCTGGACGACCTCGGAGAGGTACTTGCCGATCCCGTCGTGCGTCATGCCGCGCGAGACGGTGATGCCGGTCTTCGGGACGTCGGCGAACCTGTACGTGTCGTTCGGGTGCGCCCAGATCGCCTCGGCGAGGTCCTTGCCGACCTTGTCCGTGGTGACGTCGAAGGCCGCCGTGAGCTCGATGTCGCGCACGTGGTAGCCGCCGAGGTCGACGTGCATGAGGCCGGGGACGAACGTCTCCGCGTCGGCGTCCTTGTAGTACTCGACCCCCTGGAGGAGCGAGTTGGCGCAGTTGCCGACGCCGATGATGGCGACGCGGACGCGGTCCTCTGCGCGCGGCGCCTTGCCGTTGCTCGAGGTCATGGTGTCCTTTCCGAGCCGCTCCGAGAGCGTCTCGACGATGAGGTCGTTGACGTTTCGCTTGCGCTCCGCGGCGCGGGCGCTCAACTTCTGCTTCAGCTCGGGCGGCATGCGCAGGAGCACCGACCGCCCCTCCCTCCTGACGGCGCCGGTCCGGCCGGTCGGCTCGAACGGCACCGCGTACCGGGAGGCGAGGAGACCGACTGCGACGTCGTTCAGGTTGCCGCCGCGCCGCGCCACCTCGTCGGCGAGCCGCTCCTTCAGCTCGCGCGGCATCCGCACGAGGACGTTCTTGCGCTCTCCTGCTAGCACCGAAGTGCTAGCACCATAGCACGGATGCTATGGCCGCGTTCGTCGAAGCTGCACGCGCACGCTCCACACACGCTGCCCGACCGTGAACCAGGCGGTCACGGTCAGCGCGCCGATCGCCCAGACGAGCGCTCCCCACGGAGCGAAGACGAGCCCGACGGTGATGACGACGACGCGTTCGGCGCGACTGCCGAGCCCGATGTCGCCGCGAAGCCCGAGCGCCTCTGCGCGCGCGCGCGTGTAGCTGACGAGGAACGAGCCGGCGACGGCGGCGAAGGCGAGGCCGACCCCGACGAGGTCGTGGTGGCGCGCGAAGACGAGCGCGATCGCGCCGAGGACGACGCCCTCGCTGACCCGGTCGGTGGTCGAGTCGAGGAAGGCGCCGAAGGGCGTCCCCTTCCCGCTCGTCCGCGCGAGCGCTCCGTCGAGGATGTCGAGGATCGAGCCGACGACGAAGACGCCGGCGCCGAGCCAGTAGAAGAGGATCTCGTTTCGGTTCTCGAAGAAGACGAGCACGGCCGCGGCGACGCAGAGGCCGACGCCGAAGGCCGTCAGCGCGTCGGGTGTCACGCGGGTGCGGGCGAGGCCGAGCATCGAGCGGCTGGCGAGCCGGCGCGCACCGTGCGTGTAGCCGCGCTTCAGGCTCGCGGCCCTGCTCACGCCGGTCCTACGCGAGCTTCGGCACGAGCCGCAGGAACCGGTGGCTCTGGAGCAGCGCCAAGGCGAGCAGCGCGACCGCCACGCCGGCGACGACGTCGAGCCAGAAGTGGTTGGCTGTCGCCATGACGCAGAACCAGACCCACAACGGCCACAGAGCCCACAGGAGGCGCAGCCACCTGCGCCGCGTGACGGTGATCAGCATGACGCCGACGATCAGCGCGTCCGCGGCGTGCAGGCTCGGCATCGCCGCGTACGGATTGGCGGCCACCTGGACGAACCCGCTGCCGTGGTTCATCGAGTTCATGCCTCCGAGCGTGTCGATGAAGCCGAGCGACTGGAACATTCGCGGCGGCGCCGTCGGAAGCAGGACGTAGCCGACCAGGCCGAGCACGTTCGCGATCAGGATCCAGTTCCGGAACCGCTTGAACGACTCGTGCCGGCGTAGGTAGACGTAGAGCAGTGCGAGCCCGACGACCGCGAACTCGGACATCCAGTACGTCAGCGACGCGAGCCGGTTGAGGAACGACGACGACTCGGCGACGCGCTGGAGCGTCAGCTCGAAGATGTGGTGCGTCATCCCCTGCTCCATGCCGAGGACGCGCCAGCCGTTGTCGAAGGCTTTCGACGGGTTGCGGTCGGCAAGCCCGCGCACGCCCTGGTACGCGAGCAGGAACCCGAACCAGATCACGAGCTGCCGGCCGAAGTCGGTCCAGCCGCGCGGCAAGTAGCGGCGGCCGGCGGCGGTGACCGCGCTCATACGGCTCCTCCGGCCACGGCACTCCCCAACGAGGTCCAAGCAAACGTCATTCCGAGGGGTATCGGCATCGGGGGATTCTGCCCGATTTCGCGGACGGGCTCCAAATGCCTCGCGCGCTAGCCGCCGATTTGCGACATCGACCGGCTTGCCCGCACGAATCCCGGGTCGGAGATGCGGTGCTTGAGCTCCTTGTGGCGGACGGCGAAGCGGATGTGCCGCTCGAGCTCCTCGTCCGAGGCGCCCGCGCGAAGCGGCCCCTTCAGATCCCACTCGCGCCGCGAGAAGAGGCAGGTGCGAAGCTGTCCGTCCGCCGTGAGGCGGATCCGGTCGCAGGCCGAGCAGAACGGCTCTGAGACCGGGTTGACGAACCCGATCTCGCCCGCTCCGTCGGCGAAGCGGAAGCGGCGCGCGGTCGACGACTGCGCGGCCGGAAGCTCGACGAGCGGCCAGCGCTCCTCGATCAGCGCCCGGATCTCGGCGCCTGTCAGGACGCGATCCTCGCGCCAGACCTCGTCCGCGTCGAGCGGCATGAACTCGATGAACCGCACGACGTACGGCTTGCGGCGCGCGAGCTCCGCGAGCGCCGGCACCTCCTCCTCGGTGAAGCCCTTGAGCGCGACGCAGTTGACCTTGATCGGCCGAAGCTCCGGGTAGTGCTCGGCCTCCTCGAGCCCGCGCAGGACCTGGTCGAGGGCGTCGCGGCGCGTGAGCTCGGTGAAGCGGACGTGGCTCAGTGAGTCGAGCGAGACGTTGATCCGCTTCAGGCCGGCGGCGACGAGCGGGCCGGCGAGCCGATCGAGGAGGACGCCGTTCGTCGTCAGCGAGAGATCCTCGACCCCGGGCACCGCGGCGAGCATGCGCACGAGCTCGGGCAGGTCGCGCCGCACGAGCGGCTCGCCGCCCGTCAGCCGCACCTCGCGGACGCCCATGCGCGCGAGCACGCGCACGAGCCGCTCGATCTCCTCGAAGCTCAGGACCTCGCGCTTCGGCAGCCACTCGAGCCCCTCGGCTGGCATGCAGTAGGTGCAGCGAAAGTTGCACTTGTCCGTGACGGACACGCGCAGGCTCTCGATCGCGCGGCCCCACGAGTCGACGAGCGGCTCCATGAGAAAAGCGTAACCGAGCGCGGAGGCGGGCAACGGAGCTTCCGAGCCGACGAAGGAGGAGGCGATGAGCGAGCACGAGCAGGACGACGGCCGCAACGAGACGCAGCGGCGGATGGACGAGGAGGGCACGTCCGACCGGCCGGTCGACGTCGACTGGGAGGAGACCGAAGCCTCGCCGCACGAGGGCGAGGAAGGCCAAGAACCGGCCTCTAGCCCATTCCAGCCAAGCCCTGGACCGTCCCGCCGAGCCAGGTCCCGGTGGCAGCCACCGTCACGGAAGTGAGACCGCGACGGCGATCTCCCGCCGATCGTTGGGCCGAGCGCCTCTCAATGCCTGGCAACGACGGCACAGGCGGTTCGGCTGCGCGGGACACGGCAGGTGGCAGCCACCTGCGCGGAACCGCAACGTGTCGTCCACAGCTGGCTAACTTGACATGCATGGGCTTAGATTTTATCCTTCCCACAGTCACAAAT
>VAXK01000042.1 GCA_005885565.1 Actinomycetota bacterium
CGTCGGCGGCGCCGATCGTCGTCGACCAGAGGCGCCCCACGCCCCAGTCCCGGACGGCTGTGTCCAGCACGGCTCGGTCGAGGGTCGCGGTCAGCGCGGCGACGTCGACGAGGTCGCGGGCGCGGCGGAGCGGCTTGTGGGCCCAGGCGTTCGCCGCTACCACCAGGGCGTGCTCCGCCCGGGGTAAGGCCCCGATGCCCTCGACTCCGGTCGAGCTCGGTTGCGCGAGCGAGAGCAGCTCGGTCGTGGCGGGCGCGGGAAGCCCGTCGACCCAGCGGGGCCGGTCGAAGAGCTCGAGCGGCACCGGTCGCTCCGGCCAGACGAGCGGCGGCGGCCCTTCGGCTTCGACCTCCTCGAAGCCGGCTCGCAGAAGCGAGGCACGCGCTTCGGGCTCGCTCTCGACCAGGAGGTCGAGGTCGCCGAAGCTCCGCAGGGCGCGATCAGGATAGGACGCGGCGACCTCCAGGCCGTGGAGGAGGACGATCGAGCCGGTGTACGCCGCACGCACCCGCTCGAGGACGATCCGTGCGTCGTCGATCGTCACGCGGGCGGCCCGCTCGCTCGCCGCGAGCTCCTCGGGGATCACCCGTCCGAGCGCGCGCCACCGACGCGCGGCCAGCAGGTGGAGACCATGGTGGTAGAGCTGGTCTAGACTTCCCGCGCGGTCGACGAGCCGGTCGACTCCCGCCCAGAGGGACTCGTCAACGGCCACTGCGGCCCGGATGGATTCGATGCCATCGGCAGAGCTTCATCTGATCCTCGTCTGGCACAACGCGCTCGATCAAGCCGAGCGGATCCTCCTCGACGCGGAGCAGCAGTTCACGGTCTGCGACGTCCTGAAGGTCCACTGGAGCCCGGAGAAGTTCTCCCGGAATCTGACGAAGTTCTACGACGACGACCTGCCGGATGGATCGGACAAGGAGAGGCACTGCGGGGTCGGCGAGTTCCTGCTGATCATCGTCGAGGACGACTCGCCCGTCCACGCGAGGCGGCCGGTCTCTAGGGGTGGGCGGGAGCGGGTGAACACGAAGATGCACGCTGCGAAGACGCGTTATCGCGACTGGACGGGCGGCGGGCACCGCGTGCACACCTCGCTCGACAGCCGGGAGTTCGCGCGCGACTCCTTCCTCCTCCTCGGACGGCAGGCGGAGCGCTACCGGCCGGGAGCCTCCCTCGTGTGGGGCGGGTCGATCTCCGACGTCCAGGCCGACCTCGTCGGAACGGACGGCTGGGACGACGTGCAGCAGCTCGCGCGCGCCCTCGAGCTGACCGGCCCGTTCGTCGTCCTCGACCGGACGGCCGCGGACGACCTGACGCTCCTCGTGGAGGACTTCTGGTCGGCCACGGTCATGGCGACGGGCGCGAAGCCCGCCGAGGAGCGGTTCGGGCGCCACGATCTCTCCGTCGACGGCCGATCGCGCACCGTCGAGCTCCACGAGGTCGGCGGAGGTCACCTCGACCCGGACTGGCAATCCGACATGATCGCGCGCCGCGTGTGGGACGCCGAGGGCCTGCCGGTGCTCTCGCCCGAGGATCGCTTCTACAGCGTCTTCTACCACGGGCTCTTCCACGAGCCCGACCTGGTGGAGGCACGGGCTGCCGAGCTCCGGGTCCTCGCCGCGCGGCACCGGCTTCCCGACGGCGACTTCCTCGACGACGCCTTGGCGCACCGTGTGCTCGACGACTACCTCGCCCGCATGGGGTACGGCCATGCTCGTGCCCGCGCTCCGGCCGAGCCGACGGAGCCGTCCCGCCTGCGCGGCGCCGCACGTGCCGTGAAGAGACGCGCGACCCGCGTGCCGGGAGCGGTCGCCGCGGTCGCACGCGCTCGTCGACGCACGTAAGAGCTACAGCGCGCGGCCCACCGGCCGGCGACCCCACCGGCTCGGATGGTGGCATTGTTGTGGGATGAGCGCCGATCCGACGCGGGGACCGAACGACCCGAAGGCGCCTTCGACGCCGCAGCCGTCGCCGCCGCGGGTGCGGGTCGCGTGGTGGGTCGTCGCCTCGGTGGTCGCCCTCCTCGCGATCAACTACTGGGCCGCCTCCCGGGCGACGCAGGCGCACCCGCGGGTGCGGATCCCCTACAGCCCCGTCTTCCTCCAGCAGGTGAAGGCCGGGAACGTCTCCTCGATCCGGTCGAAGGGGACGGCGATCCAGGGCACGTTCACGCACTCCGAGCGGTACGGCAAGTCGAAGCCGACGAAACTGTTCAAGACCGAGGTCCCGGCCTTCGCCGACACGAACGCCCTCTCGCGGCTCCTGCAGAGCAAGGGCGTCGTCATCAACGCCGAGCCCCTCGACACCGGGGGGCCGTGGTGGCAGAACCTGCTGCTCGGCTTCGGCCCGACGCTCCTGCTCATCGGTCTCCTCGTCTGGATCTCGAGGCGCGCCGGCAGCATGCAGAACGTGCTCGGCTCCTTCGGCCGCGCCCGGGCGCGGCGCTACGAGCCGAGCGGCGAGCCGGTGACCTTCGCCGACGTGGCCGGGATCGACGAGGCGAAGGAGGAGCTCACCGAGATCGTCGACTTCCTCCGCCACCCCGACA
>VAXK01000160.1 GCA_005885565.1 Actinomycetota bacterium
CCCATTCCGCGCGCGACGACGGCGGCATGCGACGTCATGCCGCCGTGGGCGGTCAGGATCCCGGCCGCCTGGATCAGGCCGTGGATGTCGTCGGGGGTCGTCTCCCACCGGACGAGGATGACGCTCTCCCCCGCCCTCCCGCGCTCCTCGGCCGTGTCCGCGTCGAACACGACCTTCCCGGACGCCGCGCCCGGGGACGCGTTGAGACCCTTCGCCGCCACCTCGAACTCCGCCTTTCCTCCTTCGAGATCAGGCTCTCGTCGACCATGGCCACGGCAGCCTTGACGGCGGCGGCCGCCGTCCGCTTCGCGCTCCGCGTCTGGAGCAGATAGAGCCGCTGGTCCTCGACCGTGAACTCGATGTCCTGCACGTCGCGGTAATGCTCCTCGAGCCGGCGCATCGTGTCGATGAGCTGCTCGAACGCGTCGGGCATGACCTTCTCCATGCGCTCGAGCGGCTGCGGCGTGCGGATGCCGGCGACGACATCCTCGCCCTGGGCGTTCGGGAGGAACTCGCCGTAGAGTCCCGACTCGCCCGTCGCCGGGTCGCGGGTGAACGCGACGCCGGTGCCCGAGTCGTCGCCCTTGTTGCCGAAGACCATCTGGACGACGTTCACCGCGGTGCCGAGGTCGTCCGGGATGCCGTGCGCGCGCCGGTAGACCTGCGCGCGCGGCGTCTCCCACGAATCGAAGACGGCGCGCACGGCGCGGGCGAGCTGCTCGCGCGCGTCCTGGGGAAAGTCCGTGCCGGTCTCGTCACGGTAGATGCGCTTGAAGGTCTCGACGAGCTCGGCCAGGTCCTCGGCGGTCAGGTCGACGTCCTGGCTCGCGTTGCGCTCGCGCTTGAGGTCGCTGAGCGCCTGCTCGAAGCGGTGGGCGTCGATGCCGTCGACGACCTCGCCGTACATCTGGACCAGGCGGCGATACGAGTCGCGCGCGAAGCGCGGGTTCTCGGTCTGCCGCGCCAGGCCCTCGACGGCCTCGTCGTTCAGGCCCAGGTTGAGGATCGTGTCCATCATCCCGGGCATCGAGACGGCCGCGCCCGAGCGGACGGAGACCAGCAGCGGGTCCTCGTCGTCGCCGAAGCGCTTGCCGGTGCGCTCCTCGAGCGCGGCCAGGTGCTCCTCGACCTCACGCTCGAGCCCGCCCGGAAGCGCCTTGCCGTTCGCCATGTAGGCCCGGCAGGCGTCGGTCGTGACCGTGAACCCCGCGGGCACGGGCACGCCGAGGCCCGTCATCTCCGCGAGGCCGACCCCCTTGCCCCCCAGGAGCTCCTTGCCGCCGTCCGAAGACTCGTCGAAGTCGTAGACGTACTTCTCCTGACCCATCCGGTCCTGATCTTTCCACAGGACAATCCGTTACACGGTGATACTCAGCCCCGTGACTCTGCGCGACGCGTGGGAGGCCGAGGCGGCCAATTGGGTCGAGTGGGCGCGCCGTGCCGGCCACGACAGCTACGGACGCTTCCACCGCGAGGCCTTCCTCGAGCTCCTGCCCCCGCCGGGCCGGCGCACTCTCGACGTCGGCTGCGGCGAGGGACGCCTCGCACGGGACCTGAAGGCGCTCGGCCACCAGGTCGTCGCGGTCGACGCCGCTCCGTCGATGGTGGCCCACGCGCGCGAGGCCGATCCGAACGGCGAGTACGTGCTCGCGAGCGGCTCCGCGCTGCCGTTCGAGGACGGCTCCGCCGACCTCGTCGTCGCTTTCATGTCGCTCCAGGACATGGACGACGCCGACGGCGCGGTCCGCGAGGCCTGGCGCGTCCTCGAGCCCGGCGGGCGCTTCTGCGTCGCGCTCGTCCACCCGATCAACTCAGCGGGCAGGTTCGAGTCGGACGAGGAGGACGCGGCCTTCGTCATCCGCGACTCGTACTTCGAGCGGCGCCGTTACGTGGACACGATCGAGAAGGACGGTCTCGAGATGACCTTCAGCAGCGACCACCGCCCGCTCGAGGGCTGGCTCCGGCCGCTCGCGGACGCGGGCTTCCTCCTCGAGCGCGTACGCGAGGTGCCGGCGCCCGACAACCCTCGGTGGCAGCGCCTGCCGCTCTTCCTGCACGTACGAGCCCTCGAGCCATGACTCGCGAGGTCAAGCTCTCGAGCGCCGACCGCGTCCTCTTCCCGGACGACGGCGTCACGAAAGGCGACCTCTTCGAGTACTACCGCGCCGTCGGGCCCGCGCTCGTTCCGCACCTCCGCAACCGGCCGTTCACGATGAAGCGCTTCCGGGAGGGAATCGAGGGCCCGGGCTTCTTCCAGAAGCAGGCGCCGAAGGGCATGCCGTCGTGGATCCCGACCCGGCGCTATCGCACCTTCCAGCGCGGGGGCGGCTCGCGGCTCGTCGACTTCCCGCTCGTCAACTCGACCGAGGCGCTCCTCTGGATGGTGCAGATGCACTGCATCGACATGAACGCGTGGTACTCGCGGGTCGACCGGCCCGACCGGCCGGACTTCGTCCTCTTCGACCTCGACCCGCCCGGCGACGACTTCTCCGCCTCCGTCGAGGTCGCGCTCCTGATCCGCGACGGCCTCGCCGAGCTCGGGCTCCAGGGCTGGCCGAAGACGAGCGGCGCCGGCGGGATGCACGTCCTCGTGCCGATCGCGCGCCGCTCCGGCTACGACGAGACGTACGAGTTCGCGGAGCTCCTCTCGAAGCGCCTGGAGGAGCGGCACCCCGGGAAGCTGACGACCGAGTGGCTGAAGGAGAAGCGCCGCGGCGTCCTCGTCGACCACCGGCAGAACGGCTGGGGCAAGACGATCGCCTCGGTCTACTCCGTCCGCCCGAAGCCGGGCGCGCCGGTGTCGACGCCGCTCCGGTGGGAGGAGCTCGACGGCCGGCTCGACTACCGCCGGCTGGGCCTGGCAGCCGCGCGCGGGCGGCTGGAGCGCGAGGGCGACCTCTTCGCGCCGGTGCTCGAGACGCACCAGGCGCTCGGGCCGGCGCTACGCGAGCTCAGGCGCCGCGGCTGAGGCGGCGGCGGCGAGCGGTAACCTCGCGAGCGCGAGCCTGCGCGCGGCCTAAGCTGGCCGCGTGCGAGTCCGTGTAGTCAAGATCGTCATCGGCGACGGCCGGATCCCACGACCGCTTCGGTGGAGCGGCGCACTCGGCGTAGCGCCTATCCCAGGGCCGTTCGACGAAGTCGTTTTGCTGGTCATCGCGGCAGTCCTCTGGCTTTTCTACCGCGACCGTCTCACGGAAGCGTGGCAACGAGCGGCTCCGCCTATCCCTCCTCCTAGGCGCCAGACGTCTCGTACGTGACGAGGCTGACGCTGTCGAGCTTGAGCTCGTCGTGGATCGGGCCGGCCGCCGGGACGTCTCCGCTGCGGACGATCGGCACGAGGGTCACGTCGAGTTCGGAGGTGCCCCCGTCGCGGATCCGCTTCAGGGAGTCGGTGATCTCCAGGCTCTTCGTCGTCGGCTCGAGCGGGTGCGGGGGACGGAGGTCGAACGCGTGGCTCCCGCGCCGCTTCGGGTCGCAGTGTCCCTCCTCGCCGTAGCAGCCGCCGTGGCCGAAGATGAAGAACGAGCCGGCGTATCCGGCGCCTTCCTCTCGCCCCGTCTCCTCGGTCGCGTCGTGGTTGTTCAGATAGACGCGCACCTCGTAGGAGTGGCCGGAATGGTCGACCCGGTGGAACTGGAGGTCGGCGTGGTCGAAGTCGACGCCGGCCTCGGGATGGTTCGGCACGACCAGGCCGGCGAGCGTCAGCGGCTCCGCCATCAAGGCACCGTCACGTGCGAGGTCGAGGACGCGTAGTCGTAGCCGAGCTGGCTCACGTCCAGGGTCTGGCGGACGGTCATCGGGAAGGGCGGCAGCGCGTGGTCGAGATACGCGCGCGGGAAGACCGGGCTGTGCGTGAGCTGCCAGCGCGCCCAGAGGCGGTCGATGTTCGCGTGGTGGGCCCAGAAGATCGGGTCGTAGGCGGCCCAGTCGATCCGTCCCATCTCGCCCCCGACCCAGACGTGGAAGTCGCCGTGGATGTCCTCGAGCCGCGCCGAGAAGCGGTTGAACTGCTGGATCTTCAGCACGTTCTGCACCGCGTTCGCCGTCGGCAGGTTGGCCGGATGGTCCGGCTCGCGGTGCGTCTCGTGCGGGCCGCCGAGCGAGGGGTCGATGGCCGCCTTGAGGAGCGGGTTCGGCTGCCCGTCCGCCTCGTCGGCGGCGAACGCTGCCGGGATGCCGCGCTGGTGCGCTCGCGGCGAGGCCCAGTTCCACCAGGTGAGCATCGCGTCGGGCACCTGGTCGCGCAGCGCGAGCTCGAAGAAGTAGAGGTACGCGCGGTGCCAGGGCAGGAAGAGCGAGATCACGGTCGGTGGCGGGTTGTGGACGCAGTAGCCGCCCGGCACGCCGTGGATCCCGGCGTAGAACTGGTAGCCGCGGTTGTCGCTGATCCCCTGCACTGCGGCGAAGGCCTCGCGGAGCGAGGCGAGCTGCCCAGGCGTGAGGAAGTAGACGTTCTTCCGGTGGCGGATCGGCGGCTTGGGAGCTGTGGCGGCGGCAGCGCTCACTCGGTCCGCCGAGCCTAGAGCGCGTCGGCCGGAGTTTCAAGACGGCGCCGGCGCGCCCGCAGCTCCGCGATCCACGCCGCCGCGCGAAGGCCCATCCAGACCGGGACGAGCAGGACGTAGAAGACGACGAGCGCCGCGACGAGGATCGCCCACCAGCTCGCCCAGCGCCAGAGCGGCACCGGCTCCTTCGGTGCCGGCACGGGCCGGGTCACGACGCCTTGGCCTCGGCGCGCCGCTGCTGGACGATCCGGATCACGCGCTGCGCTGTCTCCTCGATCGAGATCTCCGAGACCTCGATCACCGGGCAGCCGAGCCGCCGGTGCACGGCGCCCGCCTGCTCGAGCTCCTCGTAGATCTCGACGAGCTCGGCGTAGGCGCGCGGCGACGCGCCGAGGTTGCGCACGCGGGCCTGCCGGATCTCGGCGAGCCGGCTCGCGTCGATCGTCAGGCCGACGATCTTCGCCGAGTCGATGCGGAAGAGCTCCTCCGGCGGGTCGATCCCCTTCACGATCGGGACGTTGGCGGTCTTGTGCCCGAGATAGCCGAGGTACATCGAGAGCGGCGTCTTCGAGGTGCGCGATACGCCGACGAGCACGATGTCGGCCACCTCGAGCCCCCGCCCCACGCCGTCGTCGAACTTGACCGCGAACTCGATCGCCTCCATCCGCTTGAAGTAGGTCGAGCTGAGCGGCGCGCGCGAGCCCGGGGTCATGGCCGCCGCCTGGCCGGAGACGCGGCGCACCGCGTCGATCGGATGGCCGAGCAGGTCGCAGTAGTGCACCTTCGCGCTGCGGCAGAGCGCGCGCATCGTCGTCCGGAGCTCCTCCTGGACGAGCGTGTAGACGGCGACCGCACGGCGGCCGCGCATGCGGTTCACGGCCAGGCGCAGGTCGTCGACGCTCTCGACGCGCGGATGGCGGACCTCCTCGAAGTCGAGGTCCGGGAACTGCGCCTCGAGCGCGGTGACGAGCCGCGCAGCGGTCTCGCCGGTGGAGTCGGAGATGACGTGCAGCTCGACCGGCGGCAAAGTGCTCATCGCCGGGACCCTAGCGCCGCCGGCTCTTGACATCGGACGGCGAGCACGGGACCGTGGAGGCTGCCATGGCTGCGACCGAGGCCCAGTCGCTCAGCTCGGAGGACCTCGCCCGTTTCCGGGTGATCCTCGACGAGCCGGCGGCGAAGCTCGGCGCGAGCTTCGACGTCTACGCCGACGCGCTGGCCGAGATCGTGCTCGAGAGCTCGCCCCAGTTCGCGATCGGCATCTTCGGCGACTGGGGGTCCGGCAAGACGACATTGATGCAAGCGATCGAGAGCCGTGTGAAGCGCAGGGACTCCGCGGTCGCCGTCTGGTTCAACGCCTGGCGCTACGAGAAGGAGGCGCACCTCATCGTCCCTCTCCTCGACACGTTGCGCGCGGCGCTCGTCGCGTGGGCCGAGGAGGACAAGCGCCGGGCGACACCGGCTGCCGAACGAGCGCGCGAGGCGGCCAAGGTGGTAGGTCGAGCGGCGCGAGCGCTCTTCGCCGGCCTGTCCGTGACCGTCGGGCTCCCTCCCGTCGACCTCGGCTTCGACGGGGGCAAAGCGCTGGAGGCATTCAAGGACAGGCAGGAGGACGAGGCGACGTCGTTCTACTTCGCGAGCTTCACTGCGCTTCGCGACGCGCTGAAGCAGTTCTTCGAGAGCGGCGCCGAAAGGATCGTCGTCTTCGTCGACGACCTCGACCGCTGTCTACCCAACAGCGCCCTCGAGGTGCTCGAGTCGATGAAGCTGTTCTTCGACCTGGAGGGCTTCGTGTTCGTCGTCGGGCTCGACCAGGGCGTGATCGAGCGTTCGATCGAAGCCAAGTACCAGCCGGCGGCGCCCGTCTTCGTCGTCGACCGCGACGGCCGTGAGGAGACGACCGCGACCGGGCCGGATAGGGGCCCGCAAGCGCCCCAACCTCCCCGTGCCGTGACCCCCACCGGCACATCGGCACCGATCAGCGGAGCCGAGTACGTCAAGAAGATCTTCCAGGTCCCGTTCACGCTTCCCCGCATCAGCACGAGCGACCTCGCGCAGTTCTTCGACGAGCTCCTCGACAACGCAGGACTCGAGGACAAGCAGAAGGATCACCTCAAGACGCAGCTCGGGCCCCACCTGGGTTACCTCTCGGGCGAGAGCGCCGTCAACCCGCGCGAGCTCAAGCGGATGGTGAACGCCTACACGGTGCAGTCGAAGATGCTGAACGCGAAGCTCGACGACTTCGAGCCGGAGGTGCTCGCGGTTCTGCTGACGATCGGGTTTCGCACCGAGTGGCGCCGCGTGTACGACACGCTCGTCGAGAGTCCCACAGGCTTCGTCGGAGAGCTTGGGAGCCAGCTTCCGAGCGAAGGCACCGTGAACCCCACGTTTGCGCCCGATACCCGGGTGCTGGGCGAGGCGATCCCGCTCTCGTTCATGCAGTACGTGTACGAGGTTGGGAGACCGCTCCTCCGCGGCGAGCTCGAGCCGTACATCTCGAGCGTGGAGTCCGGCCACACGGGCGATCCGAACATCACCGAGGCGCTGAAGATCGTCCGCCGGTTCCGGACCGCAATCGCCGTGGCTACCGACGATCCCGAAGCCGCGTCGGTCGAGTCCCGGGTCCGCGGGGACATCGAGACGCTGCTGAGCGTTGCGACGCGGTTCACTTCCGCAGGTCCTGCCGGTGAGGAGATCCCGCGGCTCACCGACGAGCTGGGCGGATTGGTTGGCAGCGTCGGCGTCGGCGATCCGGCGTCGCGAGAGAGCGCCTTGAGCCGCATGCGCACGGTCGTCGATCGCCTCTACGACGTGCTTCGCGAGCTCAGACGCCAGACGATGATCGGCGCGGCGAGCTAGAAGGGCCTCACCGAGGGATCTGCGCGAGGTCGCCGAGGCTGTCGCGGAGAAGGTCGCGGACGTCGTGCAGCAGGCGCAGGCGGTTCCGCCGCAGCTCCGCGTCCTCGGCCATCACGAGCACCTCGTCGAAGAAGCGGGCGAGCGGGTCGGCGAGCTCCTCCGCGGCCGCGACCGCCTCGTCGAAGCTCGCGGCCTCGCCGAGGCCGGCGAACGCGCGGTCCTGCGCCTCGGCGACGCCCTTCTCGGCGTCCTCGACGAGGAGCTCGGGCCGGACCTCCGGTAGGTCGTCCTCGCCCGCCTTGCGGACGATGTTGCTCGCGCGCGTGTAGACGGTGTGCAGGCGGTCGAGCCGCGAATCTTCGAGCGTCGCGAGCACGCGGGCCAGCTCGGCGACCGCGCCGAGGTCGGGGACGTGCGACGCGCGGGCCGCGCGCACGAACTCGACCGGCACGTCCAGCAGCCCCTCGAGGCGCTCCTCGACGAAGTCGCGCGCGTCGCCCTCGAGGAGCTCGCGCGGGATCGTCAGCCCGCCCTCGACGGCGAGGCGGCAGAGGCCGATCGCGTCGCGCCGGAGCCCGAGCGGGTCGCGCGAGCCGGTGGGCCGGCGGCCGAGCCCGAAGGCGACGTTCAGGTTGTCGATCTTGTCCGCCGCGGACAGGATCCGTCCGCCCTCGCTCGCCGGGAGCGGCGCGCCCGCGGCGTCGGGGAGGTACTGCTCCTCGATCGCCGCGCACACGGCCTCGGGATAGCCTGCGAGCCGCGCGTACTCGGCGCCGATGTACCCCTCGAGCTCGGGGAACTCCCGCACGAGCTCGGCCGCCTGGTCGGCCTTCGCGAGGCGCGCCGCCTCGCGCGACGCCTCGCCGCCGCCGAGGCGCTCGACGAGCCCGACCAGCCGCTCGGTCTTGTCGGCGAAGGACCCGGCCCCTGCGAAGAAGGTGATCGCCGCGAGCTCGGACGCGAGGCCGTCGATCCCTTGCTTCACGTCGCGCTCGAACGTGAAGCTCGCGTCCTCGAGGCGGCTCTCGAGCACGTTCTCGTGCCCAGCGCGGACGATGTCCGGCTCGCCGCCGTTCGCGACGACGGCGAACCGGTTGCCGCCGAGCGGGAAGTAGCGCTGGTCTTTCTGCATCGGCGCTTGGACGACGCGCTCGGGCAGCGAGAGGTAGCCCTCGTCGAAGCGGCCCTCGAGCACGAACGGCCACTCGACGAGGTGGATCACCTCCCGGAGAACCCCGGCGGGGTCGCTCCACTCGCCGAGCGCGTCGAGCCCCTCGCGGATCATGCGCTCGCGCTCGGCCGCGTCGGGCTCGACCCCGGCGGCGCGGAGCGTCTCCTCGTAGGCCTGCGCGCTCGCGACCTCGACCTCGCCGGCGAGGAAGCGCCGCCCGAACGACGTGCCGTCGCCCCACAGCGTCTCCTCGTCGAGCTTCTCGCAGGCCCAGCGGATCGGTCGCGCGAAGAGGTGGCCGCTCTCGTCCCAGCGCATCGACTTCGAGAAGGCGAGCCCGTGGACGACGCGCCGCATCCGGTCGAGGAGCAGCTCGCCCCGCAGCTCCTCGCCCGGAACGCGCGCCCACAGGAAGCCGTCGCGCACCTCGAGCTCGTCCTCGGCCAGGCCGTGCTTGCGCGCGAAGCCGGCCGCCGCTTGCTCGCGCCGCGCCTCGGGCGGGCCCTTCACGGACGTGTCCGGTGTCCGCTCCGGCAGGTCGTCGACGCGGACGGCGAGCCGGCGCGGCCCGACGTAGAGCTTCGTCGGCTCGACGCCGAGGTGCGTCCGGACGAGCTCGGGGAGCTGCGCCTCGGCCTCGTAGCACGCGCCCGCGGGGAGCTCCTCGCAGCCGATCTCAAGCAGCAGCGTCGGCATGTTCCTGTGCCTCCTCGGCTTGTTCAGCCTGCGAGGCGAGGTAGAGCCGCGCCACCTCCCGCGCGAGGTCGCGCACGCGGCCGATGTAGGCGGCGCGCGCGGTGACCGAGATCGCGCCCCGGGCCTCGAGCAGGTTGAAGACGTGCGAGGCCTTCAGCACCTGGTCGTAGGCCGGCAACGGGAGCCCCCGCCCGAGCAGGTGCCTGCACTCCGCCTCGTGCTCGTCGAAGCGCCGCATGAGCGTCTCGACCGGAGCCTCCTCGAAGTTGTACGCCGACCACTCGCGCTCGGCTTCGCGGTAGACCTCGCCCCACGTCACCCCAGGCGCCCACTCGAGGTCGAAGGCACTCCGCTTGCCCTGGAGGAAGAGCGCCAGCCGCTCCAGGCCGTACGTCATCTCCGCCGTCACGAGGTCGACGTCGAGGCCGCCGAGCTGCTGGAAGTACGTCCACTGCGTGACCTCCATGCCGTCCATCCAGACCTCCCAGCCGAGGCCCCAGGCGCCGATCGTCGGGTTCTCCCAGTCGTCCTCGACGAGGCGGACGTCGTGGCGCTCGAGCTCGATCCCGAGGTGGCGGAGCGAGCCGAGGTAGAGGTCGAGCACGTCCGGCGGCGAGGGCTTGAGGACGACCTGGTACTGGAAGTAGTGCTGGAAGCGAAACGGGTTCTCCCCATAGCGTCCGTCGATCGGCCGGATCACCGGCTCGACGTATGCGGCGCGCCACGGCTTGGGGCCGAGGCAGCGCAGGAAGGTGGCCGGATTCATCGTCCCCGCGCCGAGCTCCGTGTGGTACGGCTGCATGAGGACGCAGCCCTGGTCGGCCCAGTAGGCCTCGAGCGCGCGGATCATGTCCTGGTAGTTCAGGCCGCCCATCCGGCGGCCAATCCTACTGTCGCTCCATCAGGCGCTCGGACGGCGCGCCGAAGCCGAAGCGGCGGTACAGCTCGTGCGCGTCACGCGTGTGCAGGAGCCACTTCCGGTCGGGCCACGGACTCGCCTCCACCATCCCGCGGACGAGCTCGACGCCGAGCCCGCGGCCGCGGAACTCGGGGAGCACGTAGACGTCGGCGAGGTAGACGGCGGCGACGCCGTCGGTGAAGGCACGGGCGAAGCCGATCTGGCGCCCGTCGGCGTAGAGGCCGACGACGCGGCTCGCCTCGCGAACCGTCCGCTCGACGGTCTCGCGCGGCCGGCCCTCCGCCCAGTACGCGTGGTTCGAGAGGAAGTCGTGGACCGCGTCGACGTCGATCCGGTTCGGGTCGTCGTCGAGCTCGACGCCGTCAGCTAGCTCCCGCCACATCCGCCGCCGCCATCAGGACGTGCGGGTCTCGCCCGCGCGTCCGTCTGAAATGACCCGTCGACGCGCCTGCTCCTGCTGTGCCGGCGCGGACCTAGAACCAGACCATCCACTTCCACTTGTCGGTGCAGGGACAGTCGCGATTCTTCGCGCCGCAGGCGCGGCACTGCCACTGCGTCCACCAGATCCACTTCAGGTGGTTGATCTCGACGACGATGAGGATCGTGATCCCGACGAGGAGCTGGGTCTCCGTCACACGTGTGACCATCGCACTCTCGGCCGCGCGGCTCAAGGGCCAACCGGCCCATTTGCGGCTCGGCGGGGGACTACGCGCTGAGCGTGCGCAGGCGGAAGCCGCCGTGGAACTCGTACCAGGCGGTGATCACGGAGAGCGCCTCGCGGGCGCTCCGCTCGCTGAGCGGCACGGCGCCCGCCTCGGCGAGCGGGCGGCGCAGGAGGCCGTCTATGGCGGTGATCCCGGCTGGCGAGAGCGTCAGCGCGTCGGCTGCGCACGTCCGGCAGACGGCCCCGCCCGAGCGCGGCGAGTAGCCCACGACCGGCCCTTCCGAGCCGCACTCGGTGCAGCTTCCGAGGTGCGGCAGGTAGCCGGAGAGCCAGAGGAGCTTGAGCTGGAAGGCGAGCGCGAGCGGGTCGAGCGAGGGCCGCGCCGGTGCGCGGGTCGGACTGTCGTCCAGGAGGTCGAGGAAGCGGGCGAGCGCCGAGAAGGCGCGCTCGTTCGCCTCCTGCTCGCTGTAGAGCCGGAGCATCGCCTCGAGACCGACGAGCCCGACGCCGAGGCGGTACGGGTCCTCGCGCGCGGCACGGTGTGAGCGGACGAGGTCGACCGCCGTGACCGTCTGGAGCTCGCCCCTGCCCTGGTGGAGGATCGTCTGGACGTGCGACAGCGGCTCGAGCCGCGCGCCGAAGCGCGACTTCGTCCGCCGGATCCCCTTCGCCACCGCTCCCACGCGGCCGCGGTCGAGCGTGTAGAGATGGAGCACACGGTCGGCCTCGCCGAGGCGGAACGAGCGCAGCACGATCGCCTCGGTCTTGTACGAGCGGCCGGCCATGCCGCTTCCAGTCTAGTTCCGGGGGAGACGGGAACGGATTCCGACGTTTCTGCGTTGAAACCGGGAATGCCGCGCATCCGCATGTACACGACGCGCTGGTGCGGCTACTGCGTCCGCGCGAAGATGCTCCTCGACGACAAGGGGCTCCCGTACGAGGAGATCAACCTCGACGACGACCCCGCGTTCCGGGCGCACCTCCACGAGCTGACCGGCGGCTGGACGGTGCCGCAGATCCTCGTCGACGACCGGCCGATCGGCGGGTACACCGAGCTCTGGCGGCTCGACCGCGACGGTGCGCTCGACGAGCTCGCCGCGGCGTAGCTTGCTGCGCGGCCCTATCGCTGGCAGCTCGGGCAGTACCACGTTCCACGGCCGCCGGCGCGGGTCTTCTCGATCGGCGTCCCGCAGCGGGGGCAGGGCTCGCCGGCCCGACCGTAGACCTTGAACTCGTGCTGCATCCCGCCCGACTCGCCGTCCGGCGTCGCGTAGTTGCGGATGGTCGCGCCCTGCCGCGCGAGGCCAGCCTCGAGCGCGCGCCGCACGGCGCGGTGGAGACGCTTGACGTCCTCCGCGTCGAGGTCACGCGCCGGTCGCAGCGGATGGATGCGCGCCCGCCAGAGCGCCTCGTCGACGTAGATGTTCCCCATTCCCGCAATCGTTCGCTGGTCGAGGAGCGCTGCCTTGATCGGCGCGCGCCGCCCGGCGAGCCGCTCGCCGAGCGCCCGCGCCGTGAAACGGCGACCGAGGGGCTCCTCCCCCAGGCGCGCGCTGAGGAACGGCTCGACGTCGTATGGCTCTAGGAGCTGCCACGTTCCAAATCGGCGCACGTCGCGGTAGGCGACGTCCGATCCGTCGTCTAGAGTGACAACAGCGCGGACGTACGGATCGTCCGGGAGTCCGTTCCCGCCCGCGAGACGAAACCCACCCGTCATCCGGAGGTGAACCAGGAGCCCCCTTCCGCTCTCGAACCAAAAAACCAGATACTTGCCGCGCCGCTCGAGCGCAGCCACGCGCTCACCGACGAGCTCGGCCGCGACGACGACCGGATCCTCGGGCCGCGTCAGCCGCGAGTCGCGGATCTCGACCCGCTCCAGGCGTCTGCCGATGACGGCGGGTGCGAGCTGCGCGCGAACGGTCTCGACCTCGGGCAGCTCAGGCATGGGTCGAAGCGTAACCCCGGGTCAGTCGGGCGCAGCGGTCAGCCGTGGACGACTTCGATGAGCAGCGGCCGCGCACGCGGAGCCTCGGCGTCGATCCGGTAGGCCGCCGCAACCTCCGCCGCCGCGGTGCCTGCCGTGCTCTCGTCGCGGGCGTGGACTTCCGCGAGGGGTGCCCCTTCCTCGACGGCGTCGCCGCGCTTGCACAGGCACCGGATGCCGACGGCGTGGTCGATCGGGTCGTCCTTCGTCGCGCGGCCTGCGCTGAGCCGAAGGGCCGCGAGGCCGATCGCGCCGGCGCCGAGCTCCGCGACGTACCCGTCGCGCGGAGCCGGGACCGGGCGGACCACGGGCGCTGCGGGGAGGGCCTCCTCGTCGGGGTCTCCGCCCTGGGCGCGGATCCAGCTCTCGTACGCCCGGAGAGCGCTGCCGTCGGCGACGGCCCGCTCCGCACGGCGCCGTCCCTCCGCGTCGTCGACGCCGAGGTCGGAGAGCGCGAGCAAGCGGCCCGCGGCGTCGAGGACGAGGTCTGTGAAGTCCGGCGGTCCCTGACCGCGGAGGGTCTCGAGCGCCTCGCGGATCTCGAGCGCGTTGCCGACCGCGCGCCCGAGGGGCTGGTCCATGTCCGTGAGGAGGCAGACGACCTCGCGCCCGGCGCGGTCTCCGAGCTCGATCATCATCTCCGCGAGCGCCTGCGCGTCCTCGACCGACTTCATGAACGCGCCGTCGCCGACCTTGACGTCGAGCACGATCGCATCGGCCCCGGCGGCGATCTTCTTCGACATGATGCTCGCGGCGATCAGCGACAGGTTGTCGACGGTGGCTGTGACGTCGCGGAGCGCGTACAGCCGCTTGTCGGCCGGGACGAGATCGGCGGACTGGCCCACGATCGCGAGGCCGATCTCCCGCACCTGCGCGACGAACTCGTCGAGGCCGAGCTCGACCCGGAAGCCCGGGATCGACTCGAGCTTGTCGAGCGTGCCGCCCGTGTGCCCGAGGCCGCGCCCGCTCATCTTCCCGAACGGCACGCCGCATGCAGCGACGATCGGGCCCACGGCGATCGAGGTCTTGTCGCCGACGCCGCCGGTCGAATGCTTGTCGACGACCTTGCGGCCGAGCGCGCTGCCGAGGTCGATGGTCGCGCCGCTTCGGATCATCGCGTCGGTGAGCGCGAAGGTCTCGGCGCTCGAGAGCCCGCGGAAGTAGATCGCCATGCAGAAGGCGGCCATCTGGTAGTCCGGCACGTCGCCTCGCGCGTAGCCGAGCACCAGCTCTGCGAGCTCGCCGGCCTCGAGCTCCCCTCCATCGCGCTTGCGCTGGATCAGCTCCGCGGGATGGATCACGCGGTGTGCGCCACGAAGACGATCGGATGGCGCGTGACGACGAACTCGCCGTCGAGCTCCGGCACCTCGGCGCGAGAGTCGAGGAGCGTCCGCGACGCTTCGACATACGCGACGACTGCGTCACGATTCGGGAATCGGATCGTTCCGGCGGCGTCGCGGGCCTCGACGCGGTCGAAGTGACGACGCAGAAGCTCCTCGCGCCCGAGGAGCGCGCGCAGCTCGCGGAGGTGATCCGGCGCGTTCGTGACGGCGACCAAGCAGCCCCCGGCTCTGAGCACCCGCGCCAGCTCGGCCAGCGCACGGTCGGGGTCTGGCACGTGGTACAGCATCCATGCCGCCACGGCGCAGTCGAACTCAGCTGCCGCGAAAGGAAGGTCGAGGACGTCGCCGACCCGTGCGTCGACGCCGCGGCCGCGCGCGAGCTCGACCATCCGCGGCGAGATGTCCACCGCGACGACCTCCGCGCCGAGGTCGTCCTGGATCCGCGCCGCGAGCTCGCCCGGGCCGCAGCCCACCTCGAGCACTCGGCGCGGCGCGGCCTCGGCGACCGCCTCGAACGCCATCTGCGGCGCGTTCGGACCGATCGCGAAGCGATACGCCGCCCGCCGCCCTTCCAGACCCCGCTCGCTCGCGTACTCCGCTTCGACGACGCGCGGGTCGTTCAGCGTCACGGCTCGACGATCGGCTGCCCCGGAATGCCATGCCGCGCGAGGGCGCCTTGCCTCCGAGCCAGGCGTTCACGGTGGCGCCCACGTCGGCGAACTCACCCTCGTGGATGCGCCCACCGGCGTTCCGGCCCTGGACGTAGGCGAGCAGGAGCGCGTGCTCGCGCGAGTGGTCGGTCGACGGCGTCGTGGGGTCGCAGCCGTGGTCGGAGGTGAGGATGAGCAGATCGCCCGGCCGAAGCGCGTCGAGGAGATCCGGGAGCCGCCGGTCGAAATCCTGCAGGCAGCGGTGGAAATTCACCGGGTCGTTTCGGTGCCCCCAGAGCATGTCCGTCTCGACGAGGTTCGTGAAGACGAGGCCGCCGTCCAGCTCGCGCAGCAGCCGCTCGGTCTGCGTGATCCCTTCGACGTTCGACTTGGTGGGGTGCGACTCGTCGATGTCGACTCCGGCGAAGATGTCGAAGATCTTTCCGACGCCGTGCACCGGCAGGCCCGAGTCCCGCACGAGGCTGAGGTAGTTGGGCCGCTTCGGCTCGAGCGAGAAGTCGTGCCGATTGGGCGTCCGTTCGTAGTTGCCCGGCTCACCGGTGAACGGCCGCGCGATCACTCTGCCGACGGCGTGCTTGCCGGTCAGGATCTCGCGCGCGGTCCGGCACGCGTCGTACAGCTCCTCGAGCGGGATCGTGTCCTCGTGAGCGGCGACCTGGAAGACCGAGTCCGCCGACGTGTAGACGATCCACTTTCCGGTCCGCTGGTGCTCCTCGCCGAGCTCCTGGATGATCTCCGTCCCCGACGCCGGCCGGTTGCCGAGGACGCCGCGGCCCGTGCGGTGCATGAATGGGTCGATGACGTCGTGCGGGAAGCCGTGCGAGTAGACCGGCATCGGCTGCGGCGTCACGACACCCATCAGCTCCCAGTGGCCGGTGGTCGTGTCCTTGCCCTTCGAGCGCTCGGTCAGCCGACCGGCGACGGCGGGCGCGCCGGGCTGCGGCGGGCAGCCTTCGAGCGGTTCGACGTTCCCGAGCCCGAGCGCCTCCAGGCTCGGAAGGTCGAGCCCGCCGACCGCCCGGGCGACGTTGCCGAGCGTGTCGGAGCCTTCGTCGCCGTAGTCTTCCGCGTCGGGCAGGGCTCCCGCTCCCACGGCGTCCAGCACGATGACGCACGCGCGGGGCATGCGGCTATTCTAAGCCGGTGGATAAGGCTCTCGGTCTGCTCGGCGTGCTCGTCTTCATACCCTGCGTGATCGCCCTCGCGGCCGGGATCACGTGGGCAGTCGTTCGCCTTACGCCAAAGCCGAAGCCGCCGAGCAGCCCCACGTCGGAGCCCTCTTCGTAGAGCGAGCGGCGCGCTACGCCGGCGTCAGCGGGAGCACGTCCTCGAGCGGCATGTATTCGAGATCGTGGGCCTCTGCGACGGCCCCGTAGGTGACGTGCCCGTCGAGGACGTTGACTCCCCGAGCCAGGGCATGGTCGCGCGCGACCGCCTCGGCGAGGCCGTGCTCGGCGATCGCCTCCACGTAGGGCAGCGTCGCGTTCGTCAGGGCCTTGGTCGACGTGACCGGAACCGCCCCGGGCATGTTCGCGACGCAGTAGTGCGTAACTCCTTCCGCCTGGTACACCGGCTCGCTGTGCGTCGTCGGCCGCGAGGTCTCGGCGCATCCGCCCTGGTCGATCGCCACGTCGCAGAAGACGGCGCCGTCCTTCATCGCGCGGAGCATCTCGCGGGTGATCAGCTTCGGAGCCAGTGCGCCGGGGATGAGCACGGCCCCGATGAGCACGTCCGCGTCGGTCACGGACTCTTCGATCTGGAGCGTGGACGACATGACGAGGCTGACACGGCCGGAGAGGACCTCGTCCAGGTGGCGCATCCGGTCGATCGATCGTTCGAGGATCGTCACGTTCGCGCCCAGGCCGAGCGCGATCACGGCCGCGTTGTAGCCGACGATCCCGCCGCCGACGATGACGACCCGGCCCGGAGCGACCCCGGGAACGCCTGCGAGCAGGAGCCCTCGGCCGCCGAGCGGCTTCTCCAGGAAGTAGGCGCCCGCCTGCGCGGCGAGGCGCCCGGCGATCTCGCTCATCGGGGCGAGGAGGGGCAGTGCTCGCTGGTCGGTCTCGACGGTCTCGTAGGCGACCGCGGCGATGCCGCTCTCGACGAGCGCGCGGGTCAGCGGCTCGTCGGCGGCGATGTGGAGGTAGGTGAAGAGGACGAGGCCTTCGCGGAGGCGGCCGTACTCCGATTCGACCGGCTCCTTCACCTTGAGCAGCAGCTCGGCTTCGCCCCAGACGTCGTCGACCGAGCAGATGCGGGAGCCGACGGCCTCGTACGCGCCGTCGGGGAACGAGCTGCCGTCGCCGGCGGCGGTCTCGACGAGCACGTCGTGGCCGCGCTGGACGAGCTCGCGCGCGCCCGCCGGCGTCAGCGCGACGCGGTACTCGTCGGTCTTGATCTCCTTGGCGACGCCGATCTTCATGCGGGGCCGGGCAACGATACCCCCGCTGACTCAGCCTGCGTGCGCGCCTTTCGGCTCACCTGGCGACGCTTTCGGCGCAATGCGTCACAGACACGTCACAATTTCGCCGGTACGCTCGAAAGCGGGTGGTGGGCCGGGGTGCCCCAGCGGCTGCGGCCCATCGGAAGCCGAAGCGGCCAGCCTCAGCCGCGCCGTTCGCGCTCGTCGAGGTACAGGAGCAGCCCGGCGATCGTCTTCCCGTCCTCGAGGCGGCGCACCAGCGTGCGGAGCTCCGCAACCGGGACGGCGACCAGCTCGATCTGCTCGTCGGCCTCCTGGCGAGCCTCGCCGGGCTCGACGCCCTGCGCCAGGAACAGGTGCATCCGCTCGCGGCAGAAGCCCGGCGTCGTGTAGAACGCCGCCAGCTCATGCCACTCGCCGCCGCTCTGACCCGTCTCCTCCTCGAGCTCGCGCCGCGCGGTCGCGAGCGGCTCCTCGCCCTCCTCGAGCGTCCCCGCCGGCAACTCCAGCAGCTCCTTCCGCGCGGGCTCCCGCAGCTGGCGCACGAGCGTGACCCGCTCCTCGCGATCGACGGCGACGACCGCGACCGCCCCCGGATGCTCGACGATCTCCCGCTCGTGCTCGCCCCAGCGCTCGAGGGTCACGTCGACGAGCGTCCCGTCGTAGACCGTGCGCGACTCGTCGGGCCTCACGCGGCGAGCCTCTCCACGAGCCGTCGCTCCTCCGGCCCGAGCCACGGCGGGCTTCCTGCGGCGGCGTTCTCCCGCGCGTGCTCGGGACGTCGCGTCGCCGGGATCACGAGGTCGACGCGCTCGTCGGAGAGCGCCCACTTCAGGAGCGCCTGCGGCCACGTCTCGACGCCGAAAGCTCGCAACGGCTCGAGCTCCGGCGGAGACGGGTTCGCACGCAGGAGCCGGCCCGACGACGATCCGAGCGGCTGCATCACGATCACCGCGACCCCGAGCTCGGCTGTAAGCGGCAGGAGCTCGCGCTCGCACGCACGATTCGCAGGGTTGTACGGCAGCTGCACCGCCTCGAAGCGACCTGTCCGAAGCGCCCTCGCCAGCTCGGCGAACGCGCTCTCCGCGTAGTGCGTCACGCCGAGCCGGCCGATCCTGCCAGCGCCCCGCTCCTCCTCGAGCCACGCCAGCTGCTCCTCCCACGCCACGAGGTTGTGGATCTGCTCCACCTCCACGCGGCCGAACCACCGGAGCTGGGCGGCGAGCTGTGGCCGTCCCTCCTCGACCGAGCCGGCCCAGATCTTCGTCGCCACGTCCACCTCGTTGCGGCAGCCCTCCAGAGCCTCGGCGAGAGACGCCTCGGCGCCTCCGTACATCGGCGACGAGTCGACGACGCGACACCCGGCCGAGACGGCCGCGTCCACGACCCGCCGCGCGAGCTCCGCGTCGCGGTCGAAGGTCCTCCACGTGCCGAGCCCGACGACCGGCCCGAGCCGACGCTCCTCCACCGCTACCCGCGGTCGAACCAGCGCCGCAGGCGCGAGGCGCTCCCCTCCCGGAACGCCTCGTCGAGCTCGTCGGCCGTGAACGCGCCGCTCGTCGAGCCCGTCGTCGCGTAGCGGTAGAGGACGAGCCGGAACATGTGGCCCGCCGTCGTCGTGACGGCGAAGGCCGTGGCGGCGATCGCGACTCCGCTCGCCAGGAAGGCGACGCCGACCGGCGTGAGGCCGAAATGGAGGCCGATCGCGACGAGCACGGAGACCGGCACAACCAGGAGCATGAACGCTCCCCCGATCGTGACGATCCCGACGATCCCTTCACCCCAGCGCTGTCGCACCAGCTTCGCGGAGCGCTTGACCGCCGTGACGGCGCCCGGATCCTCGAGCGCGATCACCGGCACGACGAAGAACGTCGCGGCCGCCCAGGCGAGGCCGAGCACGAAGCCGGCGAGCCTCGTCGCGACCCAGCCTCCGCGGACCTCGCGAAGCGCCTGCAAGGCGAGGCCGACGAGGCTTGCGAGGAGCGACCACGCGAGGATCGCCGGGAGCCGGCGGTTCGCGCAGCGGAAGCCGTCCCTGACGGAGGGCTCCTGCCCATCGAGTGCGCGCTGCCCGAGCGCGACGAACGCGACGCCCAGGTACGTGCCCACGACGCTCGCCGGGAAGACGAACACGGCGAAGACGGCGAGGTACGCCCACCAGGCGCGCCCGTGCGCGGCGAGGAACACGCCCAGGCCGGCCGCCAGCCCGAGCAGCGCCGCGAGCGTCGGGAAGACGAGGAGGCGCGCGTCGGCCCGGACGAGCTGCCAGGACTTCGTCGTCAGCTCCCAACCGCGGCCGAACATGGCCGCCGGAGCTTAGCGTTCCGGCGCCTCGACCTCCCGCGCCGCGTCCACGAGCGCCAGCGTCACCTCGACCATGTCCTCGAGGTCCGAGACGGCGATCGACTCGTCCGGCGTGTGGATGCTCGCCATCCCGTTCGCGAGGTTCACGCACGGGAGGCCGCGCTCGTTGAAGACGTTCGCGTCCGCGGCGCCGCCGCTCAGCGCGTAGCTCGGCGCGAACCCGCTCCGCTCGAGCGCGGTCGAGGCAAGCCGGACGGCCAGGTCGTCGCGCCTGAACCGGTAGCCGCGGTAGCTCTTCTGCACGGTCGTCTCGGCGTCGCACTCCGCGACCCCGGCCGCGAACGTGATCGCGTCGAGCATCTCCTGGACGAGCTCGGCGAGCTTGCGCTCGTCGTGCGAGCGCGCCTCGGCGAGGAACGTGCACCACTCGGGGACGATGTTCCCGGCCGTGCCGCCTTCGATCAGGCCGACGTTGGCGGTCGTCTCGTCGTCGATCCGGCCCAGGCGCAGGTCGGCGATCGCCCGCGCGGCGGCCGCGATCGCGGAGCGTCCTTCCTCCGGGTACATGCCCGAATGGGCCGCGCGGCCGTGGAAGCGCACCTCCATCGACTGCGAGTACGGCGCGCCGAGGATGACCTCGCCGATCGGCGCCGCCTGGTCGTAGACGTATCCGACCCGAGCCGCGAGCCGCGTGTGGTCGAAGGCGGCGGCGCCGAGCAGGCCGACCTCCTCCTTCGGCGTGAAGACGAGCTCGACCCCCGCGTGCGGTCGCCGCTCCTCGAGCACCCGCCGCGTCGCGTCCAGCATCGCGGCGACCGCGGCCTTGTTGTCGGCGCCGAGGATCGTCTGCTCCTGATTCGTGACCATTCCGTCCACGAGGACCGGCTCGATCGGTCCCTCGGGCGGAACCGTGTCGAGATGCGCGCAGAGGAAGATCGGGACGCCGCCGCCGCCGTTCGTCGGCTCGAGCCGGCAGAGGAGGTTCCCCGCCGTGGAGCCGACCTTCGGGCCGGCGTCGTCCTCGTCCACCTCGAGGCCGAGCTCGCGCAGGTAGAGCGAGACGCGGTCGGCGACCTCGCGCTCCTCGCCCGGGGGGCTCGGGAGCGCGGCGAGATCGGTAAAGAGCTCGACGACGTCCGGAATGTCGAGATCCTAGATTGCTGCGGGTACTGCGGCTTCGGTCCGCATTCGGGTCCGCTCGAGCGCCGCCCCGACGAACTCGCGGAAGAGCGGCGCCGGCCGCGTCGGCCGCGACTTGAACTCCGGGTGGAACTGGCTGGCCACGAACCACGGGTGATCCGGAAGCTCGACGATCTCGACGAGCCGGCCCTCGTACACCGTGCCCGCGACGACGAGCCCGGCCTCGACGAGCTGCGGCCGGTAGTGGTTGTTCACCTCGTAGCGGTGCCGGTGCCGCTCGTGGACGACCGGCTCGCCGTAGGCCTCGCGGGCGCGCGTCCCCTCCGCGACCTCGACCGCCTGC
The DNA here is from genome assembly GCA_005885565.1 of Actinomycetota bacterium. GTDB lineage: Bacteria > Actinomycetota > Thermoleophilia > Gaiellales > Gaiellaceae > AC-50. The sequence goes on from VAXK01000160.1 coordinate 21,025, forward strand.
GCGCCGAGCCGCATCGTGCCGCCGAGGTCTTCGACCTCCTTCTGCTCGGGGAGCAGGTCGATCACCGGGTAGGGCGTCTCGGGGTCCATCTCGGTCGAGTTCGCGCCGTCGAGCCCGAGCACGTGGCGCGAGAACTCCGACACGGCGACGTGCATCCCGAGGCAGATGCCGAGGTACGGGATGCCGCGCTCGCGCGCGACCCGGCACGCGAGGATCTTGCCTTCCCACCCGCGCGAGCCGAAGCCGCCGGGGACGAGCACGCCGTCGACTTCCTCGAGCACGACGGCCGCCTCCTCGAGGGACATGCCCTCGGCGTCCAGCCAGCGGACGCGCACGCCGCACCCGTGCTGGAGGCCCGCGTGCTTGAGCGCCTCGTGCACCGAGAGGTACGCGTCCTGGAGCTTGACGTACTTGCCGACGAGGGCGATCTCGACCTCGGCCGCGCCCGTGCGGCGGCGGATCCGGTCCGTGAGCTCGTTCCAGTCGCCGAGGTCGGCGTCGCGTAGCTCGAGGCCGAGCTTCTCGGACACGAGCCGGTCGAGCCCCTCCTCCTGGAGGACGGACGGCACGAGGTAGACGTCGGGGACGTCGGGGCTGGCCACGACCGCGTCCGGCTCGACGTCGGTGAAGAGCGCGATCTTGTCGCGGATCTCGGGCGAGAGCTCCTCGCGCGAGCGCGTCACGACGATGTCGGGGTGGATGCCGATCCGCCGCAGCTCGTTCACCGAGTGCTGCGTCGGCTTCGTCTTCAGCTCGCCTGCCGCCTCGATGAACGGGACGAGGGTGACGTGGAGATAGAGGACGTTCCCCGCCCCGGCCTCGCGCCGGAACTGGCGGATCGCCTCGAGGAAGGGCAGCGACTCGATGTCGCCCACGGTGCCGCCGATCTCGCTGATCACGACGTCGGCGGGGGTCACCTCCGTGGCGCGCCGGATGCGCGCCTTGATCTCGTTCGTGATGTGCGGGATCACCTGCACCGTCGCGCCGAGGAACTCGCCCTTCCGCTCCTTGCGCAGGACGGTGTCCCAGATCGCGCCCGCGGTGTGGCTCGCGTTCCGGGTCAGGTTCTCGTCGATGAACCGCTCGTAGTGGCCGATGTCGAGGTCGGTCTCGGCGCCGTCCTCGGTGACGAACACCTCGCCGTGCTGGAACGGGCTCATCGTGCCCGGGTCGACGTTCAGGTACGGGTCGAACTTCTGCACCTGGACGCTCAGGCCGCGCGCCTTGAGGAGCCGGCCCAGCGAGGCGGCGACGATTCCCTTCCCGAGGCCCGAGACGACGCCCCCTGTGACGAACACGTGCTTCGTCGCCCGCTCCGTGGTCACTCTCTCACCACGGGATGCAAACGTAGCATGGACGCGGGACGTCATACCTCTGCCGCCGTCTGGACGAGCGCGTGCAGGCGGTTGAGCGCGCGGTGCGGGAAGGAGCGGCCGAGGCCGATCAGCCACGGACCGTTCACGGTGAGCGTCGCGATCGTCCGGTCGGCGGCCGCGGCCTCGAGCCGCAGCTCGGCCTCGATCCGTTCGCCCGTCAGCTGGAAGACGACCCGCTCCGGCGGCGCGGCTGCGAGGACGAGCAGCATCCCGCTCGGGTTCGGGCTGCGGAGGAAGCTCGGCCGGTTCGTGCCCCGAATCTGCCAGCGCGCGCCGGCCGCGAGGCCGCGCCGGTCCGGCTCGACGGCAGCGATGCCCGGCCACCAGTCGGCGAAGTGGCGGGGCTCGGCGAGGAACGCCCAGACGTCCTCGCGGGGCGCGAGGAGCTTGCGTGCCGCCTCAACGCGCGGCACGCGCGGCCGCTTCTCGCCCGGCAAGGAGGAGCGAGACGACGACGAGCCCGCCGATGCCGAGGGCCATCGCGAGATCGGCGCCGTTCAGGAGCACACCGTGCGCCGGGATGAAGTCCGGGATCCCGCGCCGCCATGCGAACGCGCTCGCGATGTTCCCGAAGGCGCCGCCCGCGAGGACGCCGGCGGCGAGGTCGAGCGGCGTCGACCCCGCGAGGGACGTGGCGACGAGGAGCAGGGCCACGACCGCGACGAACGGGGCGAGCTGTCCGGGCGGCCGCGGGTTGAAGCGGACGGTCTCGAAGGCCGCGGACGTCACGGCCCACTTGCTCGCGAGGTCGAGGGCGCACGCGAGGGCCGCCACGCCGGTGGCCAGGGCGAGGTGCGGCCGCCACCGCACTCCGAGCTGGGTCATGGGCCTAGCGTACGGAAGCCAGGAACTCGCGGCCACCGAGGCACCGCTTGCGGCGCCGTTTCAGGGCGGGCGGGTTTCCCGCCCGTCCGTCTGAAATGACCGGTCGACTAACGAACCGACGCGAGAAACTCACGGCCACCGAGCATGCGTTCGAGCTCGGCGCGACGCTCGTCGCCGCCGAGTGCGTCGATGCGCGTGTGCGTCGGGTCGCCGGGCACCTTCTCGACGCTGAAGTGCCGATCGGCGACGCTCGCGATCTGCGGCAGGTGCGTGATCGTGACGACCTGCGCGCGCTCGGCGAGGCGACGCAGCGTACGGCCGACCGCGTTCGCGGTCTCGCCGCCGATGCCCGCGTCGATCTCGTCGAAGACCATCGTCGGCCCGCCGCCGACCGCGGCGATCGCGAGCGCGATGCGGGACAGCTCGCCGCCGGAGGCCGTCTCGGCGACGGGCGCGAACGGCAGGCCCGCGTTCGGGCGCACGAGGAACGCGACGCGGTCGCTCCCCGCCGGCCCGGGCTCGGTCTCGGTGAGGTCGACGCGGAACTCGCCCTCGTGCATGCCGATGTCTCGGAGCTCGGCGGCGACGGCCTCGGCGAACGGGCTGGAAGCGGCGGCGCGTGCGGCTCGGAGCTCCTCGGCGACCCGCCCCCGCCGCTCCTCCGCCGCCGCGACGGCGCGCTCCGCCGCCTCGAGCGGGTCGACGCCGTCCTCGAGCCCGTCGAGCTCGGCGCGCGCGCTCGCAGCAGCGGCCAGCAGCTCTTCGTACGAGCCGGCCCGGAAGCGCCGCTTCGCCTCGGCGATGCGGTCGAGCTCCGCCTCGACCTCCTCCAGCCGCCCCGGCTCGGCCTCGAGCGAGGCGGCGAACGAAGCGAGGTCGCTCGCCGTCTCGCGGAGCCGGACCTCGACGTCGCGGAGCTCCTCCGCCGGCTTGGAGAGCTCCGGGGCGAGCCGCTCCACCTCGCCGAGGGCGCGCTCCGCGTGCGCGACGAGGGCTGTCGCGCCCTCGCCATCCTCGGGGGCGAGCGCGGCGCGCGCGACGGCGGCCGCGTTCGCGAGCTCGGTCACGTGCCGGAGCCGCTCTCGCTCGGCGCGCAGGTCCTCCTCGGCCGTCGGCTCGAAGCCGTCGGTCGCGGCGACGAGCGCGCGGAGGTCCTCGAGCCGGTCGCGCTCCGACGCCGCCCCAGCGGCGAGCTCGGCGTGGCGGCGCCGCGCGGCGGCGAGCTCGCGCCAGGCGCCGCGGGCCTCGGCGCGGCGCGCCGTCTGCTCCTCGCCGACGAAGCCGTCGAGGACGTCGAGCTGGTACGCGGGCCGAGCGAGGCGCCGCTGCTCGAACTGGCCGGACATGGCGATCAGGCGCTCGCCCACAGCGGCCAGGTCCTCGCGGGCCGCGGCTCGTCCCCACGCGTAGGCACGGGTGCGGCCGTCGGCGAAGACGCGGCGCGCGAGCACGAGCCCGTCCTCGTCCGCGGGCCGGAGCTCGGCGAGACCCTCCAAACCCTCCTCGTCGAGGAGCCCGGGCGGGAGGTCGAGCTCGGCCTCGACGTATGCCTCGTCCGCGCCGGGCCCGACGAAGCTCGCGTCGGCTTTGGCGCCGAGGAGGAGCCCGATCGCCTGGGCGAGGATCGTCTTGCCCGCCCCGGTCTCGCCGGTGATCGCGTTGAGGCCCGGCCCGAGCTCGAGGTCGGCCTCGCGGATGAGGACGAGGTTCTCGATGCGGAGGCGCCTCAGCACGCTCGGATGGTACGGGCCGCGCCCGTCAGCGACGAGGCGTCCGAAGCGGCCGTGTCCCGCGCAGGCCGCAGC
>VAXK01000043.1 GCA_005885565.1 Actinomycetota bacterium
TCGACCCGCGCCGATCGGCGCCGCGCACCTGGCTCTGCCACATCGCGCGCAACGCGGCCCTCGACCACTTCCGCTCCGAGGAGCGGCGGCACCGCCGGGAGACGAGCTACGCGGGGGACGTGCCGACGAGCGACGAGCCCTCGCTCGGCGGTTTGTCGGCGCCGCTCGAGACCGCGCTCGCCGAGCTCTCGGCCGGCGAACGGGAGGTGCTCGCGCTGCGCGTCCTGCTCGAGCTGGACGGTCGCGCGGCGGCGCGCGTGCTCGGAATCAGCCCGACGGCGTGCTCGACGCGCCTGGCCCGGGCGCTCCAGAAACTCGAGGAGAAGGTGAGGGACCATGGCCGCTGACCCGATCGACGAGCGCTACGACGAGATCGTCCGCGGGCTGCGCGGACTGCCGGGGGCCCCGGCCGAATTGCGCGGCCGCGTGCTCGAGCTGGCGTCAGCGGCCGACAGGCCGCGGCCACGACGGCGCGGGCTGCGGCTCGCGCTCGGCCTGGGCCTCGCCGCCGCCGCCGCGGTGGCGGCGCTCAGCCTCACCTCGGGCGGCTCGCGGCCGGGGGAGAAGGCCGTCAGTGGGAAGGCCGCGACTCCGGCGGCCGCCGGTAGGCCGCACCCCGCCGTCCGCGCGAACCAGGGCACGTTCGAGCGCGGCGTCGGGCTGCCGATCACGCCGGGTCGCCTCACCGAGGTGCATGCGTCCCTGCGGCTGCGCGTGTCGAGCGTCGACCGGCTGTCGAAGGCGACGGCGCGCGCGATGCGGATCACGCGCAGCCTCGGCGGGTTCGTCCAGTCGGTCGAGTACGGCACGCCGAGCGGCGGCAACGGCGACGCATACCTGACCGTGCGGATCCCGGTCGGCCGCGTGCAGCAGGCCGTCACGCGCTTCACGGCGCTCGGCTCGATCCTGTCCCAGCACCTGTCGATTCGCGACCTGCAGAACCAGGCGAACGCGGAGGTCCTGCGCATCCTTCGGCTGCGCGAGCTCGCGGCGGAGCTTCGCGCCAAGCTGAGCGGGACGCTCACGCCGGAGGAGCGAGTCGCGGTGCAGGCGCGCCTCGACGCCGTTCGCGGCCTGCTCCGCGCGAAGGCGGGGCAGCACGCGGGCACGCTGCGCCAGGGCCGGCTCTCGACCTTCGAGCTCGAGCTGACGACGCGGAAGGGCGCCGCTGCCGCGCCGAGCCATCCGGGCCGCATCGGACGGGCGGCGCGGCACGCCTTCTCGGCGCTCTCGAAGACGATCGCGGGCGCGCTCTACGCGCTGATCGTCCTCAGCCCGCTGCTCGTCCTGGCGGCGGCGGTGCTGTGGGGGGCGCGGTACCGCCGCCGCCGCGTCGAGCAACGGCTCCTCGCGCGCGCCTAGCGACGCGGCGAGCGCCGGAGACCGGCGCGAGCGTGGCGCAGAGGACGGCGGAGGCGGCGGCGCGGTACCGCACGCCCGCGGGCTCGAACTCCGGCTCTGCCCGCCAGCCTTCGGGCCCGAGCGCGTAGATCTCCTCCTCGAGCACGCGAAAGCCGGCGGCGACGAACTCCTCGTTCCAGGCGTCCGGCTCGAGCTGCACGAACCAGCCGTGGTCTTCGGGCTCGCCGCACGGGACGGTGACGACGAGGCGGCCCTCGCCGGCGAGCACGCGGCGAAGCTCCTCGAGCGCCGCGGGGATGCCTCGAGGATCGGCTTCCGCGCCGCCGCCGTAGACGCGGTTGTCGCGCCCGACGTGCTCGAGCGTCGAGACGCAGAGCACGAGGTCGAAGGCGCCGTCCTCGAACGGCATGTCGCGCACGTCGGCTACGACGGCGGGGATGCCCGGCACGTCCGCCTCGGCGAGGTCGACCCCCGCGATCTCAGCAGCTTCGTGACCGAGGAGCGCCGCCACGTATGCGGGCTCGGCGTTCGCCGTTCCGACGTCGAGGACGCGGTCGCCCGGCCGGACACGCGCCAGCGCCCACGGGATCTCGATCAGTCGCTCGTCGGTGCCCGACGGCGCCTCGAGGAACCGGCCCTCCCCCGCGGCGGCGATCGCCTCGTCGATCGCCGCGAGGCGGGCGAACTCCTCGCTCGCGACGAGCTCGCGGAGCAGCGTCGCCCGGGGAACGGTGCGCTCGAGCGCCTCCACCTCCGGGTCGCGGCGAAGGACGAAGCGGTACGCGCGCCGGACGAACTCCTCGTCGGAGAGCTCGGCGAGCTCGAGGTGCGCCCGGAGCCGATCGTCCACGGCGGCGCGATGGTAGTTTCCGCGCCGTGCTGCTCGCGCTCTCGACGGCGCATAAGCTCGGCCTTGCGGGCGTCGCGGCCGTGTTCATCCTCTTCGCGCTCGCGTCGTCGTTCCTCTTCCCGCGCTACCGGCCGCAGTACCCGGCCGGTCGGCTCGGCTGGTTCGTCCTCGTCACGCTCGTCCTCTTCGTCGGGATGCTCGCGGC
>VAXK01000086.1 GCA_005885565.1 Actinomycetota bacterium
CTCGACGGCGCCGGGATCCGCGACGAGCTCACGTCGCTCTGGGTCGTCTCCCTCCGCGGCGGCAAGCCGAAGCGGCTCACCGACCCCGGCTCCGAGGTTTTCGACGCCGCCTGGTCGCCGGACGGCGGCCGGATCGCCTTCGTCGCCGATCTCCGACCCGAGTCGAAGCTCCGCGAGGAGCCCCAGGCGTGGCAGGTCGACGCCGCCGGCGGGCGCGCGCGGAAGCTCGCGACCCTCCCCGGCGAGGTTGCCGCGGCGGCGTGGTCGAACGCCGGCGTCCTCGGACTGATCGGAACCTCGGAGCCGGCGGAGAAGCTCGCCGCGTGGGCTCACTACGACCTCTACGTCCAGGAGCGCGGCGGGCTCCGGCAGCTCGGGGCCGAGCTCGACCGGTCGACCGCGTTTCTGACCACCGGCGACCTGTACTCCGCCGGCGCGAGGCAGCCGCTCGTCCTCTGGCTCGACGACGAGACGATCGTGACGCCGGTCTGCGACCGCGGTCGCGCCCACCTCTACCGCTTCGGTCTCGACGGACGCGTCGAGCGGCTCACCGAGGGCGACGTCGTCTGCTCGTTCACGGCGGTCGGGGGAGGGCGGATCGCGACGGTCGCGACCGAGGCCGGTCGGCCCGGCGAGGTCTGTGCCGTCGAGGACGGGCGGCTCCGCCCGCTCACGCGCGACGGGAGCCGGTGGCTCGGCCGCAGGCGCCGCGATCCGGAGCCGTTCCCGGTGCCGCACCCCGACGGGCACGAGATCGAGGCGTGGGTCGTGCGCGGCCGAGGGAGCCTGCGCCGGAAGCCGCTCGTCCTCCACGTCCACGGCGGCCCGCACGTCGCCCACGGCCCGGCGCCGTGGCTCGAGATGCTCGCGCTCGCGGACGCGGGCATCTCCGTCGTCTACGCCAACCCGCGCGGCTCGATGGGCTACGGCCTCGACTTCGCCCGCGCGATCGACGGGAGCTGGGGCGACGCCGACGCCGACGACCTCCTCCGGGTCGTCGATCACGCCGTCGAGGAAGGGCTCGGCGCGGAGGACCGGCTGGGCGTGCTCGGCCTCTCGTACGGCGGGTACATCGTCAACTGGCTCTTGGGCCGCCGTCCCGGCCGCTTCGCCGCGGGCGTCAGCGAGAACCCCGTCACCGAGCTGGCGGCCTTCATGGGAACGGGCGACTTCGGCGCGTGGATCGCCGAGATCGCGGCCGGTGCTTCGAGCCTCGCCGACGGCCGCGCCCGGCTCGCCGACCGCTCGCCCGCCACCTGGATCGAGCGCAACGAGGCGCCGCTCCTCCTGCTCCAGGCCGAGCACGACATGCGCTGCCCGCCCGACCAGACCGAGCTCGTCTTCGCCGCGCTGCGGAAGCTCGGCCGGCCCGTCGAGATGGTGCGCTACCCGGACGAGTCGCACCTGATGGTCTTTACCGGCCGGCCCGACCGCCGCATAGACCGGATCGAACGCATCGTCGCCTGGTTCGAACGACACCTGTAGACACCTGTAGCCTGGCCCGCATCGACCCAGAACTCCTCCGGAGGCTCGCCGACCTCGCGGTCGGGACAGGCGCGAACGTCCACCCCGGCCAGATCGTCGCCGTCACCGCCGACGTCGCCTCGCTGGAGTTCATGCGCGCGATCGCCCGCAGCGCCTACGACCGGGGGGCGCTCTTCGTCGACCCGATCTTCTTCGACGGGGCGGTCAAGCGGACGCGCCTGGAGCGCGCCGACCCCGAGACGCTCGGCTTCGTGCCCTCGTGGTACGGGCAGCGCGTACTCGCGGTGGGCAAGGAGCACGGCGCCCGGATCAGCGTCCAGCCGAACCCGGAGCCCGGCGTCCTCGACGGCGTCGACCCCACCCTGGCGGGGCGCGACGGCCTGCCGTTCGTGCGCGAGATCCTCCCGGTGATCGACGACCGTACGACGAACTGGACGGTCATCGCGCATCCGACGCGGAGGTGGGCCGAGGTCGCCCATCCCGACCTTCCGCCGGACGAGGCGTTCGCCCGCCTGGAGGCCGACATCGTCCACGTCTGCCGGCTCGACGAGCCCGATCCGAACGCGGCCTGGGAGCGGCGAGGCGACGAGCTCGAGGCGGCGGCCGAGCGCCTGAACGAGCGCCGGTTCGACGCGCTCCACTTCGAGGGACCCGGCACCGACCTGACGATCGGCCTCTTCCCCACGTCGCATTGGGCCGGCGCACGGGCGACGACGGTCGACGGGATCTCGCACTTCGCGAACCTCCCGACCGAGGAGGTTTGGACGGCGCCCGATCCCCGGCGCGCGGACGGCGTCGTCCGCTCGACGAAGCCGCTCGACGTCGAGGGCGCGCTCGTCCGCGGCCTGACGGTCAGGTTCGAGGGCGGCCGCGCCGTCGAGATCGACGCGGAGACGAACGCCGAGGCGCTCCGCGGGCGCGCGGCAGTCGACGAGGGAGCCGCGCGGCTCGGGGAGGTCGCGCTCGTCGACCGCGAGGGGCGGATCGGCCGCCTCGACACGGTCTTCCTGACGACCCTCCTCGACGAGAACGCCGCCAGCCACATCGCGCTCGGGAGCGCGTACGCGAACTCGGTCGCCGAGGAGGATCGCCCGCTCGTGAACCGGAGCGACATCCACATCGACTTCATGATCGGCGGCGACGACGTCGCGGTCACCGGGATCACGCGCGAGGGCGGCCGCGTCCAGGTCCTGCGCGACGGCGCCTGGCAGATCTAGGCGTAGCCGGTGCGGCGCAGGAAGGCGCGGAGCTTCCGCAGGTAGGCCCTCCCGATCGGCCAGCCGTCCGGCTTCCGGCCGAGCTCGCCCCGTCGCTCGGCCCGCTCGAGCACGCGCCAGCCGGCCGGGCCCCGCCCGAGCGAGTACCGGTCGGCGAGCCACGCGGCGAGGATGCCGCGCACGTCCGGGAAGGCGCTCCGCAGCCCCGACCGGTAGCGCGCGTAGAGCTCCGCCGCGTCCCGCCGCACGAGCTTCGGGAACCGGCGCGTGACGTCGACGAAGCGGCCGTGGTCGAAGCGCAGGATCCGGATCGGGAACGCGGAGGCCGCGAACGAGCTGAAGACGTAGGCGAAGCGGTCGTCGCCGGTGCGGAACTCCGGCCGCCCGTCCAGCCCGAGGTCCTCGAGCTTCGGATAGAGGTCGCCCCAGAACCCGACCGTCGGGCGGTACGCGTGGCTGCGCGCCACGTAGCGGTAGACGTCCGTGTAGAAGCAGCAGTGCGCGCCGCCGGAGTAGAAGTCGACGAGCACCTCCGGCTCTCCGTCTCGGTCGAGGTCGCGGACGCGCACCGCGCCGCCGGGCTGGTCGACGAGGGGCCCGTCACCCGGGCACGCGCACGGGTGCACGCGCCTCGGCGCCGCGTCGAGGAGCGTCGTCCCGCGCCTCGAGATCCGGAGGTGCAGGTCGGTGCCGCGCCGGCTCGCGCTCTGGGTCTGGACGACGTCGCGGCTCAGCGTCAGCCGCCAGCAGCGGAGCGTCCCAGCGGCGCCCGCCCGGTCGTCGGCGATGCGGAGCTTCCACTGCCCCGAGGCCTCCTCGCGGTTGAACCCCGCGAGCCGCCCCTCCGGCTTGACGTCGTCGAGGAACGGCGGCCTCGCACGCGCCGCGGGCTCGAAGTTCTCGTCGGCGAAGTACGCCAGCCTCTGGCAGCCGGGGCCGGCGCCGAAGTTGCGGCCGTTGCCGCCGCGCTTGGCGACCAGGACGACTTCCGTTCCGGCCGGCGAGACGAGGCTCAGCGTGAGGTCGGAGTCGCGCGGGTGGTCGATCCGCAGCCCCACTTCGAGCCACGAGACCGGCCCCTTGTCGGGCACGGCGAGCGGGACGTCGACGCTCCCCACGTCCGGGATCGCGTACGCGAGCGGGCCGGTCGAGTACGCCCGCGTGGCGCCGGACGCCGCCCCCGGCAGCAGCGCGAGGGTCAGGAGCCCGGCGAGCAGGAAGCGACGACGATCAGCCACTCGATCCGATATTCCACCTCCTCGGGCAGTTCCTCCACTGCCCGGTTCAGTCCCGCTTCGATCTCGGTTTCGTCGATCAGGTCGAAGGTCGAGATGTGCCGTCCGCGGATGCGCTCGAGCGCGGTCTCGCGGTCGATCGTCTTCCGCTGGTGGAGCGCGAGCGTCCGCACCTCCGCGAACCCGGCCGCGCGCAGCTCGCCGGTGAGGACGTCGGCCGGCGCGAAGCGCGCCAGGTCGATCTCGGCGATCGACGGGAAGTACCGGTTCAGCCAGTACCCGTGGATGTGTGCGGGGTCGAAGGTGGCGACCACGAGACGTCCGCCGGAGCCGAGGACGCGGCGCAGCTCGGCGAAGGCAAGCGGCCGGTCGAGCACGTGGACGACGAGCATCGTCACCGCACGCTCGAACCAGCCGTCCTTGAACGGCAGCGCCTCCGCGCCGGCCTGCTTGAAGGCGACGCCCCGCGGCGCCCGCTCCCGCGCGACCGCGAGCATCTCCGGCGAAGGGTCGACCGCCCAGACCTTCGCGAGCGCCCGCTCGGCGAGCGCGGCCGCGAGCCGGCCCGTCCCGCAGCCGACCTCGAGCACGCGGCGACCGCGCAGGTCGCCCTCACGCACGAGCAGCTCGAGGACCTCCCACCATCCCTCGTCTACCGGCCGCAGCCGGTCGTAGGTCCCGGCGCGCGCGCCGTAGTCCGGGCTTCTAGGCGTCAGCGATCAAGTCGTCCGGCTCGGTCATGGCCTCGATCGCATCCTGCGCGTCCTCGAGCGACGACTCGGGCACGAGCACCGTCAGCGGGTCGTCGAGCGCGCTCGAGAGCTCGGACTCGATCCCCGCCGCGCGCAGGATCTCCTGGAGCTCCTCGGCCTCGCTCACGTCGCCCGCGACGGCGACCTGGACCATCCTCCCCATCGCGCTGGATACTACGGCTCGTCCGCGCGCCCGGCCAGCACCCCGCCCTTGAGGAGCCGCGGCGGGCCGCGCTCGGGGAAGGGAACCTCGACGACGTCGAAGTCACGCGGGACGATCGTCTGCGGGAAGATCTCGCGCGCCTCGCGGACGACCTCCGGGCCGAAGTAGCGGTTCGAGATGTGCGTGAGCGCGAGCAGCCGCACCTCGGCCGCGCGGGCGATCTCCGCCGCGCCGGCCGCGGTCGAGTGCAGCGTCTCGGCGGCGCGGTCCCGCTCCTCCTCGCAGAACGTCGCCTCGTGGACGAGGAGCTCGGCGCCGCGAGCGACGTCGACGATCTCGCGTGCGGGCGCCGTGTCGCCCGTGATGACGATCGAGCGGCCGGGTCGCGGCGGCCCGAGCACCGAGTCGGGGGTGATCGTGCGCCCGTCGGGGAGCGTGACCGGGTCGCCGCCCTGGAGCGTGCCGCGCTCGGGCCCGGGCGGCACCCCGAGCGCGTCGGCGGCCTCGACGTCGAAGCGTCCCGGCCGCGTCTCCTCGACGAGGGCGTAGCCGAGCGCCGAGACGCCGTGCGCGACCGGAAAGGTGGCCAGGCGGTAGTCGCCGCGCTCGAGGACGTCTCCCGGCCGCAGCTCGACGAGCTCGTAGCGGTACGTCAGCCGCCCGAAGATGCGGCGCAGGGCGACGAAGAGCTCCTGGAGCCCCGGCGGCCCGTAGATCGTGATCGGCAGCGTCCGCCCCCGCACGGCGAAGGTCTTCAGCATCCCCGGCAGCCCGAGGTAGTGGTCGGCGTGGTAGTGCGTGAGGAAGATCTCGGGGAGCTCGACGAGCCCGACCGCCGAGCGCAGGAGCTGCCGCTGCGTCCCCTCGGCGCAGTCGAAGAGCAGCCGCTCGCCCCCCCGGCGCACGAGGAGCGCCGTCGGCGCGCGCTTCGCGGTCGGCATCGAGCCGGACGTGCCGAGGAAGACGAGGTCGAGGTCCACGCGGGCGATTCTAGGTTTGGGGGATCAAGCCGCCCCCGCGCGGCTGCCGAT
>VAXK01000161.1 GCA_005885565.1 Actinomycetota bacterium
GGAGCGCGCCGGTCATGATCGCGTCGGCCCCTGCCGCGACCGCCTTCGCGATGTCGCCGGAGGAGCGGACTCCGCCGTCGGCGATCACCGGCACGTCCACGGCCCGTGCGCACTCGTACACGGCGCTCACCTGTGGAACGCCGACGGCGGCGACGACCCGCGTGGTGCAGGTCGCGCCCGGGCCGACGCCGGCCTTCACCGCGTCCGCGCCGGCCTCGACGAGCGTCTCGGCGGCCTCGGACGTCGCGACGTTCCCCGCGATCACCTCGACGTCCCACTCGGCCTTGATCCGGCGCACCATCTCCGGCACCGAGCGCGAGTGGCCGTGTGCCGTGTCGACGACGATCACGTCGGCCGCCGCCTCCACGAGCGCACCGGCACGCTCGAAGGCGTCCGGCCCGACGCCCACCGCGGCCCCGACGCGGAGGCGGCCCTGCCCGTCCTTCGTCGCGTGGGGGAACTCGACCCGCTTGCGGATGTCCTTGACGGTGATGAGCCCCTTCAGGCGGCCGTCGGCGTCGACGACCGGGAGCTTCTCGACCTTGTGCCGGTCGCGGTCATGAGCGTCGAGACGGGCTGCGACGTCTCCGTCTCGAAGCGCAGGTCGCGGTTCGTGAGGATGCCGACCAGGAGACCGTCCTCGTCCGTGATCGGAACGCCCGAGATGTGGTAGCGCTCCATCAGCTCGAGCGCGTGCGCGACCGGCGCGTCGGGCGGCAGCGTCACCGGCTCGACGATCGTCCCCGCCTCCGAGCGCTTGACCTTGTCCACCTCCGCCACCTGGTCGGCGATCGACAGGTTCCGGTGGACGATGCCCATCCCGCCCTCGCGCGCCAGCGCGATCGCGAGCCTCGCCTCGGTGACGGTGTCCATCGCGGCCGAGACGATCGGGATCGCGAGCTCGATCCCGCGTGTCAGGCGAGTCGCGGTCGAGACGTCGTTCGGGAGAACCTGAGACGCGGCGGGCCGGAGGAGGACGTCGTCGAACGTGAGGCCTTCCTTGCCGAACTTCTCGTCGAGCTGCCGTAGGCGCTCGATCTCGGCGTCATACGACTCGGAGACTCTCGACTCGACGTCCATGGGACAGCCTAACAACGGGTGCCGACGGCGCCGGCGCCGGCCGCGTGCTGCTACGTGCAGGCAGCTCTCGCTGCAGGTGCCTGGATTCCGGCCACTCTCGCCTGCGCCGTGTCAGGCGGCTCTGGTTCGACGTCGATCCTCTGAATGACTTGTCCCGTCTCGTCCTCGCCTAGCAGCTGGTACGGCCAAGCACCCTGAGCGATCGAGCCCGGGCTCGTCACGTCGAGGAAGAATCCGCCCGAATCGAGGCGGATCTCTCGCTTCGAGCAGTCCGTCGAGACGAGCTCGAGCTTCTGGACGTGGCTGAGATCCACGAGACCGCTCAGGACGACGTTCTGCCAGTTCACAGTCTGTCCGTGCGCCTGCCGAGCCGCGATCGAGACCGCAACGGGTCCGCGCGCGAACCACTCTTCCTCGGTCGCGCAGCCCATCTCCTGGCCTTCTCCAGGCCACGTGACGCCGGCGCAGAGCGCGCCGCTCTCCGCACGGTAGGACACGATCTTCCAGACCTCGCCCGCAATGGTGGTCCTTGCATGCGCCGTGATCGCCGCTTGTGGGGCAGGCTCCGTCGGCTTTCCGCGCCGCGGCTCGCGAACCGCGGCCGCCTCGCCGGCCGAGACTCGCGGCGCGGACGCGATCGCCCCGAGCTGCTTCCCGGACATCGGCTTAGGCGCTGCTGCGCGCGAGACGAGCGTGACGACGCCAAGAACACCCAGCGCGGCGACGGTGAGAAGGACGGGCACCACCACCTTCACATGTCTGCGGCTCAGTTCTCGCCTCCTTAGCATCCGAGGTCGAGGTCGTATTGCCAGGATGCGAGACAGTTAGCGCTGAAGCGCGTCAGCGCTTGCGGATCGTGATCGACCAGGCGTAGCTCTCGGTCGCGTTCACGTTCACGACCGGGTTCGCCTCGTTGTCCACGTACGTGTAGGTCGAATCCTTCGAGAGCGAGATCGGGGCCGGGCTCGCCTTCGAGATGTTCAGCGTGCGCCCGCCGGCCGACTTCAGCGCGTAGTCGAGGCTGTTCGACGGCGTGCTGTACGCGGTGTAGTCGCCGCAGGGCGTGTCGGCGTTCGTGTCTTGCGCGTTCGGGAGGGTGAGAGCGAGCTTGATCCGGCTGCCGACGGCCTTGCCCGTGACCTTGACGAGGTAGTGATTCGTCTGGATCGGGATGTCGCATGTGAACGTCCCGGCCGAGTCGGTGACCACGAGATGCCAGGTCGCGCTCGTGTAGCTGCCCTTGCCGCTCCCCGTGACCTTGCCCGTCTTGCGGTCGACGGTGAAGGAGAACGTGAAGACGCCCTTGTCCTCGCCGTTCTGGTCGACGGTGACGCTCGGCGTCGGGTTGGCGTCCTGGCTCACCCGGTGCTCCTGCCAGTCCATGCCGCCGCGCGCCGACCCGGTGTAGTGGATCAGGCGCGGCTTCGGCTTCTTCGCCTCGTTCGCGACCGACGGCGCGGCGCCGACGAGGACGCCGGCGAGAGCGATCGCCAAAGCTGCCGCGAGCCGACCCACGGGCCGGGTATACCACACGCCTCAGCGGCCGGCACATGCCTCAGCGGCTGGCGTTCGCCGGCTCGAGCTCCTCGACCCGGACCTCCGAGGAGATCCGGCCCAGCTCGCGCGGCTGGAAGCGCCCGGCTCCGACCTCGAGCGTCGAGACGGCGCCGGCGGCGACCGCATTCCGGAGCGACTCCTCGGTCGAGCGGCCCTCGACGCGGGCGCTGATGAAGCCCGCGAGCAGCGTGTCGCCCGAGCCCACCGCCGAGAGCGCCTCGAGCCGCGGCGCGGCCGCCCGGAACCGGCGCACCCGCCGCTCCTCGCGGAAACGGCCGACGCAGCCCGCCTCGTAGGTGACGAGGACGTTCTGCGCCCCCATCTCGGCGATCGCGTCGAGCGCCATCAGGAAGTCGTCGTCGTCGCTGAACTCCTGCCCGACCAGGCCCTCCGCCTCGGGCTGGTTCGGCGTGACGAGGAACGGCTCGGCCTCCGTCCCGAGCCGGAGCGGCTGCCCGTCCGAGTCGAGGATGGTCTGGACGTTCCGCCGCTTGAGGTCGCGGATCGCCTCCGCATAGAAGCTGTCCTGCACGCCCCGGGGGAGCGAGCCGGCGAAGATCACGGCCTCGGCGCCGTTCGCGAGGTAGTGGAGCTTGTCCATCAGCATCTCGAGCTCCTCCGGCTCGACGTGCGGACCCCACTCGACGATCTCGGTGTACGAGCCGGAGGTGGGGTCGACGACCGCCGTCGTCGTCCGCGACTCGTCCGCGATCCGCACGAAGTCGTTCAGGATCGCCTCGGCGGTGAGCTCCTCGACGATGCGCGTCCCCGTGCGCCCGCCGGCGAGGCCCGTCGCGACGACCGGGGCCCCGAGGCGCTTCAGCGCCCGCGCGATGTTGATCCCCTTGCCGCCCGCGAGGGTAAGGCCCTGGCTCGCGCGGTGCCGGTGGCCGCGCTGGAAGTTCGGGACGGTGACCGTCCGGTCGAGCGCGGCGTTGAGCGTGACGGTGACGATCACGAGAAGAACCCCACGAAGTGGTGGACGGTGCGGCCGGCGTACCAGCGGATGCGCCCGACGACGCCGGGCGGCCCGACGGAGCGCGCCGCGACGAGCGCACGCGCGCCGAGCAGCCTCCGGCCCTCGAAGGCCCTCACCTCGCCGAGCACCTGGCCCTTCCGGACCGGGAGGCGCACGGCGGTCTCGGCGACGACCCGCTGGGTCAGCGGACGGTCGACGCGCACCGCACGGACGAGCGGCCGATCCGGCACGAGCGCGAGCGGCGCTCGCCCATAGCCGACCCCGACGCGGGCGTAGACCCGGGCCCGCTCGACGAGCGCGACGATCCGGTAGCGGGACAGGCTCCAGCGGAGCAGCGCCGCGAGGTCGGCGTTCCGCTGCGCGCGCGTCGGGCTGCCGAGCACGGTCGCGTAGATCGAGAAGCCGCGTGCCCGCACCGCGCCGACCTCGCACCAGCCCGCGGCGGCGGTGTGGCCGGTCTTGACCCCGAAGAGGCCCGGGAAGGTGCCGAGCAGGTCGTTCCAGGTGTGGAGGACGCGGCCGCCCACGATCGTCGCCGTCCGCTGCCGCACGATCCGGCGCACGGCCGCCTGGTGCATGACGACGCGCGCGAGGAGCGTCAGGTCGCGCGCGCTCGAGTAGTGGCCCGGCGCGTCGAGCCCGTCCGGCCGGACGAAGTGCGTGTCGCGCAGGCCGAGTCGGCGTGCGCGTGCGTTCATCAGCGCCACGAACGCGCCCACGTCGCCGTGGCCGACGTCGTAGGCGAGCGCGTCGGCGGCGTCGTTCGCGCTCTGGATCAGCGCGGCCTCGAGGAGGTCGCGCACGGTCAGCCGCTCGCCCGCCTGGAGGTGGATGCTCGACTCGCCGACCGACGCTGCCCCCGGCGCGACCGTGACGACGTGCGTGAGCGGCTCGTGCTCGAGCGTCACGAGCACGGTCATCAGCTTCGTGATGCTCGCCATCGGCAGGCGCTCCGCGGGGGCGCGCGCGGCGAGCACTTCGCCGGTCGCGGCGTTCTCGACGACATACGCGCGGGCCGCGACGGGAGGAGGCCCCGCGAGCGCAGACGGAGCGGCGACGAGGGCGACGGCGGCGAGGGCAGCCAGGCGAACCCGCACGTCTCTCAGACTACTGACGAAGCTCCTTGCCGAGGATCGCGAAGAGCGGCCGGCCCGGCTCGAAGCGGAGCTCCGGCAGGAGCAGCCGCCAGCCGCGGTGCTCGTAGAAGCGGATCACGCGCCCGTTGTCGGCGAGCGCAGAGAGGAGCGCGCGCTCGTGCGGAAGGCGCTCGAGGAGGGTGTCGTGCAGCCGGCTTCCGATCCCGCCGTCCTGGTAGGCCGGATCGACCGCGAGCTCCGTCAGTTCGAAGTGCGACCGCTCGAGCCACTCCGCCCGCGAGGACGGATCGAGGGCGGCCGCGACCCGGTCGTACCACCACTGCCCCGGCGCCCCGGTGTAGCCGTAGACGAAGCCGACGAGCCGGCCGCCGGGACCGAACGCGCCGAGGAACTCGAAGCCGTCGCGCCCCGCGTGGCGCGGCACGCGGTCGCCGCCGAACTCCCGCCGGGTCGTGCTCGCGCGGCCGAGCCCGTGCGCGTTCGCCCAGACGTCCACGACCTGGCCGACCAGCTCGGCGAGCAACGTCTGCGTGTCGACGGCCTCGATCCGTACGGCGTCAGCCAATACGGATCTTCTGGCCGACGCTCAGCGCGTGCGGGTCGATGCTCGGGTTGAGCGCGAGCAGCTTCTCGGTCGTCGTCCCGAACTTCACGGCCACGGTCTCGAGGGTGTCACCGGATTGGATCGTGTAGAAGCGCCGCGCGGCGGGCTTCGGGCGCGTCGTCGTCGAGCGAGTCGTGGCCGACGTGCGGTGCGTGACGAAGCGAGTGGGCGAGGTCGTCGCGTTGCCGCCGCCGCCCTCGAGCCCGGCGCGGACGAGGAGGACGGCGACCGTGACGACGAGGAGGAAGGCCGCCGGAGCCAGGTAGCGCGCGACCTCGGCGCGGCGGGGAAGCCGCACGGCCTACCAGCCGGAGACGGACCAGACGTCCCGCCGCACCCGCGCGGCCTCGGCGCCCGCGGCGCTCCGCCAGTCGCCGCCCTCGACGCGATACGCGTAGATGACGGAGCGGGAGACGTTCACGAGCGCGCTCGCCGGCCCGCTCGCGAAGGCGCGCGCGACGTCGGCGGGCGTCGCGCCCTGCGCCCCGACTCCCGGCAGGAGCAGGATCGACTGCGGGAGCGCGCGGCGCGCCTCGCCGATCGCCCGCGGATGCGTCGCGCCCACGACCGCGCCGACGCTCGTCAGGCCGTGCTCGCCGACGAGGTCCTCGCCCCACTCGCGGACGAGCCGGGCGACCTCGTGCCAGAGCGGCCGTCCGTCCGAGAGCACGAGGTCCTGGATCTCGGCGCTGCCCGCGTTCGAGGTCTTGAGCACGCAGAAGATCCCGCCTCCGTCGCGGCGGCAGGCGGCGAGGAAGGGCTCGACGGTGTCCCGGCCGAGGTAGGGGTTGACGGTCAGCGCGTCGGCGAACGGCGGTCGCTCGTCCGCTCGCTCGAGGTAGGCCGCGGCGTACGCACGGGCGGTCGAGCTCACGTCGCCGCGCTTGCCGTCGGCGACGACGAGGAGGTCGGCCGAGCGGGCGTAGGCGCAGACGCCCTCGAAGGCGCGCATGCCGTCGGCGCCGAGGGCCTCGAAGAACGCGAGCTGCGGCTTCACCCCGACGACGTACGGCGCGACCGCGTCCACGAGTCCGCAGCAGAAGCGCGCGCAGGCCTCGGCCGCGTGCTCGCGCCCGAGGTGCGCGTCGCCGCGGAGCTCCACCGGAAGGAGGTCGGGACGCGGATCGAGCCCGACGAGGAGCTGGCTGCGCTTGCGCTCGACCGCCTCGGCGACGCGGTCGCCGAAGCGCGCCGCGGCGACCGCCTGCTCGGCCTGGAGCTCGTGCGCCATCGGCGCCGTACGCTAGCGCGCGGCGCGGATAGGGCTCGCCAATAAAGTGAGGGCCGCTAGGCGCGGCCCTCGTCGAAACGGAGGAGGGCGCGAACCTAGTAGCTGCCGCCGTAACCGCCGCCGCCGCCGTTGCCGCCGCCTCCGTCGCTCCCACGGACGGCCTGCTTCAGCTGGCTGCCGGCGGAGAAGCGCGGAACCGTCGCCGCCGGAATCTGCACCTTCTGGCTCGGGTTGCGCGGGTTCACGCCCTGACGTGCCGCGCGCCGCTGCGTCGAGAACTTGCCGAAGCCGGTGAACGCGACCTCTTGCCCGCCCTTCAAGGACTCGGTGATCGTGTCCAGAAAGGCGTCGACCGCCTTTGCCGCGTCGCGCCTCGACAGGTCCGTCTTGGACGCGATCCGGTCTACGAATTCCTGCTTAGTCACAAGCCACTCCTCCCGTCGTCGTGCCTGATCACCGGCGCCAGACCCTAACAGGCGGGCCGGACCCGCTCAACCATGCGGATTTGCGGGGACAAGGGAGGCCTCCAAGAGGTAGGAGGCCCGAAAGAGCGGCCGCAGCCGCACCGCATGCCGCGCGAGAGCGTCCACCCCGCCCTCCTCGCGGTCGACGACGCAGACGGCCGTCCGGCACACGAGACCCGCCTCGCGCAGCGCTTCGACGGCCCCGACCGCGGCGCCTCCCGAGGTGACGACGTCCTCGACGAGGCAGGCCAGCGAGCCGGGCTCGAAGACGCCCTCGAGCCGGTTCTGCGTGCCGTAGCCCTTGGCTTCCTTGCGCACGATCACGAAGGGGAGCTCCGATGCGAGCGACGCCGCGGCGGCGAGGGCGACGGCGCCGAGCTCCGGGCCGGCCAGGAGGGTCGCGTCGGGCTCGTGCTCCCGCACCGCGTCGGCGATCCGCCGGCCGAGCTCGCCGAGGAGGTCGGGCCGCGTCTCGAAGCGGTACTTGTCGAGGTAGTACCGCGACCGGCGGCCCGAGCGGAGGACGAAGTCGCCCTCGAGGTAGGCGTGCTCGCGGAGCGCGGCGGCCAGGTCCGCGTCGCTCACGCGCGGGCGGCGCGAAGCGCGTCGCGGCCGAGCGCGAGCAGCCGCTCGGACTCGGGCGACCCGTCCGGCAGCGAGACCATCGAGCCGTCGTCGTAGTAGAGGTCGACCCGCTCGCGCCGGCGGCCGGCGCCGCGGCGGACGAAGGACGCGACCGCGAGCGCGAAGCCGACGAGAGCCGTGAGCCCGAGCAGCCTACGCACCGTCGTCGTCCTTCTTGGACGCGCGGCGCTTCGGCTTCTGCGCCGGATCCTCGCCGGCAGCCGCCGCGCGCAGACAGCTCTTCAGGTCGTAGAAGACGAGCCCGACGGTGGGCTCGGGCGTCGTCGTCGCGGCGATGAGCCGGCCGGCGTCGCGGACGACGAAGACGCTCCCCTCGGTGGTCGCGACTTCGACCTGATTCGGCGAGGTGGAGCTGCGGAGGCCTGCCGCCGCGTCGAGCAGCTCGCGCGCCGCGCGGACGAACGCCTGCGCGCGCTCCTCGTCCGCGAAGGTCGAGGCGCCGACCTCGCCGTTCTCGCCGAAGAGCGCGGCGGACTCGATCTGCGACGAGATCTCGGTGAGATCGGCGAGCGCCTGGGCCGCGTCCATGGCGGGGCTGACGCTAACACAGGCCATACTCCGCGCCGTGCGCGTCCGGAAGCGCACTCTCGTGCAGAAGTTCTTCGCCGATCGCGGCACGCACCTCGCCGCGATGGTGGCCTACTTCGCGCTGCTCTCGTTCGTGCCGCTGACCTTCCTCGCCCTGTCGCTTCTGGGCCTGACCGGGAGGGCCGACGAGTCGACGTTCCTCGTGCGCCAGATCACCCACGCCCTGCCGGGGGTCCCGATCGGGCGGATCGTCAACCTCGTCAACTCCGTGCGCCGGAACGCGACGACGCTCGGGATCATCGGCGGCGCGGCGCTCGTCTGGACGTCGCTCTCCTTCTTCAGCGTCCTCGAGTCGGCGTTCAACATCGTCTACGGGCGGCCCAACCGCTCGTTCCTGCGCGGCAAGGGGATCGCGCTCCTGCTCATGGTCGGCTCGCTCGTCACGCTCTTCGTCGCGCTGCTCGTTGGCTCGATCGGCGCGACCTACCTCCGCGATCGTGCGCCGGGCGTGATCGGGAACGCCGTCACGGCGTACACACTCTCGATCGCGATCTCGACCCTCGGCATCTTCGGCTTCCTCCTCTCTGTCTACTACTTCCTGACGAACGCGGCCGTGTCGGTCGAGGACGTGCTGCCCGGCGCCGTGTTCGGGGCGATCGTGCTGGAGGCGACCTTCCAGGCGCTGCCGATCTATGTCCGCTTCACGAAGCTGAACCCGACGCTGCACACCTTCGGGGGCACGGCGATCCTGCTCGTCTGGCTCTACGTGATGGCGAACGTGATCGTCTTCGGCGCGGAGGTGAACTGGTGGTTCGCCCAGCGGCGCGCGGCAGCCTCCGCCGCGCCGATCGAGGACGTGCCCGGCCTGGCCTAGCTTGCGGCGGCCACGGCGGCAACCAGCGCGCGGGCGGCCCGGGCCCGGTGCGAGTGCTCCGCCTTCCAGGCGTTCCCGAGCTCGGCCACGGTCTGCGTCTCGCCCTCGGGGACGAAGATCGGGTCGTAGCCGAACCCTTCGCTGCCGCGGGGCTCCTCGGCGACGTGGCCCTCCAGCGTCCCCCGCCCGCGAAGCTCCGACCCCTCCGGCGCGAGGCACACGAGCTCGCAGACGTAGCGCGCCCGGCGCCCCTCGCCGTCCACCTCGCGGAGCTCGGCAAGGAGCGCCTCGACCGCCTCCGCGGCCCAGCGGGCCGAGTGGATGCCGGGCCGTCCGCCGAGCCCCGCCACCTCGATCCCCGAGTCCTCGCCGAGGATCCACTCGTCGCCCCGCAGCGTGTGCCCGAACTCAGCCTTCGCCCGGGCGTTCTCGTAGTAGCTCGAGCCCGTCTCGGGCGGAAGCTCGACCCCGAGCAGGCCGATCTCCCAGCCCGGAAGCGAGCGAGCGAGCTCCTCCGCCTTGTGCGGGT
This sequence comes from Actinomycetota bacterium, assembly GCA_005885565.1. Lineage (GTDB taxonomy): Bacteria > Actinomycetota > Thermoleophilia > Gaiellales > Gaiellaceae > AC-50. The sequence goes on from VAXK01000161.1 coordinate 9,589, forward strand.
TCGACGACGCGAGGAGCGCCCTCACTGGCCCCAGCGGATCCCGCGCACGCCGTCGAGCTCGGAGACGGCGCTCGCCGTCGAGAGCCGGGCCTCCTCCGGGAGGTCGACCTCGAGCGCGACGCTCCGCCGCTCGTCGTCGCCCGTCACCGCGAGCGACTCGATCCGCCCGCCGGCCTCCTCCACCGCAGCGAGGACGGGAGCCGCCGAGCGCCCCGGCGCGAGGTCGACGAGCAGACGCTCTCGCTCGGGCCGGTAGCGCAGGAAGATCCGGTAGGCGAGGATGCGGAGCGGCCAGAGGCTCACGAGCACGAGCACGGTCGTCACCACTGCGGCGCTGTAGTAGCCCGCGCCCGCGGCGAGGCCGATCGCGGCCACCACCCACAGCGTCGCCGCGGTCGTCAGGCCGCGCACCGAGAGGCCCTGGCGGATGATCGCGCCTGCGCCGAGGAAGCCGATCCCGGTCACGATCTGCGCCGCGATCCGCGTCGGGTCGGCGCGGACGACGCTCGCGCCCGATGCGAGGAACGAGTGGAATCCGTACGCCGACACGATCGTGAACAACGCCGAGCCGAGCGAGACGAGCAGGTGGGTCCGCAGCCCGGCCCCCCGCTCCCGGATCTCCCGCTCGAGCCCGATTGCGGCGCCCAAAACCGCCGCGAGCGCGAGCCGGAGCAGGACCTCCCACCCGGCGAGGGTCGGGATGCTATGCACCGAGCGCGTCCTGCTGGGCGTCGCGGATCCGCGCGATCCCGGCCTCGGCGAGGTCGAGCATCTCGTCGAGGGCGTCCCGTGGGAACGCCGTGCGCTCCGCCGTCGCCTGCACCTCGACGAGGTCGCCGCTTCCGGTGATGACGACGTTCATGTCCACGTCGGCGGTCGAGTCCTCGGCGTAGTCG
>VAXK01000162.1 GCA_005885565.1 Actinomycetota bacterium
CGTCTCGGGCGCGAACGGCCCCCGGAGCGACCGCTTCCGCCTGCGGCGCTACAACGTCGAGCCGTACCCGGCGCGGACGTTCGAGCTCGTCCTCCGTGGCGCGTGCGACCTGATCGCGCTCAAGGACACGGTCGCCGGGACGTATGCGCGGCGCGCGTTCAACGCCGCGCTCGGTACGTCTTCGAAGTGAGTTACGACGTAGAGCTCTTCACCCCCGAGCAGCGGCAGGGGTTCTTCGAGCTCATGCACGGCGTCGGCCGCTCGCACATCGACGACGCGGAGTTCGAGTGGTGGTTCGACCGCAACCCGGTGGGCCGGCGGCTCATCTCGCTCGGCGTCGACGACGGGCGGGTGGTCGGGGTGGCGGCGATGAGCTTCTTCCGGATGCTCCTCGACGGCGAGGAGCGCGCCGTCGCGATCCCCGTCCACGTGGCGACGGAGGCGCCGTACCGACGGCAGGGGATCTTCTCCGCGCTCGAGCTGAACAACGAGCGCGAGGCGGCCGCGGACGGGTCGCCGATCACGATCACCTTCCCGAACCGGGCCTCCCACCGGATCTTCGTCGGGCGGCTCGACTGGGTCGACCTGCCGGGCCGGCGTGTCTGGGCGCGTCCCCTTCGCGCGGCCGGCGTCGTGCGCTACCTCGCCGGGCGACCGAGCCCGCGCGGCGGCCTGCGGCCGGCGGCCACCGCCCCGCGGACGTACGGCGACGTCCGCGTCGAGCCGCTCGAGCGCTTCCCACCCGAGACCGACGGGGTCTGGAGCGCGGCCGCGGCCGGGTACGGCAACCACGTCGTCCGTGACGCCGAGTTCTTGAACTGGCGCTACGCCGATACGCCGCGCACCTACCGGCGCTTCGGCGCCTACCGCGGCGGGCGACTGCGGGCGGTCGCGGTCGTCGGCCACACCGTGAAGCAGGGCGTGTCGAGCGGCTTCCTCGCCGATCTCGTCAGCGCGCCGGAGGCGCATGCCGAGCGCGTCGCCCTCCTGCGCCGCGCCGTCGCGGAGGTCGACGCCGACGCGCTGATCGCCCTTCCACCGCGCGCGCAGCGCCGCTCGTTCCTGCGCGCCGGCTTCCTGCCCACGAACCGGAAGATCCGCTTCGTCGGCAAGGCGCTCCGGCCCGGAGAGCGGCTCGATCCGGAGCCGCACGCGTGGCACTTCACGCTGGGCGACTTCGATTTCTTCTGATGTATGCTCCCAGTCATGGCTGTAGAGGCATACAATTCGGACATGATCAAACGCACCTCGCTCAATCTAGACATGTCCCTGGTGGAGGAAGCGCGGGAGGTGCTCGGTACGCGTGGGACCACGGAGACCGTTACCCAGGCACTTGCCGAGGTCGTCCGGCAAGACAAGCTCCGCCGCCTCACGGAGATGGTCTTCGACGTCGACAACGACGAGATCGAAGCATGGTCCGGTCCCGAGCTGGACTCCGAGGCGCCGCCGCCGCTGCCCTAGCCGCGCTCATGGAACTCGCCGACACGAGCGCCTGGACGAACCGGCACCGCGACGATGCGGTCCGCACCGACTTCGACACGCGAGTCATTCAGGGGAAGATGGCGATGTGTTCTCCGGTCCTGATGGAGCTGCTCTGGTCGGCGAGGAATCCCGGCGGCTTCGACGACGTGGTATCGCAAATGGCTGCGCTTCCTCAGTTGGCGGCTGATCGTCCCGTATGGGATCGGGCGATTGTTGTCTGGCGCATGCTGGTGGGACGAGGGAGGCATCGGCAGGCGCAGCAGTTCGATCTTCTCGTCGCTGCCGCTGCGGAGCTGGCAGGCGTCACGGTGTGCCACTACGACCGCCACTTCGAGGTGATCGCCGAGGTGACCGGTCAGCCCGTGCGGGCGATCGCGCCGCTCGGCACCCTGTAGCGCGTGCGGCTCGTCTTCATCACGCAACAAGTCGACCCGGCACATCCGGCGCTCGGCGCGACGGTGCCGAAGATCGCTGCGCTCGCCCGCCGAGTCGGCGAGGTGGTCGTCCTCGCGGACGGGGCCGTTCCGGACGCGCTGCCCGGCAACGCGCGCGTCCGCACCTTCGGGGCGCGCACGAGGGCCGGTCGCGGCCTGCGCTTCGAGCATGCGCTGACGGCGGAGCTGCGCGGCCTGCGCGGCGGGGTCGTCGTCGCGCACATGTGCCCGATCTACGCCGTCCTCGCCGCGCCGCTCGTGCGACCTCTTCGAATCCCGCTCGTGCTCTGGTACACGCACTGGCGGGCCGGCCGGCTGCTGCGGGCCGCGGAGCGGAGCGCAAGCGTCGTCACGAGCGTCGACCGCCGCTCGTTCCCGCTCCGCTCCTCGAAGGTGCGGGCGATCGGCCACGGGATCGAGCTCGGCGAGTTCGCCTGCACCGAGCACCGGGCCGACGGAGCTCTGCGCCTGCTCGCGCTCGGCCGCTACTCGCCGGCGAAGGGCCTGCGGGAGATCGTGCACGCCGTCGCCGCGACCGACGCGCGACTCACCGTCCACGGCCCGACGCTGACGCCGCTCGAGCGCGAGCACCGGCAGACGCTCGGCGAGCTCGTGGACGCGCTCGGCGCCGGCGACCGCATCCGGCTCGAGGGGCCGGTGCCGCGGACGCGTGTGCCGGAGCTCTTCGCCGGCGCCGACCTGCTCGTGAACAACATGCGCGCCGGGGCGCCGGACAAGGTCGTCTACGAGGCCGCGGCGAGCTGCCTGCCCGTCGTCGCCTCGAACCCGGTCTTCGACGAGCTGCTCGAGCCCGAGCTCCGCTTCGCGCGTGACGATCCCGACGACCTCGCCCACCGCCTGCGCGCCTTCGAGGCCCGCGACGCCTCGGCCCGCCGTGAGCTCGGCCGGCGGCTGCGGGAGCAGGTCGCGGCGCACCACTCGGCCGAATCCTGGGCCGAGGGCATCCTCGCAGCGGCGGGCCGTGCGTGAGCGACCTGATCCTCCACATGCAGAAAGTCGCCGGGATCTCCGGCTCCGAGGCGTACCTGCTGTCGCTCCTCCCGCGTCTGCGCGAGCGCGGCTGGAACATCCGCATGCTCATGCTGCACGAGCACGAGCCGGGCGCCTGGGAGTTCGCGCGTGCGCTCGAGGCCCGTGGCGTCGAGCTCGACGCGATCCCGCTGCGCGCGGACGTCGACCCGCTCGCATTCCTGCACCTGACCGGCTACCTCCTGCGCCACCGACCGGCGCTCCTGCACACCCACCTCGTGCACGCGGACGTCTACGGCCAGCTCGCGGGGACGCTCGCGCGGGTGCCACTCCGCTTCAGCACGAAGCACGGCTTCAACGAGTTCCGCGAGGGGCGCGGCTTCGCGCTCGCCGACCGAACGGTCGCGAGCCTCGCGCACGTCCACATCGCGATCTCGCGCGGCCTCGCGCGCTACCTCGCCGACACCGAGGGCTTCGACGAGGGGGGGTTCCAGATCGTCCACTACGGGATTCCACCCGCCGACGAGCCGGAGCCGTACGCCGGGCCACCACGGCTTCTTTGCATCGGGCGACTGATCCCGATCAAGGGGCACGTCGTCCTGCTCCGCGCGCTCGCAGAGGCGCGGCGAGAGGTGCCCGACGTCGAGCTCGCGATCGCCGGGCGCGGGGCGCTCGAGCCGGCACTGCGGGCGCTGGCGAAGGAGCTCGAGCTCGACGGCGCCGTCCGCTTCCTCGGCCACGTCGTGCCCGTACAGCGCGCGATCGAGGAGGCGGCGATCGTCGTCGTACCGTCGCTCGGCGAGGGCTTCGGGATGGTCGCGCTCGAGGCGATGGAGCGCGCGCGGCCGGTGATCGCGGCGTCAATCGGCGGGCTCGGCGACATCGTCCGGGAGGGCGAGACGGGCCTCCTCGTCCCGCCGGCCGAGGTGGAGCCGCTCGCGCACGCGATCGTCGAGCTGGCGCGCGACCCCGAGCGGGCCGCGCGGATGGGTCGGGCCGGCCGGGAACGCGCGCTCGTGCACTTCCTCGAGCGGCGCGCGACCGATCGGACGGAGATCCTGTACCGCGCGTTCCTGGACGGGGACGAGCCCGGCTAAAGCCACCCCGCGCCGGCGCCGATGGCCGAGACGTGCGCCCGCGCCTGCCTGCGCTCCTCGAACGCGAGGCGCCGCTCGTCGGCGTCGCGTGCCTCTACGCGGTCGTCGTCGGCCTCACGCTGCCGCAGCAGCTCGTCCAGGACAGCTGGCTGACGCTCGCGAGCGGGCGCGAGATCGTGCGGCACGGCCTGCCGAGCCACGACACGCTCGCCGTCTGGACGCACGGCAAGGCCTGGATCGACCAGCAGTGGCTCGCGCAGCTCGCCTTCTACGGGCTCGACGCGCTCGGCGGGCTGCGGCTCGTGTTGCTTGGCCACGCGCTGCTGCTCGTGGGCGCGCTCGTCTCGGGGTTCGCCTTCGCGCGGCGCGGTGGCGCCTCGGCGCAGAGCGTCGCCCTCGTCGGGCTCGTCGCGATGCTCGTCGCGCCCTGGGCGCTCCAGCTCCGGGCGCAGAGCTTCGCGCCGCTCCTCTTCGTCTGGGTGCTCGGCCTGCTCGCCGCCGACAGCCGCGCGCCCTCGCGGCGCGTGTGGTGGACGCTGCCGATCATCGCGCTCTGGGCGAACCTGCACGGGACGGTCGTGCTCGGCGCCGCGCTCGTCGCCTGGCGCGGGCTCACGTCGGCCCCGCGCCGACGCGGGCTGCCGCTGCTCGCGGCGCCGCTCCTCGTCTTCGCCTCGCCGTACGGCTTCTCGCTCGCCGGCTACTACCGGCGGCTGCTCGTGAACCCCCTCCTGCCCTCGCTCCTCGAGGAGTGGCGCTCGAGCGCTCCCTCGCAGCGCACCGCGCTCTTCTTCGTGCTCGCCTTCGCCGCGATCTGGCTCGTCGCGCGGCACGGCCGGGCTCTGACGCTCTTCGAGCGCGGCGCGCTCCTGCTCACGCTCGTGAGCGCGCTCGCGGCGATCCGCAGCATCGTCTGGTTCGGCCTCGCCTGCCTCGTCCTGCTCCCACGGCTCCTCGACGTCGCCTTCCCGCGGCTCCGGCTGCCTGCGCCACGCGCCTTCGCCGCCGCCGGTCTCGCCGCTGCGGCAGCCGTCACGCTCTTCAGCGTCGTCCGGCCCGCCTCGTCCTTCACGCGCGACTGGCCGAGCGGCGCCGCGCGCGCCGTCGCGGCCCGGCCCGCCCCGTACGTCTTCGCGGACGACCGGACGGCCGACTGGCTGCTCTGGGAGGACCCGCGCCTCGCCGGCCGGCTCGCCTACGACGTCCGCTTCGAGCTCTTCGACGACCGCCAGTTCCGCGAGCTGCTCGCCTTCCGCAACCGCTCCGGCGACGGCTGGCGTCGCGCGGCGGCCGGCTACGACGTCCTCACCCTCGACCCGCGGACGGAGCGCTCGCTCGAGCGCGCGCTCCTCGCAGAGCCCGGAGCTCGACTCGTGTATCGCGGGCCGGGGTTGGACGTCCTGGTGCGTCCTCCGCGGTCCGGGCTCGTCGAGCGAGTCGAGTGACGGCTGCGGCTGCGCAGAGCGCGGCGAGGAAGTCCCACGGCACGCGGTAGCGAGTCTCGCCCGCGAAGAGCATCGCCGCCAGCGTGTCGTAGGCGAGCAGGGCGAGCGTGAGCGCGGCGAACCGGCGCGGGACGTAGAGGAGCCCGACGAGGCCGAGCGCGTCTAGGACGATCATGTAGGCCGGTTCGACGAGGCGGCGGCCGACGTCGAGGCTCGTGCCCGCGCCGCGGCGACCTTCGGTGCGCGTCACCGCCGGCTGCCACAGCATCCGCGCCGCGACGCCCGCGAGCTTCGCCTTCTCGCCCGGGTGGTGCTCCATCCACTGGACTGCGAGGTGACGGTAGTAGCGCATCTGCGCGCACTCGTTCGTCGGGACGATGCGGCCCGTGCTCGCGTAGATCGCGCCCGCGTCCTGCGGTGTCGGCGGGGTCCCCGGGATCGGCGGTACGTCGTCGATCCACTTTCCGTGCTCGAGCGTCCGCAGCGTGTTCGGGTTGTTCGCCTTCCAGAGGGCACGGCCGTCGGTGGTCAGCGTCGTGCACCCGACCGACACGCGGTTCCGCACCACCCACGGCGCGACGACGACCGCGCACGCGAGGAGCGCGGCGAGGACGATCGCGGGACGGCGCGCGGCGAGGAGGAACGCCCCGACGACGAGCGGGAGCAGGACGAGCCGCACGTTGCCGAGGATCGCGAGCCCGAGCACCGCGCCGAGCGCGACGGCGAGCGGCACCGACCGCCGGTCGAGGACGAGCAGCGTCAGGAGGACGATCGCCGCGGCGAGCAGCTCGTCCAGGATCTCGCGGTTCATGTGCACGTCGTGCCAGACGAGGTACGGGTGGAGCGTCGCCGCGAGCGCGCCGAGGAGGCCCGCGAGCGGCGAGATCCAGCGTCGGCCGATCTCGTAGACGAGGAGTGCCGTGGCGGCCGCGACCGCGATCTGCGCCAGCCCGACGACGACCCACGAGCGGGAGAAGATCCAGTAGAGCGGGACGAGGAACCAGCCGTACAGGGGCTGCGTGTACGCCGAGGGCCGTCCCGGGATGAAGCCGTAGGTCCCGTGCGCGATGAGCGTGCGGGCGAAGACGTCGCCCTTGTCGACATACGCGGCCGTGATCGTGCCCCGCTCGTGGAGGAGGACCGCGAGCCGCGGCAGGATCGCGGCAAGCGCGACGAGGGTGTATGCGAACGGGCGTCTAGAGTCGAGCCGCATGGTCGGCGAGAAACGCTACGCCGTCGTTTCCTGCCACGTCGAACGACCGCTCGACGACCGCGTCTGGGCACGCTTCGAGGCGCTCCAGGCGGCGCGGCCGGCCGGCTTCCGGATCGCGGCCCTCATGCGCCCGCCGGACGCCGAGGCGGGCGAGGACGAGGCGCGCTGGCTGGAGCGTGCGCGCCGCGCCGCCGAGCTCGGGCCGCTCGGCCACCACACGCACTGGGGCGGCCCGGGGCAGGCGCGCCCCGTCTGCGGTGCCAGGCACGTGCCTGGCACCGAGGACGGCCCGGCGGGACGTGTCCGCCGGGAAGGGACATGGCTCCGTGAGGCAGGACTCGAGCCGACGCTCTTCGGCGGCGGCGGCTGGTACTCGGACGAGGACGTCGCGGAGGCGATCGCCGAGCTCGGCTACGCCGACTGCACCGCGACCTCGTTCCGGCCGCCGTACCTCGCGGACGGAGCGCCGCGTCTCCACCTCGACGGGCCGGCGCAGCTCGAGCTCCGGTCCGGCCGACGCCTCCTCGCCCTGCCGAGCACGCACTCGGTCGGCATGCTCGTGCGCGCGCTGCCGCGCCGCCTCCACGAGCCGCTCGTCCACGTCTACTTCCACGACACCGACCTGCTCGACCGCCGGCGCGCGCTCGCGCTCCGGGCGGCGCTCGGCATCCTCGCGCTCCGGCGGACGCCGACCGACCTGGACGCCGTTCAGCGCGACTTCCGGCCCGCGAAGACGATGATGTTCGCGGCCAGCCGCGGATGAAACCGCAGGAACCGGCTCGACACGAAATGGAGCCGCGGCTCGTCGAAGCCGGCGAGGAGCGCACAGAGGTCGCCGGGCGAGAAGAGGTGGAGGTGCGTCGGGTCGTTCTCGGGCTTTCGCCCCGCGAGGAAGCGGAGCCGGTTCTTGAGCCGGAAGCCGTTCGGGACCGAGCCGACGAAGGTGCCGTCGGGTCGGAGTACACGCCGCCCCTCGCCGACGAGGGCGACGGGGTCGCGGACGTGCTCGAGCAGCTCGCCGGCGACGACGACGTCGAAGCTCGCGTCCTCGAACGGCAACCCCTCCTCGGCGTCGGCCCACTGCGTCTCGATCCCCATGCGCGCCGCCTCGTCGAGCGCCAGCCGGTCGACGTCGATACCCACGACGTGATTCCCCTCCAGGTACGCCCGCGTCAGCGCGCCGTAGCGGCACCCGATGTCGAGCACGCGCCGGCCGGGGCCGCCGACGTAGCGCCGGAAGAGCTCGGCCCGCTCGCCGCCTCCGTAGACGAAGGCGCCCGTACGGTCGCGATGGTGCCGGCGATAACGGCGACTCTGCTCCTCGAGACGCGTCATCCGGCCCAGTGTACGGGCCCGCCTGGACCGGTCCCCCGTACAATCTCCCGGTCGTGGCCAAGCCTGCTCTGACCGCGGACGAAGCTACTCCTGCGGTCAGCGGGACGACGCCCCGTGTCGCGCCCGGCGTCGCCGAGGACATCCGCAGCACCCGCCCGGCCGTCCTCTCGAGGAGCGCGCTCCGACTGTCGCTCCGGCGAGCGGCGAGCATCGGCTCGCTCGTCTTCCTCGACCTTTCCGGCCTCGCGCTCGGTCTCTACGTCGCGCTCGTCCTCCGCTGGCTCTACTACCAGCACACGGCCCTCTGGGGCGTCCCCTGGAAGGCCGAGACGAAGTGGCTGCCGTTCCTGATCCTGATCACGCTGCTCGTCTTCTGGCGCAACGGCCTGTACGCGGAGCGCGAGTTCCGCGGCGGCCTGGGGAGGATCGTCTCGTCGCTCGTGCTCGTGACGGTGCTCACGCTCGCGTTCGGCCTCGGCACTGGGTACCCGTTCCACACCTTCGGGCTCGCGCCGACGGCGCTCGTCATCATCACCGCGCTCATCGGCCTCTTCCGCGCGAGCTACGACGTCGTGACGAAGGACGTCCTGCGACTGACGGGTGCGCGGCGGCGCGCCGTCCTCGTCGGCAAGGGGGAGCACGTGGCACAGCTTCACCGCGTCCTCGGCGTCGGCCGAAGCGGGATCGACTACGCCTTCGCGGGCGCGATCGCTCCCGACTCGGACGGCGTCGGCCTGCCCGTGCTCGGCTGGCTGGACGAGCTGCCCGCGGTCCTCGCCCGCACGCCGGTCGACGAGCTCATCGTCACCGACTCGGACTTCGAGGAGCGGGACCTCCTGGAGATCGTCGAGCACGCGCACCGCCGCGGCGTGAAGGTGCGCGTCGCGCCGAAGACGACCGAGCTCCTGACGCAGCGGGCCGAGTACGTGCCGGGCCAGGGCGTGCCGCTCTTCGAGCTGCGGCCACCCGCCTTCGCGGCCGCGCAGTGGGCCGCGAAGCGCGCCTTCGACATCCTCATCGGTGCGACGATCGTCGTCGTCGGGCTGCCGGTCTGGGTCGCCATCGCCGCCGCGGTCAAGCTCACCTCCGGCGGGTCGATCTTCTACCGCGACCGCCGGGTCGGGCTCGGCGAGCGCGAGTTCGGAATGCTGAAGTTCCGCACGATGTACGCCGACGCGGCCGAGCGGCAGGCGGCGCTCGAGGCCGCGAACGAAGCGCACGGACCGCTCTTCAAGATCAAGAACGACCCCCGCGTGACCCCGGTCGGCCGCGTCCTGCGGAAGTACTCGCTCGACGAGGTGCCGCAGGTGCTGAACGTGCTGCGGGGCGAGATGAGCCTCGTCGGCCCGCGACCGCTGCCGGTGCGGGACTACGTGCAGCTCGAGCCGTGGCACCGGAAGCGCTACCTCGTGCTTCCGGGCATGACCGGGCTGTGGCAGGTGTCGGGACGGATCGAGCTGTCGTTCGACGACCTCGTCCGGCTCGACTTCTACTACCTCGAGAACTGGTCGATCTGGCTCGACATCACGATCCTCGCCAAGACGCTGCCGGCCGTTCTCGCGCGAAGGGGGGCGTACTGAGTGAACGTGTGGGGGCTCCTGTTGCTCGCGGTGATCGTGGCGATCGCGATCTGGCTCGCGATCGTCGTCATCAAGTGGCTGTTCATCCTCGCGGTCGTCGCGGGGCTGATCTGGTTGATCCTGTTCTTCATGCGGCGGGCCCGAGCCTGAACGCGAACAGACTGTGCGGGCGGCCGTGCACGTCGACGGTGTCGACCACGGCCATGCCGAGCCGCTCCGCGACCCGCGAGGAGCGCAAGTTCTCCTCGTCGACGACTGCGACGATCCGGGCGACGTCGAGGCGCGCGAGACCCGCTTCCAGGCAGGCTTGCGCAGCCTCGGTCGCATAGCCGCGACCCCACCGGTCGCGCCTGAGCGTGTAGCCGAGCTCGACGTCGCCGGTCTGCCGGAAGACACCGAACCCCGCCATCGCCGATCACGTGCCCACCGTCGCGCTCGACGACGGCCCAGAAGCTGAACCCGCGGCTCTCCTGCTCGCGTGCATAGCGTTCCAGCGTCGCCGCGCGCGCGGCCGGAGTACCCGTCGGACTCGGTGGCGTGGCTGGCAGAGCGGCTCGGGCTCCGCCCGCGGTCGGGTCGTCGTCGCCGTCGCCGCCGGGACCGGGAAGCTGACGCGCTTGTTCATGCCGACGGGGGCGCAAGTCGTTGCGGTCGAGCCGCTGGCAGAGATGCGCGCGCAGCTCGAGGAGGTCGTGCCGGGCGTCGAGGCCCTGGAAGGGACGGCGGAGGCGCTTCCGCTCGAGGACGACTCCGCCGACGCGATCACCGTCGCCGCCGCGTTCCACTGGTTCCGGCGCGACGAGGCGCTGGCGGAGTTCGCGCGGGTGCTGCGGCCGGGCAGGGGGCTCGCGATCGTCTACAACCTGCGCGACCCCGAGAGCGAGCTCCAGCAGGAGCTCTCCCGCATGTTC
>VAXK01000142.1:0-1436 GCA_005885565.1 Actinomycetota bacterium
CCCGCGTGCAGGCTGAGCTGCACCCAGTCCAGCTCGGCGAGGACCTCGTCCGGGAGGTCGAGCGAGCCGTCGGCGCGGATGTCGCACTCGGTCCCGCGCAGCACGCGGAACGGCGCAAGCGCCTCGTTCGCGGCGGCGATCTCCTCGCCCTGGCGGCGCAGCCCGTCGGCGTCGAGGCCGGGGACGACGCGCACGTTCGTCGTGTGGTCGCAGATCGCGACGTACTCGTAGCCGAGCTCGCGCGCCGCGCGGCCCATCTCCTCGACCGAGGCGCGGCCGTCCGACCACGTCGTGTGCATGTGCAGGTCGCCGCGGATGTCCGCGACCTCCACCAGCGCGGGCGGCTCGCCGCGGAACGGCGCCTCGCGCAGCTCCGGCGGCACCCACGGCAGTCCGAGCCCGCCGTACACCTCTTCCTCGGAAGCGCCCTCTGGAAGCGGGCCGAGCGCTGCGACGTACGCATCCGAGCCGGTCGCCTGCAGGAGGACGGTACCGACCCGCGCGGGCTCCGCCACGACGAGCTCGACCGGAACGCCCTCCACGGTCGCGCCGACGGCGCGCCGCTGCTCCCGCTCCACGACCGCGACGATCGCGGGCAGCTCAGCGAAGGCGTCGAGCACCGGCGCCGCCCGCTCCGCGGCGACGACCACGGCGAGCCGCTCGTTCTCGTCGCGCCAGCGCCGCGGATCACCGGCGATCTCCCCGCCGAGCGCCGCCGCGACAGGCTCGAGCAGCGCACGGGCACGGCTGATCAGGAGCGGACGCGAGGCACGCGGCGCCTCCTCCCGCGCGAGCCGCTCGAGGAGCTTCGCCTCCGTGGCCGCGCCGATCCGAGGCACGTCCCGCAGCCGCCCCTCGATCGCCGCGGCCCGGAACTCGGCCGCGGTGCGGATGCCCAGTGTCCGCCCGATCTCGACCGCGCGCTTCGGCGAGAGGCCGAGGAAGCGGCCGAGCCCGACGAGCTCCGGATCGACCTCCCGCTCGAGCTCGCGCAGCTCGGCGATCTCGCCCGTCTCCACGAGCTCCCGCAGGTCCGTCCCGAGCGGACGAGCTCGGCCACCGGCGCCTTCGTCGTCCGGATCAGCTCGGCCGCGCGGCGGTACGCGCGGGCGCTGTAGAACCCGGCTCCCGCGAGGTCGAGCAGCGTCGCGAAAGCGTCCAGCCGCTCGGCGATCGCGGCGTTGTCGAGGTTTGGACCGGCGCTCACGGCGGCGATAGTCTCTCCCGATGGCCGCGATCCTGGTTCCCTTCCGGGGCGCCGAGGGCAAGCGGCGCCTCGCGCCGGCCACGCCGGAGGCGCGCGTCGCGCTCGGTCTGGCGATGCTCGCGGACGTCCTCGCCGCCGCCGTCGCGGTCGCGGACACGACCGTCGTCACGAACGACGAGGCGGCCTGGCGCGTGGCGGCGGAGCTCGAGGTCGACGTCCGCGCCGGGGT
>VAXK01000142.1:1591-4112 GCA_005885565.1 Actinomycetota bacterium
TCTCTTCCAGCCGCTCTATGGGCCGGGGAGCGCGGAGCGCTTCCTCGCGCTCGCGGGTCAGGCGGTGACGGTCGAGCATCCCAACCTCGCCCACGACGTGGACACGCTCGAGGACCTGCGCCGCTACGAGCTCCGAACCGGCCCGCGGACGCAGATGGCGCTCGCCATGGCCGGCCTGGCGTGCGTCGCGTGAGGACGGTCGTCCTCGCGGGAGGCGTCGGCGGCGGGCGGTTCGCGCGCGCCGTCGTCGAGAGCATTCCGCCCGCGGACGTCACCGTGATCGGAAACGTCGGCGACGACCTCGAGGTGCTGGGCGTGCACGTCTCGCCCGATCTCGACAGCATCCTCTACGCGCTCGCGGGCCTGAACGACGAGGAGCGCGGCTGGGGCCGAGCGGACGAGACCTGGAACGCGCTCGACACCGTCAGTGCGCTCGGCGGGGAGACCTGGTTCCGGCTCGGCGACCGCGACATCGGTCTCCACCTCGTCCGCACGGAGGCGCTGCGGGCGGGCCGCGCGCTCTCGGATGTGACGGCGGAGCTCGCGCGCGCGCTCGGCGTCGAGTCGGCGATCCTGCCCGCGACCGACGACGTCCTCCGAACCTGGATCGACACCGAGGCGGGCACCTTCTCGCTCGAGGAGTGGTTCGTCGCGCGCGGCCACCGCGACGAGGTCGACGCCGTCCGCTTCGAGGGCGCCCAGGCAGCGCGACCGGCGCCGGGCGTGCTGGAGGCGATCGCCGCCGTGGAGCTGCTGCTCGTCGCGCCGAGCAACCCGTTCGTCAGCATCGGGCCGATCCTCGCCGTCGCCGAGATCCGCGCCGCACTCGAGCGGCGACGCGTGCCCGCCGTCGCCGTCAGCCCGCTGATCGGCGGTCGCGCCGTGAAGGGGCCGGCCGACGGGATGCTCGCCCGCCTCGCGGGAGGGACGAGCCCGGCGCACGTCGCCGGGTGCTACCGCGGTCTGGTCGACACGCTCGTGTTCGACGAGGCCGACGAGGGCGGCGCCGACGCAGTCGCCGAGCTCGGGGTGCGTCCGGTGGTGACGAGGACGCTCATGCGCGACGAGGACGCGCGCCGCCGGTTGATGGAGTCGGTGCTCGAGGCGGCGGGGGCCTTCGCGTGAAGGTCGCGATCGCCGGCGGCACCGGGACGTTCGGCCGCGCGCTCGCCGCCCGGCTGCGGGACCTCGGCCACGACATCGCGATCGGCTCCCGCGACGAGAGCCGCGCCCAGGAGCGGGCCGCGGTGCTCGGTGTGTCCGGCGGGACGAACGAGTCGGTCGTGCGCGACGCCGACCTCGTCGTCCTCGCGGTCCAGTCCTCGGCGGCGATCGACACGGCGCGCGAGCTCGCGGACGCGATCGGCGAGACGCCGGTCCTGTGCGTCGCGAGCGACCTGCGCTTCACCGACGCCGGGGTCGTGCCGGCGCGCTCCTCGGGCTCGGTTGCGGAGGACGTCGCCGCGCTCGTCTGCGGCCCGGTCGTCTCCGGCCTCCAGGCCATCCCGGCCACGCACCTGGCCCTTCCGGACCCGCCCGACCAGGACGCGCTCGTGTGCGGGGACGACCCGGAGGCGAAGGAGCTGGTGCTCGAGCTGGCCGACCACCTCGTGGCCGGCCGCGCTCTCGACGCCGGCCCGCTCGCGAACGCGCGCGCCCTCGAGGACATGACCGCCGTGATCATCCACGTGAACCGGCGCTACCGCGCGGTCGCCGGCCTCCGGCTCACCGGCATCGAGTGACCGAGTTGCGGGTGATCCCCGTCGAGGGGATCCCGGAGGTCCGCGAGGGCGACGACCTGGCCGCGCTCCTCGCCCGCGCGACGGCGTTCGAGGACGCGGACGTCGTGGTCGTGGCACAGAAGGTCGTGTCGAAGGCGGAAGGGCGGGTGATGCGACTGGACAGCGTCGAGCCCTCCGAGGCGGCGCGCGAGCTCGCGGGCGACGAGGACCCGCGGCGCCTCGAGGTGATCCTCCGCGAAGCGGCGCGGATCGTGCGCTCGCGCCCGCCGCTCGTGATCGCGGAGACCCGGCACGGGTTCGTCTGCGCCTCCGCGGGGGTCGACGCGTCGAACGCGCCGGAGCGCGGAACGCTCGTCCTCCTGCCGCTCGACCCCGACGCCTCGGCGACCCGCATACGCCTCGGCTTGCTCGAGCGCACCGGCCGCGACGTCGGCGTCCTGGTGAGCGACTCTTTCGGCCGGCCGTGGCGGCAGGGGACGACCGACGTCGCTATCGGGGTCGCGGGCCTCCGACCGCTCCTCGACCTACGCGGGGTGCGCGACGCGGCCGGCTACGAGCTGCACGCGACGACGATCGCCGTCGCCGACGAGATCGCCGGGGCGGCGGAGCTCGTCATGGGCAAGACGAGCGACGTGCCGGCCGCGATCGTGCGCGGGCTCGAGGTTGCCGGGGAGGGCAGCGCGCGAGAGCTCGTGATGCCCGCCGAGCGCGACCTCTTCCGCTGAGTCGCGGTTTCACCCGATCGAGGGACGGCACGAGCGGCAGGCGTCCGATATACA
>VAXK01000143.1 GCA_005885565.1 Actinomycetota bacterium
CGGGCGCGAGGCGGAAGCCGCCCCAGGCCGGCGGGCGCGGAATCTCGTCGCCTCGCGCCTCGAGCTCGGCGGCGAGTGCCTCGAGACCCGCGCGACTCTCGACAACACGGCTCTGCGGCGAGACGCTTGCGCTGATCTGCGCGCCACGGGGGCGCGAGCGGAAGTACGCGTCCGACTCCGCCTCCGCCACGCGCTCGACCGGCCCCTCGATCCGCACCTGCCGGCCGAGCGGGTCCCAGTAGAAGAGGAGCGCCGCGCGCGGGTTCGCCGCCAACTCGCCGCCCTTGCGGCTCTCGTAGCCGGTG
>VAXK01000197.1 GCA_005885565.1 Actinomycetota bacterium
GGTTGCCCTCGAGGTCGTACTCGATCCGGGTCGCGTAGATCCCCGTCGGCCCGTTGTCGGCGACGGTGACGATCGACCGCCCGAGCGAGTCGAGGTAGGACCGGGCCGGCGTGCCGGCGTGAGCGGCGGCCCGCTCGGCGGCCCGCTGCTCTTCGTCGCCCCGGCCTCCGCCTGCACGCTCGTCGCGCCAGGTCGGCAGGTACTCGTCCTGAGGCAGCCGCCGGAAGAGGCCCCCGACGTCGGGGTCGGTTCGCGGATCGGCGACGAGGACGGTGTCGTTCGCATCCCAGGTCACCTCCGACCACGGGTCGCTGACCTTCTTCGTCCAGGTCTTGTTCGGGTGCAGGGTCGCGACGGTCCTCCCCGCGGCGTCGTAGAACATGGTCGCGCCGACGCCCTTGACCGGTGCGAACTCGAACCCGGTCGTCGCGCTGAAGAACGGCTCGTACGACTTGACCGGCTTTCCCTTGTTGTCGAAGACCGTCCAGCCGGTCCCGATCCACCGCGGATCGACGACGGCGCCCCCGTCCTCGAGCGGCCCGCGCTCGGCCCGCATCTTCTTCTGGATCTCCCGGCCGAATCCGTCCGAGTAGGCGAAGCTCACCTGCACCGGCGTCGGGTCGCCCTCGGCGAGGTCGGCCTCGTGGACCTCTCGCGCCAGCGTGCAGACGGTCGCCGGCGTCGGGTTCGGACTCCCGCGCGTCCGTTCGTACGCGTGGAGGTCGTGCACGATCCGTGCGGTCGCGCGCCCGAGAAGCGCCTGCGGGTTGCCGAGCGGGTTCGCCAGGAACGCGGTGAGCGCCGCGTCGGTGAGATCGGCCTCGACGCCCGCGAGCGAATCGCCGAGCGTCTCGCCGACCTTTCCCATCTGGGCAGTCGCCGCGATCGCCCCGAGCGCGTCGTAGAGCGCGGCCGAACGGTTCCCGTTCGGGTCGGTCACGAGCGCGGGCTGGAGGACACGGTAGTCGCCGTCGGATCGGACGACGTTTCCGGCGGCGTCCTCGCTCCGGACGAGGAGCAGGTCGTGCGCGTCGTAGTCGACGACGGTGTCCGCGCCGAACGGCGAGCGGAATCGGCGCGAGAGGAAGAAGTGCTCCCGCGCGAATGCCAGCTCCTGCGCCGGCAGATCGGCGGCGCCGGGGGAGTAGTAGACGCTTCCGGTCGGGATCCACCAGTCCGCGTCGCCGGCGTCGTGGACGTAGCCGCCTTCGGCGAGCATCGCGTCCGAGACGCGCGCGCCGTAGACCGCGGCGACGAGCCCGGCCGTGAGCGCGAGCTTCCGGCTCTCGCCGGGCAGGCCGAGGGGCTCGAGGCAGCGGAGCGGTAGGAGATCGGTGAGGTCGTCCCTCCGGTAGAGGCTGCAGACGCGCTCGACCTGGCGGCGGTACGCGGCGCCGGGCAACGCGCCCGCGGCGCGCACGTCCTCGTACGGGAGGTCGTGCGCGCCGTCCCCCGCGGCGGCGGCGGCGGTCGCGAGCTCCTGAAAGCGGAAGAGGTTCGTGACGCCCGCGACCGCACCCGACGGCGCGACGCCGACGAGCTCGTACGTCCGCGCCTCGGCCAATGCGGGTGCGCGCCAGTCGTCTGCCGCCACGACCGCGTTCGTGAAGCTCCGCTCGACGAGCGTGAGCTGCGTCCGGCGCTGCTTCTCACGGTCGTCCGCGCCGAGCGCGGGATCGGGATCGTCCAGCCGGCGCCCGTACGCGGCCGTGACGGAGCGGTGGACGTTGCCCCACTCGTCCGTTGCGAGCGTCAGCGTGTGTGCCATACGGGGATCGGCGAGGCGCTCGGCGCCGACGGGGTACAGCTTCCGGTCGTAGTCCAGGTCGAGCGTCTCACGCGGGTGCGCGAGGAACACCGCGTGGCGATTCGCTCCCCGTGGCTGGATCCGCCGCAGCGTGTAGTTGCGCTCGCTGACCGTGTACGGGCGGCCCGCCGCCTCGCTCCCGTCGAGCGCGTAGACCTCCCGTCGCAGCAGGGAGCCCTTGAGGGCGCGCGCCGCCTCTCGAGCCTCTTCCGGCGTCAGCTCGGGATCAAGCCCGTCGAGCACCACGGAGTCGTCGAGGAGGAGCGCCCCCCTCTGCGCCGCGTCGAGCCCGGGCTCGACGAAGTACTCGGCCTCGAACTGGCGCGAGAGCGGAACGTCCTCGAGGAAGGCGCCGGTATGGAACCAGGTGCGCGTCCAGACCGGCGGCACGTACGACGCCTCGTCGACGTTCACAGCGGCGGGGAACTCGGCCGACTCCTCGAGCGCCGAGAGCTCCTCGGTGTCCCACTGCTCCACGAGGCCGAAGCCGCGGAACTCGCGCTCGACTCCGTCGAAGTAGCCATGGCGGTAGGCGTAGCGGGAGACGAACCGGGTGCGACTGAGCCGGTCGTAGGTCTCCACCCGCTCGACGACGTGCACCGGGAAGCTCAGCCTCGTGAGCCAGGGACGGTTGGCGAGCCGATCGGCGACGAAGAAGCGCGTCGACGGCGCGTACTGGACGTGCGTCTCCGCGCCCAGGTTGTTGGCGACACGGACGAGCAGGTGCGGCTTCTGGCCGCCCATCAGGTCCAGGAAGCGCATCGGCCGGCCGGCCGCCGCCGCAAGCGGCGACGACCAGACGATGCACGCGGTGCCGTTGCCGAAGAGGTCGATCACGCGGACGTCTGCGACGTCGTCGAGCGGCGGCAGGTCGAGAGGCTCGGGGGCGCTCCAGCCGTTCCCCGCTTGGTTGAAGTAGAGCTGCGCCGCGTCGCGCCCGAGGTAGATAACGTCGGTCGTGCCGGAGCCGTCCACGTCCGCGAGGCGCACGCGCGACTGATCGAACTCGTCCGCGGCCGCGAACGTCGGCGAGCGGTCCATCGTCACCTTCGCGCCGAAGCGCCCGTAGCCGAGGCTGGGCCAGTAGCAGATCGCCCCGTTCCGGATCCGGACGAGGTCGGCGAGGCCGTCGCCGGACATGTCCGCGAGGTAGATCGACTCGGTCCCGTCGGCGAACACGAGCCGCGGCCCGAGCTCCTCGTCGGGCGGCTGGCGAACCTCCTCCTCGGGGCCGTAACCCGCCTTCGCGAGCGAGGGATACCAATGGAAGACCTCGTCACCGGTCAGGAGCGCGTCCGCGTTCCCGTCGCCGGTGAGGTCGACGAACCGCAGCTCGGGATCGTTCCAGTCCACGTTCGGAAGCGACGAGAAGGCTTCAAAGCGGCTCCACCCCTCGGCCGCGGTGCGCGTGAAGAAGCCGCTCAGTGGCGGGGCGAGCTGCACCAGGTCGAGGCTTCCGTCGCCGCCGAGGTCGAGGAGCTGCTGCCGGCCGGAGGCGAGGTCACCGGGTGCGGGTACGGCACCGAGGAGCTCGGCGGGGGCGAAGCGCGGCGCCGGCGCCGACCCGGACGCGAGGGGACTGAGGTTGCGCTTGTAGTACCAAGCGCCGGTCAGCTCGCTGACGATTCCGGGCGCTCCCTCACCGTCGAGGTCGGCCCATCGGTACGCGGGCATCGCCAGGCCGACCGGCAGATTCTCGAGGCTCTCCGGGTCGACGTCCCGCACCGTCGCCTGGACGACCGCTTTGCTGTAGCCGAACTCGACGGGCACCGTCGAGCGGCGGAGATAGGTCCCGTCCTGCTGCCTGACGTAGCCGGACTGCCTCGCGGCGACGAGGAACGACCCGACCGGGCTCTCCTCGTAGCCGAAGTCGGTCGATCGGACGAGCGTGTCCGCCGCGCCGAGCTCGTCGGGGAAGTGGTGGAACATGAGCACGCGCCGGCACAGGCGGCACGTCCGGACCTCGAAGCCGGGCCGATAGACCGAGAACGGATCCTGACGGAGCGGCCACGCCCTTCTCTTGGGCGCGTTGGCGACGGCACGGACGAAGTCGCGGCCCTCCTCGTCCGGCGGCAGCTCCTCGTAGTGGCCCTCGCCGTAGTCGAAGACCACCTCGAAGAGCCAGTCGAGCGCGTCCAAGTCCGGCTCGACGAGACGCGAGACCGTGTTTCCGTACCGCACCCGCTTCAGGTAGTGGTTCGCGGACCGGCTCGCGTCGGTGCGATTGCGCTCGTGCGGGTCGGTTTCGCGCACGCCGGTCGAGTCCTCGGCGGCGTACTCGTAGACGGCGGCATTGCCGTGACCGTCGTAGGTCTCCGAGATCAGCCAGCTGTAGACGTGGCGAGGCTCGGTGGGATCGGCGATCCGCGACGCGGGAGTCCGACCGTACACGGAGGTGACGTTCTCCGCCGAGATCGACCGCCAGTACGTGTCGCCGTCCGTGTGCCTGACCCAGCGCTCGATGCGGGCGAAGAGCCCTTCGATCCGGGGGCGGTAGCGGGTGATCGAGTAGCCGTCGCGCTCGTCGACGTCCGGAACCCACTTCCCCGGCGCCGATTCGCGCAGCGCCGGGACGAGGTCCTCCGTCCCCGACAGCAGGTAGACGTCCGACTCGAGCGCGTCGTCGTACCGTGGCAGGCCCTTGTCCGTCTTCCGCGTGATCGAGGGCGGCGACACGGTCCACCCCAGGCCGAAGGGGCCGTTCGGGGCACCCGAGTCGTAGCTCAGCGAGAGTTGCGGGCCAAACCCCGCGCGACCGGCCGAGGTGGCTATCGGGACGCTGAGACTGCCCGTGCCGGTGACAGGGTTTGCGGCGAACTTCTCGCCGATGCCCCGGATCGCGCCACCGCTCTTCGGGAGCGAGATCGTCGGTGGAGCGTTGGTGGGCGCGCCCGCGTCGCCCTCAGCCATGAGTTCCGCGGAGCTCGTGGCCTGCCATGCCTATCCGATGACGGTTGCGGCGGACCTGCTGCCCATCCGTTGCGCTCATGTCCTCTTCCCGCCGCTCGGCGCCGACCTAGACCAACCGCCGCAGACACCGAGTCTAAAACAAAGGTTCTGAGGCAACAAGACGCCGCGAAGCGATTGGGGCAGGACGCGGCCGCAGAGGTGCGAGAGTTGTTCAAAACCGCTGCAAAACTCGCCGGGCTGACGCCTCTCCGACCGCTCGGCTCGCTGTTTACCGTGCTCGTACTGCGAGCCGCGCTCTTCACGTGCTTGCTCAGAGCATCGCGTCTGAATCCACGGCTCCAGACCAGCGGGCCGGAGGATCTAGATCGGGAGATCCGCTCGGCCGATTGACTTCATGCCGCGAACCGTGTAGGAGGCAGGCGAGAAAGCGAGGACCGCCGTCGCAGTAAGTGCCCGTCAGTCGTCGCTGCGGCATTGGCTCCTGTGCCGGGGGAGGCTCGGCGCTGCCTGGTCTGCGCTGCTGTGATCCTCGTTTTCCTCCTGGGCGGAGTGCGCCTCACCCGTGAGGGGATCGCGGCGTTGCTCCGCGGGTGCGAGGGGCTGCGTGTCGTCGGCGCCGGCGCCCCCGACGAGGAGGGCGCGCTCGAGGCGACGGAGGCCGACGTCTATGTCGTCGACGCTCAGTCGCCCGGGAGCCTCGAGGCGGTGCCGCGGCTCCTGACACGCAACCAGCAGGCCAAGGTGGTCGCGGTCGGCGTCCCGGAGGACGAAGACGAGGTGATCGCCTGCGTGGAGGCCGGCGTCACGGGGTTCGTCCTCGCCGGCGAGGGCGTCGAGACGCTGGTCCAGGGCGTGGAGGCGGCGATGCGCGGCGAGGTCCACTGCTCGCCCCAGATGGCCGCCGCGCTCGCGCGCCGCGTGACCGCGCTCGCCGCGGTCCAGAAGGGCGTGCCACCGGGGGCCGGTCTCACCGCGCGCGAGCTGGAGGTGGTCGAGCTCATCGACGAAGGCCTCTCCAACAAGGAGATCGCGCACGTGCTCCGGATCGAGACCGCGACGGTCAAGAACCACGTGCACAACATCCTCGAGAAGCTTCAGGTGAATCGCCGTGCCGAGGCGGCCGCCCGGGTCCGGTCGGCGTTTCGCGAGCGCCGCGCCGATCGCATCGACGTCCTGCCGAGCCGCGGTCGCGATCTGCCGGTAGATCCGCGGATCCAGCGCCGTCGATCCGGCTTCTGAACCGCATTTCGATCCCGTGGTCCATTCACATCGCGTGCCGGACCGCCGAGACTCGGGCGTCGAGTCGACCGAAAAAGGAGCTGGCATGTCGATGGACGCCACGCAGTCTTCGCTCGCGGAGGAATACGACTCGTACGAGCAGTACGAGGCGGCGCAGTGGGCGCCCGAGGCCCAGTGGGCGCCGGAGACTCCGTTCGAGCAGCGCTACGACTTCACGGTGGAGACGCCTGCGGAAGCCGAGGCGGACGTCTGGGAGACCGCGTCGCTGGAGACGCCGTTCATCAGCCAGTACGGCGACGGCTCGACCGAGGCGAGCCTCCAGGAGGCGTCGTTCCGCGAGCTGCTCTTCGACCTCTACGACACGGAGATGGACCGATTCGTCGGCGAGCTCGTCCAGGAGGCCGCGGCGGCGGCGGCCGAGCAGACGAGCGCGATGGGCGAGACGGTCTCCGAGGCCGCCACCGAGCAGTTCCTGAACAACTGGATCGATCCCGTCCGCGAGCACGCGACGCAGATGCTCGACGGGATCTCGGAGAGCCTCGTGAACGTCGACGCCGCCTCGCTCACCGAGGGCGAGCTCGATCGGCTCTTCGAGCAGTTCGAGCCGGAGGGGACAGGTCTGGAGCAGTACTTCGAGGGCTTCCTCAAGGGCCTCTGGAACAAGGCCAAGAAGATTGCCTCCGGCGCGATCGACCTGGCGAAGAAGGGCGCGCTCATGGGCATCTCCCGCGCGATCTCGATGATTCCGGGCCTGTCGGGGTTGATCAACCGGCTGAAGGCGCTCGTCGAGCCGCTGCTCCAGCGCGTCCTGAAGATGGCGCTGGACAAGCTGCCGCCGCAGGTACGGCCGATCGCCGTCCAGCTCGCGCGCAAGATCGTGCCCGGCTTCCGGGGCGAGGAGGAGTCACTCGAGGGCCAACCGGCGGTTCCGGACGTGGCGAGCGTCCAGCGGGAGTTCGACCAAACGGTGGCGTCGATGCTGTTCGCCGGCGACGAGAACGAGCAGGAGGCGGTGCTCGCGCAGCAGCTCTACGAGGGCGAGCGCGCCGACGGCGTCCCGATCTCGGCATACCAGGAGGCGCGCGAGCAGTTCGTCGACTCGCTCGAGAGCGGGCAGGACCCGCGCGAGGCGCTGGAGCAGTTCCTCCCGGCGCTCGCGGCGATCATGCCCATCGCCAGGACCGTGATCGGCATCATCGGCCGGCCGCGGGTCGTCGGCTTCCTCGCGGGCTATCTCGCGAAGCTGATCGAGCGCTACATCGGCGCCGACGCCGCGCGCCAGCTCTCGCAGGCGGTCGTCGACATGGGCCTGCGCACGATCGGGCTGGAGGTCGCCGGCGAGTCGGACATGCGCCGGCTGGCACCGAACGTGATCGCAGGGACGGTCGAAGACACGATGCGGCGCGTCGCGCAGCTCGACGAGACGACGCTGGAGAATCCGCACCTCCTCGAGGCCGCCGTCAACGAGGCGTTCCACGAGGCGGCGGCGGAGAACTTCCCGTCGTCCGAGCTGATCCCCGACGTGCACGAGGCGGCGCAGGTGCGCGGCGCTTGGGTCGCGATGCCTCCGAGGGCGCGGCGGAAGTACTACAAGAAGTACACGCAGGTCTTCGACATCGAGGTCACGCCGCAGATCGCGGAGTCGGTGAAGACGTTCGGCGGCAAGACGCTGGCGGCGTTCCTGAAGGACAAGCTCGGGATCAGCGGCCCCGTCCGCGCGCGGGTGCACCTCTACCAGACGCTGCCCGGCGGCTGGCCGTCACGGATCGCGCGCTTCGAGCGGATCGGCGGCGGCGGCCGGGGGAGCTGGACACAGCTCCACCCGCTGACGCCCGAGGCGGCGACGGCGCTCCTGCGGCACCCGCGTCTCGGCCGCGCCGTCCCCGGGACGAACCTCTCGACGCGCATGCGGCCGGCGGTCGGGCAGCGGCTCTACTACCTCGAGATCGCTGGCGCGCGACCGGCGCAGGCGCGGAGGTCGAGCGAGGTCAACGTGACGCTCGACTTCCCCGGCGACGAGGCGCGCGTCTTCGTCTATCTCAGCGAGGCTGACGCCCAGGAGATCGCCGCGAAGGTTCGCCGCCGCGACCTGACGTCGGTGATCACGCTGGCCAAGCGGGTGTACGCAGCCGGTGTCGACACCGCGCTCGGCGGCGACCTCGAGCGGCACGTGAAGATCCGACACGAGGCGCTCGACCAGGAGGAGTTCCTCGGCGGCGCGCTGCGGAAGCTCGCCGGGGTGGTGCTCGACCAGCTGAAGGGGAAGGTGACCGAGTGGCTGGGGAAGGCGATCGGCGACTACTTCCAGAGCCGCGGCGCGGAGTTCGTCTCGGCGGCGGAGGACCCGGCGGACGGGGTCACGGTTCTCGTGACGATCAAGTCGCCGCCCGGCTTCCCGTTCGTCCGCAAGCTGCTGAAGGGCGAGTTCGTGAATCCGGCGGATCTCGCCAACCCGGCGGCGCTCTTCAAGGGCTCGCCGACGTTCGCCGTCAAGACCGTTCCGGGATTCCGATTTGACTGACGAGGCCACAGGAACGCGAGTCCAGGTCGCGCGGCAGGTCGCGCACTGGCAGATCGCCGTCGTCGGGCTGCGCGACGTGACGAACTTCGCCGCCGAGTCCGCGTGGCGCGGCGTGGAGCGCTACCTCGACGTCGCGCTGCGCCGCCACCTGGAGGGAGCTGCGGACCAGCTCTCCCGGCGCGCGGACGTGCTCGCCGCCGAGCTTCGGGCGGCGACGACGGCGGGAGAGCTCGAGCAGGTGCGCGTGCACGTCGTCCAGTTCCGCCGCCGGTACCTGCAGGTCGAGACCGCGCTTTCGTTCTTCGGCGAGGCGATCAACTCACGGACGACGCCGCGACTCGGCGCGCTGCTCCGCGCCTGCGACGCGCTGGCGGTGCACAGCATGGAGAGCGTCCTTCCGCCGCTGCGGCGGGACGTGCCGCCGGTGCTGACGTACGTGGACAAAGGCCTCGGCGCCTCGATCCTGCGCGCCGGCCTGCGCCTCTGGGACGGCGGCACGCTGTCGCCGGCGGCAGCGATCAAGATCACGCGCCAGAACCTGCTGCGGCCGACGGCCCTGATCCACGAGTCGGGCCACCAGGTGGCGCACATCCTCGGGTGGAACGAGGAGCTCGCCGGCGCACTCGGGCAAGGGCTCGCCGAGAGCCCCGAGGTCGCCGAGGCGTGGGCGGCCTGGTCGTCCGAGATCGCCGCCGACTGCTTCGCCTTCGTCCATACCGGCTACGGCTCGGTCGCGGCGCTGCACGACGTCGTCTCCGGCGGCGCGACGGTGTTTCGCCGCGTGCCGGCCGACCCGCACCCGGTGGCGTACGTCCGCGTGCTCCTCGGCGTGCAGATGTGCGTGCGCTTCTACGGCGCCGGCCCGTGGGACGACCTCGCGCGCGCCTGGGTCGCCGCGTACCCCCTGCGCGCGGCCGAGCCGGGGACGCGGGCGCTCGTGGAACGGTCGCTCCCGCTGCTGCCGCGGATCGTCGAGATCTGCCTGCGCACCCCGATGCGGGCGTTCGGCGGGCGGCCGCTGACGGCATGGGTGGATCCGCTCCGCGTGCGCCCGGATGCGCTGGCCCAGCTCGCGCGTGACGCCGGCGGGTCGATCGCGTCGCCGCACTGGCTCGGGCGTGAGTCGCTACGGCTGCTCGCGCTCTCGAGCCTCCGCTACGCGACGGAGCCGGAGCGAGCGGCGGAGATCGCGAAGGACTGCGAAGCGTGGATGCTGCGCCTCGGGGACGAGTCTCTGCCAAAGGCTGCGTGAGCAAAGCGAAGGAGGAAACCGTGCCCGAGGACGACGAGACCTACGAGCTGCAAGATCAACTGGACGAGCACCGGAGGCCGCTGAGGCAGTCGGTGGAGGAGCGGCAGCGCCGTCGACTGGAGCGCGACTTCACCCGCATCTTCGGGAAGCCGGACCCCGACGTCGCGTCGAGCGACCTGACGTTCAGCGCCGGCGGCGAGGAGCCAGAGCTCGATCGGAAGAAGGTGGTGGCCGACGTCGGCGAAGCGGTCGCCCTGACGGGCAAGTACCTGACGGGCGTGAAAGCTGCGCGGATCGGCGACGTCGACGTCGAGCAGCTCAGCGTGTCAGCCGAGCAAATCGCCTTTGTAGTGCCGCCGGGCGTCGGGCCGGGACGACTCACGATCGTCTGGCTCCCCGTGGGCGGGTCCAAAACCCGGCAAGTTCACGTCGACTTCGACCTGAGGACGTCGTCCTCGAACGGATATGACGATGACGAGTCCGACTGAGCCGACGGCGACGGAGAGGAGGCTGTAACCGAATGTTCCGTGCTCTCGCAACGCAATTGAGCGGCGGCCCCCCGATCACCCAGGCCGCAGCCGAGCAGGTCCTGGAGCTGCATCCGATGCAGCTTTCGCGCTACCTCGAGGACGCCTGGCTGAAGAGAAGCACGCCACCGTCACCGCCCCTTGCCTCAGGCGTACCTGCGCCGCTCGGGGCATTCGAGTCTACGTCCAGCATCCCGGGCATTCCAGCTACCGGCATCCCCGCCTCGCCGACCCGCATCCTGCTCTGGAAGCACCTCATCTACGCGTACATGATCGAGAACACTCGGGCCTACGAGATCTTCGGCCGCGTCCTCCAGCGGCTCTTGTACGGAGAGGAGTTCGGCGTCGCCGATCCTTCGACAGAGCTCTGGCTCCGCACGACGGAGGCGCTGTTCTATCGGGACAGTCCCCCGTTCCAGATCTACTCGATCACCAGCTGGCTTCGCCCGGACTCGCGCGCGGCGCGCAGGATCCTGTACTACCGGATGTTCGGCATCGACCTGAACCACGGCACCGACGACGGGCGACCGTATCCATACGAGAAGCCGCGCGCCGCGAACCGCGAGTTCGTCGTCACGTTCGAGGAGCTCCTGCGAGAGGTCTGGCGTGGAGTGGAGAACAGCGCGAACATCGCCGGTGCAAACCCGACCGACGTCGCGGCGATCGCAGACTTCGCGCTCACGCTCGACCAGATGCTCGGCACGCGCCGCCAGTCGGGGAGCCTCGATCGCGACGAGCTCTGGTACACGTCGATGATGTCCTGGTTCCACCTGACGGTGAGCTTCAACACGCCGATCGTGCGGATGCTCAAAGCCGAGGGGGACGGACCCGAGGAGCGGCTGATGAACATCGCAGCGAAGGTCGGATTGCCCTCACACGCCCGCTCGCACAGCTACTTCCGGATGGCCGATCCGATGTCGGCGATCCTGCGCTTCGTCGAAGACGGCCAGTTCAACACCATCGCGTTGGCGCCGACGCTCTATCTCCCGGGCCCGATCCAGGCGGCGATGACCGAGATCATCGCGCAGTGGTCGCTCGCGACCGGCCGCGACATGAAGGCTCGGAAGGTGGCCCTCACCGCGTCGACCGTGCCGGGACAGCCGCAGCCACCGCAACGGCCGAGGATCCCGCAGCAGCCCCGACAGCGACGGCCGCAGGTACCTGCGCCTTCGACCGACGGTGCGCGCACCGGCGTGCCGGCGACCTGACCAGGCACGGCCATGTTCGACGAGTCGTACGCCGTCGGGCTCGCTGAGCCCCCCACCCCCTTCGTCACGGAGGAACACGTGCCGGCGGGCCCGGTCGAGCCGCTCGCGGAATGGCTCGGAGAGGAGAGCATCGCCGGAAGCGAGGGATACGCCCCGTGGCAGGCCGAGGCGGAGGGGCCCGCCTGGGAGAGCGAGGCGCGGACATCGCACCCGATCCTCACGCTCTACCCCCTGTCGGCGGCGGTGTTGGATGCGCTCGGCCGCGGCCTCTGGTCGGCCGCGATCAACCTCGCGAGGGCCGCCGGCTACAGAGACGTCACGCAGCTCACGAACATCGTCTTCTACTTTCGCCACCCGGAGGTGACCGGGCGGAAGATCCGCCCGGACGAACGCGAGCTCGCCGCCGAGTGGATCTCGATCCGCGACCGGATCGTCAAGCCGGCGCTCCGGCCGGCGCCGCCGACGCCGACGCCGACGCCCACGACGATGCCCGCGGGCGGGCCGGTCACCGGCGGTCCTCCCATCCCCGCGACCCGGCTGAGATGGCAGGACGCGACGGACGAGCAGCTCGCGTTCATGCGGGCCGTCTACGAGCAGCACTTCGAGAACTCGAAGCAGAGTCGGCGACCGTTCGTCCGCGACCTGCCCGATTCCGAGCTCGACACGATCTACGGCAGGCACCGGGCTCGCCGGGACGCAGCCGCCGCGGCCCGCGACCTCCTCGCCGCCGCCAACGCCGCCCTTGCGGCCGACGGCCTCGCGGGCCGGTACCAGATAGGGATCGTCAGCGCGTACCGCCCGGCGCAGCACCAGTTCGAGATCTGGGAGGGCTTTGGCAGGCGAGGCGGCTTCCCCGCGTACTACCGGCGAGCGGTGAACGAAGGCATCCTCCGCCCCGGGGACTACGGAGCGGACGCCGTCCAGAAGATGGCGCCGTACATCGGGCAGTACATCGCCTCTCCCGGCTTCAGCAACCATCAGGACGGGCTCGCGATCGACTTCGGCACGGGCCGCGCCGGCAGCCGCGATCTCAGCGTGATCGGGACCGATGCGTGGTTCCACCACTGGCTCGTCGCGAACGCCGCGCGCTTCCACTTCGAGCCCTACGTCAAGGAGGCGTGGCACTGGGTCTACCGGAAGCCGTCGCAGGGCGAGGTGTGGTCCGAGGAAGCGACGACTCCGGGTGTGCGAGCGGGGCGCGTCGAGGTCCCGCACGTCCCGATGCTCGCGCGCCACCGCGGGAAGCCGCCGGATCTGGTGCTGCGCTGGAACGACATGCCTGCGGCGCCGGCCGAGATCGACGTCGTCGTTCACCTGCACGGCTACTCGCGGACCGGGATGACCCTACCCCGCGACATCGAGCGGTGGAGCGGCCTCGACCTCGCGCCCGTCGACGGCGCGGCAGGGCAGGGCAGGCGCCGGCCGACGCTGACGGTTCTCCCCCGCGGCCACGACACGAACCAGGCGACGTCGGGCGGCCTGTACCGGTACACGTTCCCCGCGCTCGTCGGGACGGACGACCTGCCGCGGCTCGTCCAGGTCGCGCTCGACCGGTTCGCCGCCGAGATCGGCGCCGCGGCGCCACGCGTCGCCCGGCTGATCTTGACCGCCCACTCGGGCGGCGGGTCACCGCTCCTCCGGATCCTGCAGCACCACGACCCACACGAGGTGCACGTCTTCGACGGCCTCTACCAGGACGCGGGGCAGCTTGCGAGCTGGGCCGAGAAGCGCATCCGGGCCGACCGGGCTGCGTTGGACGCGGCGCCCGCCGGATCGGCTCGCGACTACCTCGACACGAAGGGCGGAGCGCTGCGCGTCTTCTTCCGCGGGCCGACCGCGGGCTTCAGCCGCCAGGTCCTGAGGGCGATCGCGCCCGGTCTTCGACCCGACCTCGCCGATCGGTACCGCGTCGAGCCGAGCACGCTCGGTCACTGGCAGATCCCGCGCCAATACGGCTGGCGGATTCTCGCCGACGCGGCCGCGGACGTCCCGAACGCGCGCAAGGAGGTGCACGCGAGCCACGAGTGGGGCGAAGAGGCCCCGCAGCTCGAGGAGATCGCCGACTTCGAGGATCCCGCCGAGGCGGAGCACCTCGAGCCGGAGGCGTTCGAGGACGCCCCGTACGCCGGAGCGGAGGCCGCCCCGTTCGAGGAGACGAACGGGCGCCCTTTTGAGGCGGAGGAGCAGGGCGAGGTCGGGTTCGTCGCCGAGGCCGACGTCGCGACCCTCCAGGAAACGGAGGACTGGTTCGACCGGGCCACCGACGCGATCCGCGCCGCCGTCGACCTGCTCAAGACGCGCGCGAGGATCTCGAGCGGGATGCGCGACGAGACGAAGCTGACGAACCTCGTCTTCTTCGACCGGCATCCGACGCGTGGCGGACGGGACCTGTCGCCTTCGGAACCGGACTTCGCCGCGCTCCGGGACGAGTGGCGCGAGCTCCGAGCGCGGATCGTGCGACCGGCGCTGACCGCGGCAAAGGCGGCGGCCGCTGCCACGACCGCGGCGGCCAAACCGAGCTACGACCGCGCCGGCGCGATCGCGTACGCGCGGAAGTTCTGGCTCCAGCCGTGCGACGACGGGTTCATCGCCCTCGGCGCGAGCGCGGGCAAGGACTTCGTCAAGGTGCCGGCGGGGACGACGTTCGTGCACACGTCGAACCCGGACGAGCCCGAGCACGCCCTGCTGCCGGACGGGACGACGATCTCGTGGCGCGACCTCGACGACTGCACGCACTTCATCTCGTGCTGCATCGGAACACGCCCCGGCCAGCCGGGCGGCGGCCTCGACATCACGCTCCGTCAGCTCGGGTCGCCGCCGACGGCCCCTTTCGGGATCGTCCGCGTGAGCAGCATGGTCGATTTTCTCATCCGCAACCGTCTCGCGGAGTTCGCCGCCGAGAAGTCGGAGGACGAGACCATGATCGACAAGCTCCAGCCGGGCGACCTCGTCGCGTACTTCAACAAGGCGCGGAAGGTGTATTCCCACCTGACGCTCCTGCTCCCCGGCAACAAGATCGCATGCCACACGTACTGCCGGTCGGATCAGCCGGAGTGCACGTGGGACAACGACTGGCCTCTCGGGCGCGGGACATCTCTCGTCCCCGCCACGCACAGCTGGTCGTTTCTCCACATCGTCGCGTAGAGCCGCGACTCGGAGCAACCGGCGGGCTAGACGCGGCGGGCGAGGGCCCGCCGCGTCCGCTCGTACCTAGCCGGTGGCCGTGGTCGGCGTGTCCGCTCCGCTTCTGCGGTAGCCGTACCCGCCCTTCTGCTTCGTCGTCAGGCCGAGGCCGACGGCGGCGATGCCGACGACCAGGTGCGGAACCCACACGTTCGCGGTCTCGTCGGCGAAGCCGAAGATCCACGGCGAGGCTGCGAGAAAGGCGCCCGCGCCGATGTCGTACAGGTTGTGCACGCTCATCGGGAAGAGGCGCCAGGCGCCGAGCTCGTAGTCGGTGAACAGGCTGTAGGCGATCAGACCGATGCCGAGCACGACCGGAATCACCGTCGCCGCGGTGTGCTCGGAGAACCGGAAGATCCACGGGGCGGCGATCAGCGCGGCGCCGACGACGTAGTCGAGCGGCGCGTGCAGCCGGGTCGGGATGAAGCGCATGAGAAGGCTCCCTCTGTGGTCGATGACGCTCGTTGCTTACGGATCTGATTCGCCGCAGCCGTCGCTCCGGTTCGGACCCCGCGCCTGCTGGACGCCTCTCAGCAAGCTCTCAGAGAAGGGTGGTTTGATGAGACCGTGATCGAGGCCCACGATCTGACGAAGGACTACGGCGACAAGCGAGCGGTCGACGGGTTGTCGTTCTCGGTTCGTCCGGGGATCGTCACCGGCTTCCTGGGGCCGAACGGCTCGGGCAAGTCGACGACCATGCGGTTGATCCTCGAGCTGGACGCGCCGACGCGCGGCGAAGTCACCGTGAACGGCAAGCACTATCGCGAGCACGCCGCGCCGCTGCACGAAGTGGGTGCCCTGCTCGAGGCGCGCTCGGTGCACACTGGGCGCTCGGCGTACAACCACCTGCTCGCGCTGGCGCAGACGCACGGGATTCCGCGTAGGCGCGTCGAGGAGCTGATCGACCTGGTCGGCCTGCACGACGTGGCGAGGAAACGGGCCGGCCAGTTCTCGCTCGGGATGGGGCAGCGGCTCGGGATCGCGTCGGCGCTGCTCGGCGACCCTTCGACCGTGATGCTCGACGAGCCCGTGAACGGGCTCGATCCGGAGGGCATCCGGTGGATGCGGAACCTCCTGAAGGGCCTCGCGGCCGAGGGTCGGACGGTCTTCGTCTCCTCGCACCTGATGAGCGAGATGGCGCTCACGGCCGACCATCTGGTCGTGATCGGACGGGGACGGAAGATCGCAGACACGAGCACGAAGGAGTTCTTGAGCCAGGCCTCCGGGAACGTCGTCCGAGTCCGTTCACCGCAGGCGGCCGAGCTGGAGAGGCTCATCGCCGGCCCGAACGTGACCGTGACGGTGCTCCAGCCGGGCCTGCTCGAGGTGCACGGGCTGACCTCGGCGCAGATCGGGGACGCCGCCGCCGCAGGCGGGGTCGCGCTGCACGAGCTGACGCCGAAGGAGGCGTCGCTCGAGGAAGCGTTCATGGACCTCACCCGGGAGGACGTCGAGTTCAAGGCAGCCGAGCTCGAGGACGAGGAGGCGGCCGCATGAGCGCGCACGCGCACGTCTCGCAGCTTCCGAGGACCGCGCACACCGGCCGGGTCACACAGGCGCGGGTCGCGCTGTCGGAATGGACGAAGCTGCACTCGCTGCGCTCGACGCGTTGGTCGCTGCTCGTCGGCTTCCTCTTGACGATCGCCCTCCCGGTCCTGTTCGCGGCGGTCACCTCGTCGCACTGGGGGTCGATGAGCCCCCACGAGCGCGCCGATCGCCACCCGCTCGACATCGCGCTCGCCGGCGTCAACCTCTCCCAGCTCGCGATCGCCGTCCTCGGTGTGCTCGTCATCACCGGCGAGTACTCGACCGGGATGATCCGGGCGAGCTTCACCGCGGTGCCGAGACGGCTGCCGGTGCTGTGGGCGAAGACGGCGGTCTTCGGGTCGGTGGCGTTCCTGCTGATGGTCCCGCCCGTGCTGATCGCGTTCTTCGCGAGCCAGGCCATCCTCTCCCGGCATCACATCCTGCAGATCTCGTTCTCGCACCCGGGCGTTGCTCGCTCGGTGATCGGCGGCGCCGTCTACCTGATGTTGGTCGGGATCTTCGCGCTCGGGATCGGCGCGATCGTCCGGAACACGGCCGGAGGAATCGCGGCGTTCGCCGGGATCTTCTTCGTCATCCCGCCGCTCATGAACGTCTTGCCGACGAGCTGGAACAACGCGATCAGCCAGTACCTGCCGAGCGAGGCGGGGCGGCAGGTCTTCTCCCTCACGCACGGCGACCATTCGCTGTCGCCGTGGCCGGGTACCGCGCTCTTCGTCGGCTATTGCGCGCTCGCTCTCGCGATCGCCGCCGTCCTGCTCGTCCGTCGCGACACCTGATCGCCGGCTCAGCCTCCCTCGACCTCGTGAGACAGGCCGCGCTCGACCTCCTCGCCGCCGCCGGCGACCGGGCGATAGCGCTCGTCATCGTCGCGTCGATCGTGATCCCGCTCGCGATCCTGACCGCTCTGTGCTGGTACTTCTGGAAGCACCGGCACGACGGCTGAGGCGTCGGCGAGGGCTCCGCAAGCGCTGTCCCGAGCCGCTGCGTGTCAGGTCGCGCGGCGGAAGACGGCGACGTTCCCGTCTTGGCAGCAGTTGCGGCCTGCGAAGCCGCTGCTGTAGAGGTTGCGGCCGTCAGGGCTGATCGCGAGCTCGTGTGGGCTTTCCAGCCCCCGCGCCTTCGTGCACGCACCGTGCGAGCCGGTCTCGGTGAGGCAGCCGTTCGGGGCGCCGAGACGAGCCGGAGACCCATTCGTCGCGCGGGCGAAGACCGTGATCCCGCCCGGCTGCGTCGTGTGCGTCGCCGAGTTGGATCGGCCGACGTTGAAGGCGAAGTAGAGATTCTTCCCGTCCGGGCTGAGCGCGATGCTCGTCTGCGGCTCGGTTCCGGTGTCGCCCGCGCACGGGTGACCGGGCGGCCCGTTCGCGTCGATGCATCCCACCTGCGTCAGGCCGCCGGCGGCGTTCCTGGAGAAGACGGTGAGGTCTCCACACGACCCGAGGTAGAGGTTCCTTCCATCCGGGCTGAGCGCGACCGAGAAGCAGAACCACGGACCCGCGAGGCTCGCGGCAGCGGTACACCCGGCACCGGCGATCGTCGGGCTGGCGATGCAGCCCTCCCGGCTCGCAAGCCGCGAGAGAGCGCCGCTTCTCCGGTTGCGGCGGAAGACCAGGAGCGCCTCGCGCTCGTCCGAGGCGGTCAGGGCGTAGACGTTCCGACCGTCCGCGCTGACGGCGAGCGCGGCAGGCCCGAGCTGACCGAGTGCACCCCGGTGCGAGCAGCGAGCCGCCCGTCCCGGCGCCAGCAGGCATCCCGCCGTGCCTCCCAGCTGGCGAAGCGCACCGCTTCGCGCGTTGCGCGCGAAGACGGCAAGACCGCCGGACGAGCCCACGTAGACGTTGCGGCCGTCCGGGCTCACCACAACCGACTCCGGCCCCGAGAGCGCACGGCCGACCGCGCAGCCTCCCCTCGCCGACGGGCCGAGGCAGCCCTGCCTTCCCGGCAGCTGCCGCAGCGCGCCGGTCGTCCGGTCGCGCGCGAACACGGCCAGGTCGGAGTAGTTGTCGCTGCGGTCACCGTGGGGGTCGAACGCCCACGACGCGACGTACAGATTGCGACCGTCCCGGCTCAGCGCCGCGGAGGTCGGCCACAGGAGCTTCCCCCTCGCACAGGTCGCGTCGGCACGAGGCTCGGGGACGACCACCCGATAGTCGACGCAGCCGCGCCGTCCGCCGAGCTGCCGAAGCGCCCCACCCGGCGCCCGCGCGAAAACAGCCACCGACGTCATGCCGGCCACGTAGACGCTCCGACCGTCCGCGCTCGCGACCACCGGCCCGCCGCCGATCGCGACCGCACGCCCGCAGCGCTCCCGGTTTGCCGCCGCCCGCAAGCACCCCGAAGCCGCCGAGAGCTGGACCAACGCGCCCGTCGGTGCCGGCGCACCGGAAGCGGAAGCGCTCAGCGCAACCGCAACGACCGCAATCGCACCCACCCTGGGGCCGCCCGAACGGAGCGTCACTCCGTCTCCTCCTTCCCGGGCCCATTGTCGCACCCTGACCGGGGATCCTGCGCGGGGTCGCCACGCGCCTCGGCGGCCTGGGGGATCAGCCCTCCGGCTGGTCGACCAGCTCGTCGAAGCGGAGGCCGCTCGAGCCCTCGCCTCGGCCCGTCTGCCGGCGGACGCCGAGCCAGACGACGACTCGCCCGTCGGTCCAGCGCGTCCGCTGGTACGCCTGGAAGACGCGAGTGCCCGCGCGAGTCACTTCCTCCTCGTGGACGTAGTACGGCTCGGCGGGCGTGCGGTCGAGGCCCTCGCGGAGCAGCACCGTCCGGGGCTCGACCTTCGCCGGCGGCTTCGGACCGCCTTCGAGGACGCGCGGCATCGCGGCGCGCTGGAGCTGGATCTCGCGGTTGCTGCCCTCCACGTGCACGGGGATGAACGGAATCCAGCTCTCCGGCACCGTGCTCATGATCTGGTAGCGGATCGGCGCAGTCGGCTCGTGGGACACGCCTCCGCCCGGCGGGAGCCTCGCCTCGTAGAACGCGCGGAGCTGGCGCGCGGCCTCGATGCCGGGTGCCGTGGCGCCGCTCGCGAGCGGCACGGTCGTCTCGATCCCCCAGACCATGTTCGCGACCTCGTCGCGGATCAGCGTGACGTCCTCCGTCGGCGGCCCCTGCTCGACCTTCGGCACGGTCGGCAGGAGCAGCAAGGACGTGTCGGCGGCGCCGCCTCGACCCTGGACGTCGATCGTGAACATGCTCCACCGCTGCCAGTCGTCGTCCGCTCCGGCGCCGGCGGGCTCGATCCAGAAGCGCTCGCCGAAGACGTTCGTGACGACGACGCCGCGCACGTCGGCGAGCGTGCCCGCCGGAAGCGTGTACGGGATCACGAACCAGTCGTTGCCGAAGACGAGCGCGAACTCGAGGAAGAGGAGCTTGGCCAGGTCGGTGGTGCTCGCGTCGACGTCCCCGTAGTTCGTCTTGCGCTCCTCGAACGACCACCAGCGCGTGTTCGGCATGCCCGTGAAGGACACCGGTACCGGGATCGTCGCGCGCGCGACCGGAACGGGCGGAACGTCCGCGCCCGGCACGGGATCGAGCGGCTTCGCGGCGGCGTCCACGTCCAGGCTGTACCAGTCGAGCCGGCCCTGGTAGTAGCTGTCGGCGACGTAGACCTTCTCGGCTCCGTCTCGCTCCGGCGCGGACGCGGCGAAGCGGTACTCGAGCTGCGGCGGCGTCCAGGCGTCGTCGCCCTTCGACGGGGGCTGGAGGATCAGGCGCTCGAACCACGCGAGGAACTTCGCCGTCGCCTTCTCGAAGTCGGGGTGCTCGGGCGTCGTGATCCCGCCGACGCCGTCCCATGCACGGTTTCCTGGGCTCTCGACGAGGTGCTCGTAGAGCGAGCCGCCGTCCATCGCCCGCCCCGCGACGGCGGCGAAGAGCTCCCAGGCCTGCGGATGCGCGACGATCTCGGCGTCGGCGGTCGAGGTCGGGTCCGGCGCCTGGATCGGGTACGCGGCGACGAACGCCTGCCGGTGGTTGCCGATCCCCTCGACCAGGGCGAGCCACTCGCGCCCCATGGCCAGGCGGAGGTCGAGCGACGCGACGCGGCGGTGGATCCGAAGCGGCACGTGCCGCCGCTCGACGGTCGCCTCGAGCGGCAGCTGCTCGTCGAACGCCTGCACCGCACCCGCGCCGGGCCGGTACTTCGTCAGGCGCGTCGTGTCGACCCGCAGCTTCGCGAACACCGGCGAGCCGGCGTCGCTGCCGCGGAACTCCCCCATCTGCCACTGCTTCGTGAGCATCCAGAGCGCGTCGCGCACCTCCGCGCGGAGCGCGCGCTCGAAGCTCTGCGTGCGCGGCCGGCCCTCGACCCGGTTCCACACCGTCACCGACGGGAACTGGCGCCGCTCGATCGCGGTGCGGATGTCCGTGACCCGGAGCGCGCTAGGCACGCGCCCGCACCTCCATGCGCTCCATGACGCCGCCGGCCACGGCCAGGGCGGTCGTGATCGAGATCCCGTGCAGCGTCACGGCCATGATCGTCGCCGGCAGGAACCCGGCGTACGCCGTCGGGTCGACCATCGCCGGCTCGAGCGTACGCTTCTTCGCGAGGTCGAGCGTCTCGTTCAGCGCGCCCACGACGTCCTGCCAGTGCCAGGCGCCGTCGGCCGTGGCCGGAGTGACGAGCAGGATCGCCTGCGGCGGCTCGTTGTCGGGCCGGTCGAAGTTGAACGTGATCCCGGTGTCCTTGCTCGTGCCGGGGACGACCTCGGTCCAGTCGTCGAGCAACAGCCCGCACTGGCGCGCCGAGGGGTCGAACGGCGCCGCGTAGTGCGCCGTGTAGAGCAGCCGGTCGCCGTCGATCGAGTAGGACGCCGGGAACTGGAGCGCGAGCCACGGCGCGGTCGCCTGGAAGGGGAGCTGAGCCGGGACGAGCCGGGGCTCGGGGCGCTCGAACGTCGCCGCGAGGAACGTGCTCGTCTCCCAGGCGTGGAGCGCCGGCCGCACGTCGAGCGGCAACTCGATGTAGACGAACCGGAGAAACGGATCGCGGCACCGTGGGAAGGGGGTGGCTGCGGCGATTGCCGCAGCCGCCCCCTTGCTGCTTACCCGGCGGACTGGCTCTGCGTCCCCCACTGGTTCGTGGGCGCCGAGTTCGACGAGCCCGCGTGCGACTTCGCAGCCGCGTTCTGGTTCGCCGAGCTCGGGCCGGAGCTCACGCCGCCGGCCGAGATCGTCACCGGCGCGTTCCCGTTCACCGGCGTCTGCTCGGTCGCCGACGAGGCGGCGGACAGCTGCGCGGTCTCGGACTTCTGCGCGTTCAGCTGCGCACCGCCCGCACCTCCGCAACCGGCCACACACGAACCCGTACCGCCGATCGACTGCGTCTGCGTCGACGCCTGGTTGGTCGGCGCGGAGTTCGACGAGTCCGCGTGCGACTTGGCCTCGACGTTCTGGTTCGCCGAGCTCGGACCGGAGCTGACGCCGCCGGCCGAGATCGTCACCGGCGCGTTCCCGTTCACCGGCGTCTGCTTCGTCTCGGACTTCGCAGCCGACGACTGCGCGGTCTCGGACTTCTGCGCGTTCAGCTGTGCGCCGCCCGCGCCACCGCAACCGCCCTTGCAACCGTCCGTCCCGCCGACGCTCTGCGTCTGCGAGGACGACTGGTTCGTCGGGGCCGAGTTCCACGAGCCGGCGTGCGACTTCGCAGCCGCGTTCTGGTTCGCCGAGCTCGGGCCGGAGCTGACGTCGCCTGCGGCGATCGTCACCGGCGCGTTCCCGTTCACCGGCGTCTGCTCGGTCGCAGCCTCCGCGGCCGAGACCTGCTCGGTCTTCGACTCCTGCCCGTTCAGCTGTGCGGCTCCTGCACCTCCGCAACCGGCTGAGCAGGCACCGGCGCCGCCGGCCGACTGGATCTGATTCGTCCACTGGCTGGTCGGCGCCGAGTTCGACGAGTCGGCGTGCGACTTCGCCTCGGCGTTCTGGTTGGCCGAGCTTGGGCCGGAGCTGACGTCGCCTGCGGCGATCGTCACCGGCGCGTTGCCGTTCACCGGCGTCTGCTGCGTTGCAGCCGTCGCCGCCGACAGCTGGGACGCGACGGCGGCCTGGATGGACGCCTGCAGAGCGCCGGGCCCGCCGTTCTCGGCCGCCGCCACGGCCGGCACCGCTGCAGCGGCGGCAACCGTCGCGACGAACGCGATCAGCTTGCGTTTCATCACCCCTCCTTGGTCGTCGTTCCACACGCCGCCCGCTCGGGGCGGCGGATCAACCGACCAAGGGCACTCAGCCGGGTCGCCAGGTTGGGAGGACGATCCGGCGCGGCCTCGTCGGTCGACGCGACGGGACGCGTCGGATCACGACCTCCGAGACGAACAACGAGAGGGCAGCGGCGAGCGCGACGAGGAGCGGGGGCACGGGTGACCCGCCGCCCGAAGCAGCGCCCGCGGAGGAAGGCAGCGCGAGAGGAAGCGGTACGGAGGGAAGGTCGAACGGGATCGACGGCGCGCGCGACCCACGCCCGGCGCCGGGCGTTTCGGCTCGCTTCGCGCCACTCCCGTCGCGTGTCGAGACGCGGGGCTCCGGTGGCCGTCGCACTTCGATCTGCGCCGGCGGTTGGGAGACAAGGGTCGGCGAGGCCGCGGCTGCGGCAGGACGCGGCCTCGCCTTCTCGTGGACGCGCGCGCGCGGGATCTGCTTCGCGGCCGCACGCGGCGCCTCCTTGGGGGAAACGCCCCTCCCCGTTGCCTCTGCCACGATGGCCGCAGGGGACACGTCTGCGATCGCCCTCGCCGGGGCGGCGGCGGCGAGGGCGGCGTGGGTGACGTCCGCGACCGTCTGCGCCACGTCTGCCGTGGACGGCTGCGCGGCGGCCGCGCCGGCCGCCTGGCTCCAGGTCGCCGCCTGCACCTGGTCGGCAAGGCCCGCGAGCTGCTCGAAGCTGCCCGCTCTTGCCCCGGCCGGGACGGCAGCGCCGAGCAGCGCGGCCGCCGCGACGACGGCGCAACGCGCAATCGCGCTCGGCCCCCTCCGGGTGCGCACGAGCCAACGATGCCGGGGCCGGGGCGGTACCGATACCCGCCGTCCGGAGGGTCTCGATCCCCCCAGTCGGGGGTTCCCGACGCGTCTCACGACGCCTTCGTCAGGCGTGAGGGATCGAGGAGGCCGCGCCGGTTCGCCTCGACGACGG
The DNA here is from genome assembly GCA_005885565.1 of Actinomycetota bacterium. Lineage (GTDB taxonomy): Bacteria > Actinomycetota > Thermoleophilia > Gaiellales > Gaiellaceae > AC-50. Next base: position 23,325 of record VAXK01000197.1, read on the forward strand.
CCGACACCCGGCTGTCGACGCCGAGCTTGCGCATCGCGTTGCTCAGGTACTCCTTGACCGTGTGGCGGCTGAGGAACAGCCGGCTGCCGATCTCGCGGTTCGTGAACCCCTCCGCGGCGAGCGTCAGGACTCTCAGCTCCTGGCTCGAGAGCGACGCGCGGGCCCGGAACACCGCCGCTCCGGCGCGCGGGTCGACCAGCCTCTCCCCCGCAGCGACCCGCCGTACGGCGTCGAGGAGATCGACCCTCTCGAGATCCTTGACGAGGTACGCGGCGGCGCCCGCCTCGGCGGCCGCTGCGACGAGGTCCGGCGCGATCGAGGACGAGAGCAGCGCGACGGCCGTCGCCGGGGCGCGCTCAATGATCTGCCGGCACACGTCCGCAAACGTCGCGTCGAGGACGACGACGTCCGGACGAAGGCGGGCCGCCGCGGAGACGGCTTCGGCCCCGGTCCCGGCCTCGCCGACAACCTTGACGTCCGGCGCGCGGAGAAACTGCCGGATGCCGGCGCGGACGACGGGATAGCCGTCGGCGACGAGGACGCGAACGGTCACCGGCTCTTGCAGAAGCCGCGACGAGCCGGCTCTCCATGCGCGATTGCGTCCGGAATCGTCCAGACGGGCGCTGCGAATCGTCCAGAGCCGCTCAGCGCCATCGCCGGAAGCGGTAACGACGGGCTCCCCCGTACGACCACACGGCCGCCGCGCCGAGCATCGCGAGCAGCAGGGCGAGCATCACTTCGTACTGCGCTCCACCGGCGGAGGGCAATGCCGCGGCGGCGACGAGCTCGCCGGCCCTGGTCGACGCCGCGAGCGGATCGAGCGACTTCGACGCCGCAGCGTGCGGGCGACGCGTGGCAGGTGCCGGCCGTGGCGGGGTAGCACGGGGAGGCGAGCTCGCCGCCGGGGCCGGGCTCACGGCAGCGACCTCTTGCACGACCGGCGCCGCCGGGACGGGCGGAGCAGCGTGCACGGGGGTCTCATGCGTCTGCCTTCTCGTAGCCGGAATGCTCGTGTGGAATCGCGGCACCGCCGCGCGCTTGCCGGCGTCCTCGTGGCAGGGCTCCCCGATCGTGATCGCGATGCGCGTGGCTGCCGTCCCGGCAGGACCGGGAGCGACGCGGACGCATGCAGGAGGCGCGGACGCGTCTGGAAGCGCCGACGATTGCGGCACGGCGGGGCGCTCGGCAACGGCGCCCCGGGCCGGCTCCGGAGGCGCCGCGGTCGGAGGTGCGGGCGCGGCAGGCGACGCGGCGACCTGCGTCTGGTGCGCCGTCTGCGCCGTCGCCGCCGCGTTCTTCGATGCGGCGCCGACGGCAACGGTGCTCGTCTGGGTCACGGGAGCGTCGTCACCGGGGCTGTTCACGCGGACCGAGACGACGACGTTGGTCGGCTTCGACCGGGTCGCAGTCGCGGTCGCCGCCGCTGCCTGGGTCGTTCCGCTGTCCTGCGCGCTCGCCTGCGGCTGCCCCTGGGCCGGCTGAGCACCCGAATCCGAGTGCTGCCAGGCGTCTTGCGCCGTGGCGGCATCGTTGGCGGCGTTTCCGGCCACTGCTGTCGTGTCGGTTTGCGAGACAGGGCCGTTGTCGCCGGGGCTGTCGACCCGCAGCGAGATGAAGATGTTGGTCGGCTGCGCGTCCGTGGCGTCTGCGCTCGTCGTCGCTGCCTGCCCCGTGGTCGCCTGCTGCGTGTTTGCCTGAGCCGGGGCGGCGCCCGGCGCGATGGGCGCGGGCCAGTCCGAGATCCCTTGTCCGCGCGCCGTCCCCGTCGCGACGGCGAGCGAGAGCGCAAAGACGCCGACGCTCGCGACGGCACACCTCCGGCTTGCGGCGACGCTCATGCGAAATTCAACCTATCACATTCGTCCTCGTTTTTCCTAAATCAATTTCCGAATTCGTGCTTAACTTCATCGTGATCTATCTCCTAGTGCAATTTTTCGTATTTTGCAGTTGAAATTACGTTGGACGTAGGGTCATGGAGATTGGACGAAACCCCTCGATCGGCTCAGGAGGCGGAGGTGCGGCGTGCAAATGGCGTCTCAGGTCTGCTAGACGGAAGTCGGGCGCGGTTGGCAGCAGTGAGATCTGGCGATATCGTCCGGAGGGATCGCGTAAGTGGCAAGGGGGGCTTCGTGGCAAAGGTTGGGCTCGAAGCGGGGCAGCTGAAACCGGCGCAGCAGGTGGCGCTCGGGTCGCTGACGCGCGCCGACGCGACCGACCTGACCCGGGCCAGGTACCAGGAGCTCACCGGGGTCAGCCGCTCCCAGGCCGCCTACGACCTCGCAGAGCTCGTCGAGGCCGGCGTCCTCGTCCGGATCGGAGCCGGCCGGGCAACGCGCTACCGCCTCGCACCGGCGAGCGACTCCGGGCGCCGCCGGTGGACCGACGAACGCATTCGCATCGAGCTTTCGAGCTTCTGCACGGACAGGACGACTTGGCCCTCCGCGGCGGAGTTCAGGACGGCGGGCCGATCCGACCTCTACGTCGCCGCCAGCCGGTACGGCGGGATCGGCTTCTGGGCGGCGGAGCTGGGCTTCCCACGAGTGGAGCGCGCGAGGGCCGCCACCCCGCTCGTCGGGCGCCGTGCCGCGCTCGCGGTCGCCGCCGCACTCGTGTTCGCACTCGGCGCCGGAGTCACGGCGCTTGCGCTACGAGTCCATCAGCACGCCGCCACGTCGGCGCCGCCGCCGAAGGTGAAGAGAACCGCCGGCGCGGCGCCGGTCTCCTTCCTCACCGACGTTCGCTCGCTGCGACGCGCGAGGGTCGCGGGCTTCGCAGCCCAGGCCGCGGCGGAGCGGGCAGCCGCTTCCTCCCGCGTCGCGCTCGTCCTGCGGGCGAGCCGCGGCGACTCGTGGATCTCCGTCCGGTCGGCGGCCGGGCAGCTCCTCGAAGAGAGGCAGCTGACGTCGGGGACGGAGGTTCGTCTGCACGGCAAAGCGCTCTGGGTCCGGCTGGGAACGGCGGCCAACGTCGACCTCTCGACCAACGGCTCGCGTCCGCGCCCGCTGCCGAGCCGTGCGGCGGTCGTCGTCGTGACTCCTCGCGGCATGCGCGTCGCGGAGTGGGCGCAGCCGCAGCCCGCCCCGGCCCCCGTCCTCGTCGCGAGCCGCATCCCGGCCCCCGCTACGCCGCCTGCCGCTGCTCCCGCCCCGCTCCCGAAGCCCGTCAAAGCCACGCCTCCGCCGCCTCCCGCGGCGAAGGCGCCGGAGCGGAGCAGCGCCGGCTCCTCGTGGCCCGCGCCCTTGCCGCCGCCCTAGCCCTTCTCGCTAGAAAAGCCCTGCTCGGAACGCTACTCTCGGAAGCTTGCGAAGCCGCATCTTCACGCTGGGCGTCGTCGGCGTCGCCGTCGCGCTCGCGCCGGCCGCCGCGCTCAGCAGCTCGATCGCGCCGCCCTCGATCACGCTGAACGTCTCGGGCGACGCCGGCGACAACGGCTGGTATCGATCGAACGTCAGCGTGTCCTGGACCGTCTCCGACTCGACGGGGATCAGTTCCTCGAGCGGCTGCGAGTCGAGGGTCCTCACGAGCGAGACCGACGGCACGACCCTCACGTGCTCGGCCTCGAACAACGCCCGGCCCCCGCTCTCGAACTCCGTCTCGGTCACGATCAAGATCGACCGGACGCCTCCGCGGCTCAGCGACGTCTCGGAGACTCCCGGCGACGGGGCGAACCTCCTCCGGTGGAGCTCGACGTCGCGCTCCGACACGTTCCGGATCGAGCGCTCGCTCCGCCGCGTAAAAGCGGCGCCGCAGGTCTTTCGCAGCATCCGCGGCACGAGCTTCACCGACACGAGCATCCAGAACGGCCGGGAGTACCTCTACACGCTGACGGCCCGCGACGTGGCCGGAAACGTCTCGAGGCGCGTCTCGCTCCTCGCCCTGCCCAAGGTGCTGACGCTGGAGAAGCTGCCCTACCTCCCGCGGGTCTCGGTCCCCCCGATCGTGCGCTGGAAGGCCTCGCCGGGAGCGACCTACTACCACGTCCAGCTCTTCCGCGGCGGCAAGCGGATCCTGGCCGCGTGGCCGCGCGGGCCGCAGCTCGCGCTGCGCCCGACGTGGAGCTGGGGCGGACGCCGCTACCGGCTCGACCGTGGCACGTACCGCTGGTACGTGTGGGCGGGAACCGGGCCTCGCTCGGCCGCGCGCTACACGCGCCTCGGCACGGCCGCCTTCGCCGTTCGCTGACTCAGCTCGTCCTCGTCCGCGCTGCCGCCGCAACGCGCTCGCCGGCCCCGTCGGACGCCCGCGCCTCGATCCCCGCGGCCGCGTACGCGTCGGCCTCGTCCAGCGTCTCGTGCTCGAGGAGCGCCTGGGCGAGCGAGTCGAGCCGCCGGCGATGCTCCTCGAGCACCGCCACGACCTCGTCGTGCGCGCCGGCGACGAGCCGCCGGACCTCCTCGTCGACGAGCCGCCGCGTCTCCTCCGACCCCTCGGCCGTACCGGGAAGAAGCGGCCCTTGCCCGTCCATGGGCAGGACGGCGACGGTGCCGAGCGCAGGGCTCATGCCCCAGCGACCGACCATCTGGCGGGCGATCTGGGTGAGCTGCTGGATGTCGGACTCGGCGCCGGTCGTCAGGTCGCCGAAGACGATCTCCTCGGCCGCCCGCCCGCCGAGCGCGACCTTGATCTTCGCGAGCAGCTCCCCCTGCGTGTAGTTGAACCGGTCCGCGTCCGGCGC
>VAXK01000262.1 GCA_005885565.1 Actinomycetota bacterium
TCCGCGCGGAGCTTCGCGCGGGTGGCGTTAGCCGCCAAGCCTGACCTCGTTGAGCAGGCGAGCGATCTCCGCCGCCTCCTCGCCTTCCTCCGTGACCCCGACCTCGGCGGCGGCCTCGGCCACCTCTCCCACGACCGCGTCCCGAATCGCCTCGCCTCCGACCGCCTCCTCCAGCGCAGCCACGTATGCCTCGGCCGAGCGGTCGAGGTCGTGCTCGGCGGCGACGTACTCTCGCGCCGCGTCGCCCATCGCCGTCCGGGCTCGGTCGTTCGAGGCGAGGAGCTCGAGCGCGGCGCCGAGCGTCTCGGCCTCGTGCGCGTCGACCGGAACCTTCAGCGCCACCTCGTCGGGAAGCTCGGCGAACCAGCCCACGTCGCTGACGACGAGCGGCTTCCCGAGCACGAGCGCGCGGATCGCGGAGCCCGACGTCTCGCCCATCGTCGGCGCGCGCAGCGAGACGCAGACGTCGCAGGCGCCCATGAGGGCCCACAGCCGCCGCTCGTCGACGTAGTCGACGCGCTCGACTCCGTCGAGCGCTCGCTCGGACAGGCGCGCGTCCAGGTCGGCGCCGACGAGCAGGAGCTTCGCGTCCGGGTGCTCGGCCCGCAGCGCCGCGAAGGCCTCCAGCAGCTGCGGGATCCGCTTCGAGGCGTTGATGTTCCCGAAGCAGCCGACGACGAGCTCGCCGGCCACGTCCTCCGCGGGCACGCCCGGATCGGGCCAGGCCGGGTGCGGGATGTGCCACAACGGCCCGTCGTAGCCCGACGCGACCGCGCGCTCGGCGACGTAGCGCGAGTGGACGACGAGCCCGCCACCCGGCTTCGCTGCGTGCTCGAGCACCTCGCCCGCGAGCGGGAAGTCCTCCGGCCGCACCTCCCAGAGCGGCGGCACGACGCCGTCGAGGACGCCGTGGGCGAGCAGCCGCCCCGGGACGCCGGCCTCGCGCTGCATCGCGCCGAGGTAGCCCGGCCCGTCGCGGCGGCCGAGGGTCAGCCCGGCCACGAGATGGTGGAGGACGAAGTCGTGGAGCACGACGACGCCGGGGCGCTTGCGCAGCGCCTCGACGATCCAGCCGTGCGCGTCGGGGTTGTTGCCGACGTGGTAGAGGCAGACGTCCGCGTCGGCGGAGGCCGTGCGGCTGCGAGGCACGACGTCGACCTCGATCCGCCGCCGCAGCGCAGGCAGCAGGAGCTCGCTGTACTCGGAGATCCCCGTCCGCTCCGGGGGGAGAGGCGAGAAGTACGCGACCTTCATGCGAGCAGGCGGTCGATCGCGTGGTCCCAGGTGACCTGCTCGGCCACGGCCTTGCCGGCGCGGCCGAAGCTCCGCACCTCGTCCGGGTGCTCGCGGAGAAAGCGCACCGCGCCCGCGAGCGCCTCGCCGCGCGGCTCGCAGACGAGGCCGGTCCGGCGGTCGGCGACGACGTCGAGCGGCCCGCCCGCGTCGGTCGTCGTCACGACCGGCTTCTCCGAGAGGAAGGCTTCGTAGGGGACCATCCCGTAGTCCTCGTCCACGGGCGCGTAGTAGACGGCGAGGCAGCGCGCGTACAGGCCGGCGAGCTCCTCGGGAGCCACGCGGCCCGCGAAGCGCGCGCGGCCGTCGAGACCGTGGCGGCGCGCCAGCTCCTCGAGCCGCGCGCGATCGGGCCCGTCGCCCGCGATGACCGCGTTCAAACCCGGCTCCGCGGCGAGCGCCTCGAGCAGCAGGTCGACCCGCTTCGCGCGGTCGAGTCGGCCCACCGAGAGCACGAAGTCCTCGTAGGCCTCGCAGCGGAAGTCGAGGTGCTGCGGCGGCGGCAGGACGACTTCGGCCTCGAGCCCGAGCGACGAGCGAAGCCGCTCGGCGACGTTGCGCGAGATGGCGGCGAGCCGCGTCGCCTCGCCGAGCGCGATCCGGTCGAGCCGGTGGATCGCCCGCCGCAGCGCCCGGTCCTCGGCCGACTCGTCGAACTGGCCGAGCTCCGTGCGGTCGAGGTCGTACGCCTGCCGGAACTGGTGCACGAGCCAGACCACCTTGCGCCGGTGCCGGACGACGTAGGACGGGAACTTCGTCGCGATCACGAGGTCGATCGGCCGCCCGTCCGTCTCCTCGAGGTCGACGAGCCGCCAGAGGAAGGCCTGGCTCAGGACGCGCGTGCCGGGATACCACTTGAACGGCACCGTGACGAGCGTGGCGAGGTGGTCGCGCGCGCCGAGCTCGTCGACGAGCTGCTCGGCGAGCACTTCGGCGCCGCCGTGCGAGAACGGCACCTGCGGCGAGCAGACGGCGATCCTCATGTCCGCGCGAGGAGCGCGTAGTCGAGCGGCCCGAAGAGCACGTCGTTCAAGCGGCGGACGTTCGCGGAGAGCGCCTCGCGGGCGGCGTCGTCTGGCAGGTGGACCTCGCGCAGGCGCTCCTCGGGAGGGTTGAGGTACCGCAGCTTCGTCTCCCGGAACCCGGCCTGGCGGGCGAGCAGCTCGAGCGTCTCGGGCACGAGCGGCTGCGCGTGCGTCAGGTCGGAGAAGTAGTAGCGAAGCGCGAGCGGCGAGAGCGGGTTGATCGTCTCCGCGACGAAGAGGCCGCCGGGGCGGAGCTTCGCCGCCGCGAGCTCGAGCAGGCGGACGAGCGCGGGCGGCGGCAGATGCTCCACGACCTGGCCCGCGAAGACGCCGCCCAGCGAACCGTCCTCCGTGCCCTCGAGGTATGCGAGCAGGTCGGCCTGCTCCACCGGAAGACCCTCTCCGCGGGCGAAAGCGACCATGTCCGCGTCGGCGTCCACCCCACGGGCCTCGACCCCGGCCTCGCGGAGCAGCCCGACGAGCTCGCCGCGGCCGCAGCCGACGTCGAGCACCGGCGCGGCCTCGCGGAAGTCCTCGACGTACGCGCGCTGGCGCTCGCGGATCTCCTCGGAGCGGCCGCGCATCCGAGCCTCGAAGGCGAAGTAGTCCGGCAGCGCGGCCGCTGCGGGCTGCGCGGCGACCGTCGCGGGCGCGGCCGTCGCGCCGTCACGGCGGCGCTCGACGCGCGTCAGCCGCTCCTCGAGCTCCCCGACACGTCGCGCGTCCTTGCGCCGCTCGGCCAGCTCGCGCTCCGCGTGGTCGAGGCGTCCGAAGGCCAGGTCGACCTCCTCGAAGAGCTCGTCGACGAGCTTGAGCGCCGCGTCGTTGAACGCGCGCTGATCGGCCGCGAAGGGCTCGACGTAGAAGCGCATGAGCCGCCGGAGCACCTTCTTGACCGGGTAGAGCACGGCCCCGCGCACCCCCGGCCGGCGTTCGAGCGGCCGCTCGGCGCTGACCGGCCACCAGCGCTCGGCCACGCTCCGCAGTCGGGTTCGGACGAGCCCTCGGTTGAAGCCGTCCGAGACGTCGAGCCCCGGCGCGTGCCGGACCTCCTCCTTGAGCCGCGCGAAGAGCGCCGCGACATCGACCTCTTCCGGCGGAGAAATCCCTGCGTTTGCGGCGGTTTCCTGCTCCTCCGCGGGCATCCGCGCATTCTAACGAGGGGTCGTGAGGTCACTGTTAGCGATCCAAGCACCGACCGCCCGCTGGAGCATCAGCAAGGACCACCCGCCCTCAGCGTGGTCAACGCCAGCCTAGTCGTGGCACATTGGGCCAATGGGTTCGTTTGATGATCGGTTGCGGGAACAGCGGGCGTTGGCAGCCCGTGAGGCTGAGGAACGCGAGGAACGGCAAGCTCGCGAACAGGACCAACGCGACTCAATGGAGGTTGAGCGCGCGCGGCTTGAGGCCGCCGCGCGGGCTCAACTTCCTGAGTTCCATCGAGCCGTCTCCGCGCTCGTCGCCGCCGACCGTGGGAGCGCGGACGCGGCCCGGGAGCAGGTTGCACTGCGCGGACTGCCGCCCACCTTACGGCGCGGAGGCGAGCATGTTGGAACTGATGTCGGCGGGCGGCCGACTGGGGTCAGGCGCGTCTGGAGATACGCTCCGACGATTGGCCTCCGGTTGAACAGAGTTCACGCCTGGGAGCACGCAGGCTGGGAGCTCTGGGTGCACGATGGTTCGAGCGCCGGTACGTTGCAGATAAGCCTTCAGGGCGCTGTCACGGTCATGGACGCATCATCCTTGGATCTCCCTCTCGAAGACGCAGTCAGGAATGGGTCCGTGGGATATACCGTCGGCGGCGACATCTCCAGCGTAAGCGACCGCGGCGGGATCGTCTCGAGCAGCACGGCGCGTTTGCTCGATGCCGCCGTCACGGCGATCGCGGCAGCTCTCGCCCGTCGAGAGCATTGAGCTGTCTGATCGCATGGACTGGCCAATCGACAGCACGGAACTTGCGCCCCGGCTCGGCTTCGGAGGCTACCCCGATTCCAACTACGCGCTCGACCACCTGATCCGGCCACTGCTCAAGCAGTTCAACTGTCCCAAAGCGGGAAGCGGAAGAAGATCGAAGTGGCTGATCGACCAACCGATGGCCTTCCGCGTCGCCGACAGGCTCGGTCGGTCCTTCAGGCCATAGCCTCTGACGCCAAACAAAGCGTCAAACCCTCTGGTGCACCGTCCCGGATTGTCGAAGCGTGAGAGTCGTCGTCGCTCCGGCCTAGGCTTCGCGGCGTGGAGACCACCCGGCTCGAGACTTTTAGCGACGGCGTGTTCGCGATCGCGATCACGCTGCTCGTGCTCCTCTTCGACGTTCCGGACGTGTCCCGGGGACAGTCCCTCGCGCACGCGCTCGCGCATCAATGGCCGTCGTATGCGAGCTACGCGGTCAGCTTCGTGACGATCGGGATCATCTGGGTCAACCACCACACGCTGTTCCGGCACATCGTCCGCGTCGACCGCGTGTTCCTCTTCATCAACATCGGATTCCTGATGACCGTCGCGTTCCTTCCGTACCCGACCGCCGTCGTCGCGAGGTTCATCCGC
>VAXK01000263.1 GCA_005885565.1 Actinomycetota bacterium
CTACTTGGTCTACCACACGCATCGCTCCACGAGCATCAGGCGCGGCGCGGAGGTTCTGTGCGTTGGCTTCGTCAAGGAGCGCGCGTTCGCCCGGTGGAAGATCGACGCCTTCGTTCTCGAGCTCGCGGTACGCGCGTACGAGGATGCGAAGGAGTCTCTTCCGGCGCTCCTCAATATCTTCAGGCACGGCGGCCCAAGCAAGCTTCACAGCGCCTTCCAGCAGTGGCCTGGTCAGTCCGGCGGTTGGGCTGAACAGGCCTGCCCGAAACGATGCGATCAGGGCCTTGCTCATCTCCACATGCTTCAGGTGGAGTTGGATCAACAGCTGGGCGAATCGCGGATCGCCATAGAGCTCCTGCGCAGCGACACCTAACTCCGCAGCGATCCGCTGTCCGCTTAGGCCATGGACCAGCCGGGAAAAGCGTGTCGCAACGCGCAGCTGGCCTTTGCTCAGTTGGATAGGCATCCCACAGCGCCAAACTGGCAGCAACGAAGGGCCCGGCAAGTCGCCGGGCCCTTCGCGTGTCGTCCTAGATCCCGAGCGGGTTAGCGCAGTTCGCCGAGCGGCCGTCGACTGTGACCACGCTGTACCCGGGGCCGATGAGGTTGAAGATCTCCTGCATGTCCGTCCCGAAGCTCAGGCCCGGCACCGGCAGGCCCGCGACGGCGACGCCGTGTGTCAGGTCGCCGACGGCGAGCCCGGCGTCGTTCATCACCTCGCTCCCGGAGTCGCCCGGGAGGCCGTACCCGACCCAGTTGTAGCCGTCCGGGGTCGTGAACTTGAACACCGCCGTGAGGTCCGGGATCACCTCGCCGAACTTCGGGTAGCCCTGCTCGACGAAGAAGATGTAGCCGTGCCCGTAGTGCATGACGGGCTGGCCGACCGGATCGCCGCAGAAGACGCCCGTCGGGCCGAGCGCTCCGGCCACCCCGGGCACGACGTTGAAGCCGGAATCGATCTTCACGAGCGCGAAGTCCTTCCCGATCCCGTTGTTCCAGCTCTTCACGGTCGTCCCGATCGCGGCGAGCGTGACCATTACCGTGTCGGTCGGGTCGACGCGCGTCCCGATCTGGGCGATGACGGTCTTGCCGTTCCCGGCACAGTGGCCGGCGGTGCCGATGTAGTAGGACGTCCCGTCCGTGAAGACGAAGTTCATCGTGCAGCCGGCCGGCGAGACCATGCAGGTGCCGGCGCTGACCGCGGTGACGGAGACGCCCGACGGGCTCGCATAGGGCGGCGCGGTGCCGAGACAGTCGGGGTTGACAGTGGCATCGGGCCCGGCGTCCGGAAGCGGTATCTCGAGCCCTTGCGGCCCGGCCCCGACGATCTTCGCCTGGAGCTGGTCGGTGAGCCACGAAGGCCGCGGCAGGTCGAGGGTGCGGACGTCGTCGGCGCGCGCAACACCTGCCCCGACGACGAGGAACGTCGCGGCCATGAGGCCCACGACGGTGAACAGCTTGCGCATGGATCCCCCCTTGGATCAGGTTCGAGCGCTGCGCCCGGCCGCACTGGGCAGCGCGCACGGGAACAACAGGAAACCGCTTGCCCGCTTTGGCGGAACTCGAACCTCGCCGGTGAGATCCCGACGTTCTCGAACCGAGGAGGCAGGCGATGGCGAACGACAACGACGACCTACGCCACTTCCGCTCGACGCTCTCGCGCCTCGGGCTCGCCTTCGAGGGCTGACGCGACGCGACCCTTCGGGCCGTGCTCCGACCTGTCCGCGCAAGCCAAGTCCCGGTGGCAGCCACCGGCGCGAAGAGCGCCGCCGCGACTTCGCGAGCCGGGTCGCCGGTGGCAGCCACCGTCGCAGAAGCGTGACGCGCGTTCCACCGCGGGGACGGTTCTAGAGGACGAGCGTCTCGGGGAAGACGGCGTCGCCCTCGAAGCGCTCGAGTGCGAACGGCGACAGGTCGTAGCTCGTCTCGCCCTCGAGGATCAGCTCCGCGAGCGCGGCGCCGACGGCCGGCGACTGCATGAAGCCGTGGCCGGAGAAGCCGCACGCCGCGTAGACCCCCTCCGCGATCCGGCCGACGATCGGGTGCGCGTCCGGCGTCATGTCGTAGAGGCCCGCCGAGGCGCGGTCGATGCGTGTTCCGGCCGCCGCGGGATAGCGGTGCGCGAGCCGCCCGAGCCGATCGCCGAACACGGACTCGTCCACGCTCGTGTCGGTGCCCCAGCGCGGGACGGAGTCGGCCATCGCGATCACGAGCCGGTCGCCGCGGCGGCGGAAGTGGAAGCCGGTCTCGGCCTCGACGACCATCGGCAGTCGCTCGGGTAGCTCGAGCGGCTCGGTCTCCAGGAGCTGACGCGCGAGCGGCCGGATCGGAAGCTCCGCGAGCTCGCCCGACCAGGGACCGGCCGCCACCACCAAGACCTCTCGATCCAGGTCGCGCGCGTCCGTGCCCTCGTGCAGCTCGACGCCGAGCTCGCACGCGCGCCGGACGAGCTCGCGCGTCACCGCGGGCGGGTCGGCGACGCCGTCCCGCCGGCACGCGACCGCGCCGAGAACGTCGTCGTCGCGGACCCCGGCGGGCACGGCCGCCCGCTCGACCGGCACGCCGAGCGAGCGCTGGAGCTCCATCCGCTCCTCCAGCCCGGCCAGCCCCGCGTCGGTGGTCGCGAGGAACAGGTAGCCCACCTGGAGGAAGAAGGGCGCGCCGAGCTCCTCGAAGAAGCGGATGCTGTCGCGCGCCAGGCGCACCTCGGGCTCGGTCGAGAACTGCTGGCGGACGCCTCCCATCGCCTTCGAGGTCGACCCCGACGCGACTTCGCCCCGGTCCGCGAGCACGACGTCGCTCGCGCCGCGCAGCGCGAGGTGGTACGCGATGCTGGCGCCTATCGCGCCGGCGCCGGCGACGACGATTCGAGCCATGTCTCCAACGCGGCGCGCTCCTCGCCGCGAAGCCGTCGGAGCGGCGCGCGCACGTCCTCCCTCACCGGGACGCCGCGCGCGGCCGCGACGGCCTTCAGCGCCGATTGGAACGGGAACCGCTCGAGGGCCGTGCGGACCTCGTCGAGCCGGGCGGCGCCCTCTTCCGACGGCGCGCGCACGATCTCCGCCACGAGCTCGGGGAAGGCGGCCGCGAGGCCCGACACGGCACCCCTCGCGCCCGCGGCGAGGCCCGCGTGGAGCAGCGACTCCGCCCCGACGAAGACGTCGAGCCCGCCGACGAGGTACGGCCGGACGCGCTCGAACGGCCGGTCGGACACCTTCATCCCGGCCAGGTTCGGCACGCGCTCCCGCAGCCGGGCGACGACCTCGAGCGGCACGGCGTAGCCGCTCACGCGCTCGAACTCGTACACGTAGAAGGGCGTCGGGGCACACGCGGCCGCCGTGGCCTCGAAGTGGTCGGCGAGGGCCTCGTCGTCGAGCCGGTAGTACGGCGGCGCGATCACGGCGACCGCGTCCGCGCCGGCCTCGGCGGCGTGGGCGGAGAGCCGGACCGTGTCGGCCGTCGACTGGGCGCCGCAGTGGACGGCGACGTCGAGGCGCTCCCCGGCCGCCTCGACGAAGAGCTCCGCGGCGCGGCGGCGCCGGTCGGGCGGGAGCAGGAACCCCTCGCCGGTCGTCCCCAGCGCGAGCAGCCCGTCGAGGCCGCCCGCGGCCAGGAAGTCGACGTACGGTTCGAAGGCCGCCTCGTCGAGGGCCTCGCCGCCCTCGGCGAGCGGCGTCAGCGCCGCCGCGAGCGCACCGCGCAACATGGCTCGAACTCTATGCTCCGCCGCCATGGAGACCCTGCGGGTCGAGCGGGACGACGCCGTCCTTCGCGTGACGCTGGCGCGGCCCGAGCGGCGGAACGCGTTCGACGCGGCGCTGATCGCGGAGCTGACGGAGGCCTTCGCCGACGTCGCCGACGCGCGCGTGGTCGTGCTTGCCGGTGAAGGGCCGAGCTTCTGCGCCGGCGCCGACGTCGAGTGGCAGCGCGCCGCGATCGACCTGAGCTACGACGAGAACGTCGCTGACGCCCTTCGCCTCTACCGCATGCTGGAGGCGATCGACTCGTGTCCGGCGCCCGTGGTCGCCCGCGTGCAGGGCTACGCGCTCGGCGGCGGCTCGGGCCTCGTCGCGTGCGCCGACGTCGCGCTCGCGGCCGAGGACGCCGTCTTCGGCTTCTCGGAGGTCAAGCTCGGGATCATTCCGGCGGTCATCTCGCCGTTCGTCCTGGCGAGGATCGGGGCCGCGGCGCGCCGCTACTTCCTCTCGGGCGAGCGGTTCGACGCGCCGACGGCCCTGCGAATCGGCCTCGTCCACGAGGTTGCGGCCGACCTCGACGGCGCCCTCGACCACGTGGTGCGAGAGCTCCTCTCGTCCGGCCCGGAGGCGGCGCGAGCCGCGAAGCGTCTCGTCCGGGAGCGCCCGGGCGGCGAGGAGGCAGCGCACGTCGCCGCCAGCCTGCGGACGAGCCCCGAGGGGCAGGAGGGGCTGCGCGCGTTCCTCGAGAAGCGGCGCGCGAGCTGGCGCTCCGAAACGGACACGGCCGGATGAGCCGCGCCCGGCCGGCGGCAACAAGAACTAGCGTCTGACGCGGCCCTGGGCCGCCGCGCTTCGTACAGTCTCTCCATGCCGATCCAGAAGCTCCTCGTCGCGAACCGCAGCGAGATCGCGCTGCGCGTATTCCGCGCCTGCCGCGCGCTCGGGATCGGCACCGTCGCGGTCGTCGCGTCGGACGACCGCGGGTCGCTCCACGCCCGCTCGGCCGACGAGACCGTCGAGATCGCGAGCTACCTCCATTCGGAGGAGCACGTGCGGGCGGCTCGCGCGACGGGCGCCGACGCGATCCATCCCGGTTACGGCTTCCTCGCCGAGAGCCCCGACTTCGCCGAGGCCGTGGAGACTGCCGGCCTCACCTGGGTCGGGCCGCCGCCCGAGGCGCTGCGAAGCGGCGGCGACAAGCTGGCGGCAAAGGCGATCGCGCGCGAGGCCGGCGTCACCGTCGTGCCGGAGGGCGAGCCGGACGAGATCGGCTTCCCGCTCGTCGTCAAGGCGGCCGCGGGCGGCGGCGGGCGCGGGATGCGCGTCGTGCGCGAGCCCGCCGACCTCGACGAGGCGCTCGACCACGTGGTGCGAGAGCTCCTCTCGTCCGGCCCGGAGGCGGCGCGAGCCGCGAAGCGTCTCGTCCGGGAGCGCCCGGGCGGCGAGGAGGCAGCGCACGTCGCCGCCAGCCTGCGGACGAGCCCCGAGGGGCAGGAGGGGCTGCGCGCGTTCCTCGAGAAGCGGCGCGCGAGCTGGCGCTCCGAAACGGACACGGCCGGATGAGCCGCGCCCGGCCGGCGGCAACAAGAACTAGCGTCTGACGCGGCCCTGGGCCGCCGCGCTTCGTACAGTCTCTCCATGCCGATCCAGAAGCTCCTCGTCGCGAACCGCAGCGAGATCGCGCTGCGCGTATTCCGCGCCTGCCGCGCGCTCGGGATCGGCACCGTCGCGGTCGTCGCGTCGGACGACCGCGGGTCGCTCCACGCCCGCTCGGCCGACGAGACCGTCGAGATCGCGAGCTACCTCCATTCGGAGGAGCACGTGCGGGCGGCTCGCGCGACGGGCGCCGACGCGATCCATCCCGGTTACGGCTTCCTCGCCGAGAGCCCCGACTTCGCCGAGGCCGTGGAGACTGCCGGCCTCACCTGGGTCGGGCCGCCGCCCGAGGCGCTGCGAAGCGGCGGCGACAAGCTGGCGGCAAAGGCGATCGCGCGCGAGGCCGGCGTCACCGTCGTGCCGGAGGGCGAGCCGGACGAGATCGGCTTCCCGCTCGTCGTCAAGGCGGCCTCGGGCGGCGGCGGGCGCGGGATGCGCGTCGTGCGCGAGCCCGCCGACCTCGACGAGGCGCTCGCAGCGGCGCGGCGCGAGGCCGCCACGGCCTTCGGCGACGACCGCGTCTTCTGCGAGCGGTTCGTCGAGCGGCCGCGCCACGTGGAGATCCAGCTCCTCGGCGACGCCCGCGACGTGATCGCGCTCGGCGAGCGCGAGTGCTCGATCCAGCGGCGCCACCAGAAGGTGCTCGAGGAGTCGCCGTCCCCCGCGCTCGACGCCGAGCTCCGCGCCCGCATGGAGGACGCGGCGGTCGCGTTCGCCCGCGCGGTCGGCTACCGGAGCGCCGGCACGGCCGAGTTCATGCTCGACGGGCGCGACTTCTTCTTCCTCGAGCTGAACGGGCGCATCCAGGTCGAGCACCCGGTGACGGAGCTCGTCACGGGGATCGACCTCGTCCGCGCCCAGCTCGAGATGGCAGTGGGCGAGCCGCTCG
>VAXK01000198.1:0-1488 GCA_005885565.1 Actinomycetota bacterium
CTCGGCTGGGAGTTGCCAATGCTCGCGAGGGATGAAGGCACGGAGGTCCCCCTGTACCTCGAGATGATCTTCCCGCTGCTCTACGTCGAGCAGAAGCGTGGCTGGGGTGGTATCCAAGCCACGATGCCGACCTACGGCATCCCCAATGCGCGGCGGAGGGCGATCGAGTTCGTCCTCGGGCTCGGGGTCTACCGCCGCGCCCGCGAGCGGAATGAGCTCTTGGCGGAGATCGACCGTCTCCGAGGCTACTATCGCCAGGCCCTCGCCGGTTTTCGTGGGCGTCTCGAGCGAACCGGAGTCGTGTTACAGGGACTTGAAAACGAGATGCCGACGAGTTGGCCAGCGGTCGAACCTGCATTGATGGCTGCGGTCGAGGAGGATCGGTGGGTTGGGCTCTCCGAACTCCTTCGAGTCCTGCGCGACCGCCACAGACACTTGGTACAAGACGAGGTGCCCACCGCTGAAGAGGCCTCGCGCGAACTAGAGGAGGGTCTGCGAGCAAACGAGCGCCTCCTTGAACGCTTGACGACCGTGTCCACCGATCTCAGACAAAGCCTCGCACTCGACGAAGATCAGCTTGCGTCGCTGAAGCGCCGCGTTGCCGCGCTCGAAGAGGACCGGAGACGCTATCGGGATGCGATCACGCTCCAAAGCCTCGGTGCCGACCAGGTAACGATCCTTGAGGGCGACGAGTGCCCGGCTTGCCATCGCCCGCTACCGGCGGCACTGGTTGTTCCGGAGGCGCCGCCGCCGATGTCGCTCGAACAGAACGCTGACTTCATTGCTGAGCAGATCGAGACGTTCAAGCTGATGCAGAACGACACCGCGCGGCATCGTGACGTTGAGGCGCAACGTCTCGCAGCGCTCCGCGCACGAGCTGACGAGGTGCGGCAGGAGATTAGAGCGGCTCGCGCAACACTTGTGTCACCGAGTGGTGTTCCCTCAGTGGCGGCTGTCCGAGAGCAGCTTCGCCTTGAGGACCGGATCAGGGCATTGGACGAGATTGACCAAGATTTCGTCGGGCTCCTTGAGAAGCTGAGGCCTGTCGTCGAGGAGGCATCGCGGGCGCGAGACCGCCTCCTTGCTCTACCGAAGGAGCGGCTGGACAGCGACGACGAAGCGAAGCTTGCGGCGCTCGAACAGTGCGTCGTCTCGCAGCTGAGGGATTATGGGTTTCGCAGTTTCTCCGTGGATACGATCGGCATCTCGCGTGATGACTATCGCCCGACACGCGAGGGCTTCGATCTCGGTTTCGTCACCTCAGCAAGCGACGCGATTCGGATCGTGTGGTCGTATTTGCTTGGCCTGCTCGAGGTCTCGCGCGAGTATCCGACGAACCACCCAGGACTCCTCATGTTCGACGAGCCTCGACAGCAAGCGGCCGATCCCGTGAGTTTTCAGGCGCTTCTGCGACGGGCGGCAGATGTGAACCGATTCGGGCAGCAAGTCTTGTTCGCGACGAGCGAACCACCCGATTCGCTGAAGCAG
>VAXK01000198.1:1505-7146 GCA_005885565.1 Actinomycetota bacterium
CTGGCTTGACCGCTGCGCTGCCTTCGCCATCCAGCAAAAGTCGTTGACAGCCTTCTTCTCGTGCATGAACCGCGCCGCAGAACTTACGAGCGAGAGCACATTGGGAAGAGGGTCTTTGGGTCAGGCGCTAGGCGGTAAGAGCCGAGGGAGCGCGAGCTTCAACCGGCGTGGTCCTATCGGGACCGGCCCGCGGAGCTCAGGCAGCGGCCTCACGCCCCCCGGAGACTCTCGCCGACCCTTCGGCGAGCAACCGGTCGATCTCCTCGGGCGGCGCCGGCCGCGCGAACAGGAAGCCCTGCGCCAGGTCGCAGCCCAGCTCGCGCAGGGACGTCAGCTGGCCGTCGGACTCGATGCCCTCGGCGATCGCCAGCAGGCCCAACGCATGGGCCAGGCTGACGAGGTTCGCGGTGATCGCCGCGTCCTTCGCGTCGTGCTCGATGCCTTGGACGAAGGAGCGGTCGACCTTGATCATGTCCACCGGGAAGCTGCGCAGCTGGCCGAGCGACGAGAAGCCCGTGCCGAAGTCGTCGACGGCGATTCGCACCCCGAGCTCGTGCAACTCCTGGAGCTCGGCCCGGGCACGCTCGCCGGCATGGCCCTCCTGGACGAGCGCGGTCTCGGTGACCTCCAGCCCCAGGAAGCCCGCAGGCAGCTCCGCGGCCTCGAGCGCCTCGCGGACGAGCGCGCTGACGCCTCCCGCGGAGAGTTGCTTCCCGGAGAGGTTGGTCCACGTGACGAATCCTTCGGGTAGCGCGGCGTTCCGCAACCAGCGGGCCGTCTGAGCACATGCCTCATGGAGCACGTACTCGCCGAGCGGCACGATGAGCCCGGTCGCCTCGGCGATCGGGATGAACTCCGCGGGCGGAACCGAGCCCCGCGTCGGCGAGTGCCACCGTAGGAGCGCCTCGACGCCCACGATCGCGGCCGTGTCGAGCGCGATCTCGGGCTGGTAGTGGAGGCTGAACTCGCCGCGCTGGAGCCCCAGCCGCAGCTCGTGCTCGAGCCCGAGCAGCTCGCCGAGCTCGCGGGCCATGTCGTAGCGGAACACCTCGTGCCTTCCGCGACCGGCTTCCTTCGCCGCATACATCGCGAGGTCGGCGTGTCGGATCAGCTCCTCGCTCGCGGCCTCCCCTCCGGCATGCATGGCGATGCCGACGCTCGCTCCGAGCCCCAGCTCGTGCCCGGCGATCCGGATCGGCTCGGAGAGATTCCGCACCAGCCGGTTCGCCGCGGCGACCGCCTGCGTTTCATTTGCCCCTTCGAGCAGCAGCGCGAACTCGTCGCCGCCGAACCGAGCCAGCGTGTCGGCCGGCCGGGTGACCTCGCCGAAGCGCCGCGCCACCTCCTCGAGCAGCTGGTCGCCGGCATCGTGGCCGAGGCTGTCGTTGACCTGCTTGAAGCCGTCCAGGTCGAGCAGGAGCACCGCGAGCCCCTCATGCGACCGCTTCGAGCGGGCCAGCGACTGGTCGAGCCGGTCGCGGAAGAGGGCGCGGTTCGGAAGACCGGTCAGGCCGTCGTGGAAGGCCTGGTGCGTCAGCTCCTCCTCGAGCCGCAGGCGCTCGGTGACGTCACGTGCGTTCAACACGATTCCGCGGATCTGGCGGTCGGCACGGAGGTCGGTGACGTGCGCCTCGAGATGGCGCCACTCGTGGAACTCGTTGGCGACCCGAAACACGATCTCGTGCGGCTCCCCGTGCGCGTAGG
This sequence comes from Actinomycetota bacterium, assembly GCA_005885565.1. Classification (GTDB taxonomy): domain Bacteria; phylum Actinomycetota; class Thermoleophilia; order Gaiellales; family Gaiellaceae; genus AC-50. The sequence goes on from VAXK01000198.1 coordinate 3,210, forward strand.
CGGCGCACACAGAGGCGCGGTCGTCCTCGTGCACGAAGCCGGCGAATCCCTCGCCGAGGAGGTCGTCCTCCGGGTGGCCGAGCATGGTCGCGACCGACTCGCTCGCGTAGCGGCAGCCGCCGTCGCCGAAGACGAGCACGAGGTCCGTGGACGACGTGACGAGGCTGCGGAAGTGCGCCGTCTGGCGGCGCGTCGCGGCGATGAGGCCGAAGGCGAGGAGGAGCGAGGTGAGAAGCCCGATCGCTCCGAGCACGACCTCGATGACGATCAGACGGCCGATGTTCCGGTCGTCTTCGGCGCCGATCGTGCGTGCAGCGTTCAGCGACACGTTCGACGTGAGCGCCGAGAGCACGCGCAGGCGCTCGACCGGATCGCGAGCGGTCAAGCGCTCGTCTGCCGTCAGCTTCACGGCGGTCGCCGGACGCCGGGCGAGCACGGCGCTTCCGGTCGCCGTCAGGTCCCGGACCAGTCTGCGTTCCTGCCGGAGCTGGGCGCGAACCGTCACGCCGCTCGCGGGCGGCAGCAGCGTCTCGTCGTCGTCGCCGTTCACCGCGGGAGCGACCCCGCCGTTCAGCAATGCGTCCGCACTGAGGGCGAGCAGCCTGCCGGTGAGAGCCGGATCGGCTTGGGCACCGGCTCGCGCGAGCAAGACGTCCTTCACGTATCGCTCCGCGAGGGTGCGCTGTCGCGCGGCGACCTCGAGCACCGACGCGCGATGCCGCGAGCCGGAGGTCGCCCAGATCGAGACGGTCACGGTGAGGGTCGAGAACAGCGCGAACGTCGCCAGGATCCCGGCGATCGTCCGCCGACCGCGCGTCGCGAACGGCCTGAAGGCCTGACGGCGGCGCAGCACTAGCCGACCACCAGCTTGGTATGCATGCCGCCCAGGTAGTGGCCGGACATGTTGCAGAAGAGCTGGTAGTGCCCGGGGGCGAGGTGCAGCCGCAGCTTCCTGCTGCTGCCCGGCTGGCCGGGCTCGAGCGTACCGACGATGACCGGCTCGAGCCTCTCCTCGCTGACCGTCGAGCCGTCTCGGCGAAGCGGCAGCCGCGAACCCTCGCGGACGACGATCAGCTCATGAGCGTCGGGGCCGCGGTTGCGAACGGAAAGGAGCAGATCGCCCGAGCGGACATGTCTCGGGGCCGAGATCCGGAAGTCGCGCTCGGTGACGCGAACGACTGCGCCGGCTTCGTGCCCGCCGCTTCCGCAGCCGGAGCACGCGAGCAGCGCGAGAGACGCGAGTACGAGGAGCCGCAGAGGCACCCATATTGTTTCGACCGCTACGAGGTGCCTAGATCAGACCCAAATGGGGGAGGTCCCCCTGGTCGCGGCTACCGGACGAGCGCTCCGGCGTCGTCGTCCATCTCCCGCCTAGCCACGCCAGGTCTTCGTCGGTCGCCCCACGGCGACCGCGCTGAAGGGAGGCGGTCGTTTAGGCCGTCTCCGAGCCTGGGACGGTGTCGTAGATGGTCTTCGCCCCGGTGAAGGTCGGGTCGACGTCCTCTTCGGTGCCATGCGTGCCGTGATCGTTGTCCAGGCGCCAGCTGAACATGCCCCTGAGGCCGTTCTGCAAGGCGTATTGCGTCCAGCTCTTCGTATCCGGAAGCGAGGTCTGCACGCCCGAGTTCTCGGTGCAGGCTCCACCCATCAGGATGCTCGACTCGACCCCGGTGGCCGTCCAGACCGGGGCATCAGTCGGAGTGCCAGAGGATGAGTAGTCCTGAAGCTCCACGGCGTCGACGTTGTCGTTGAATGCCTGAACGGCGTCGTTTCCGTACAGCTGCGTGGGTCCTGATTCGGGCCATGGCGCGGAAACAGCGATCACCAGCCCCGCCGCCTTGAAGCTCGGACCGAGCTGCTCGACGAACTCGGCCACGGAACTCATGCCGTCGCCCTCGGCGTCGATGGAAATCCCGCTGTAGCCGTTGTCCTGGAGCCAGGCGACGATGTTCTTGGTCGAGCGGTTCTGGTTCTGATTGTTGTCTTGAACCGTCTCGGCGATTCCGGTGTCACCGAGTCCCGCGCAGATCACTACGCCCGGTGCCTGCGTCAGGATCTGTGTCTTCACCTCGTCGGCGAACTGCCCGGGCATCTCTACGGTGTATCCGGTTCCTGCGGAGCTCGACAGCTGACCGAAGGCGAGGTTGTACCGGGTCGCGTAGTCGAGGGGGACCGTCTTGTTCGCGAGGTTGTCCAGACCAAGCTGGTTCCAGGTGTCGTACCAGGTCGCAATCTCGAAGGTGGTTGTCGCTTCGCTCGTCATGAGCTGTCCTCCGTTTCCTCGCGGCGTCGACTGGACCGCATTTCTACATCATCAGCTTCGGCGCCCCCAGACGGAGACGTGCTTCTCGCTTTCGCTCGTGAACGGCTCGCGCTTCCAGCCGCCGTAGCGCTCGCGCAGCGACATCCCCGCGAGCTGCGCCATCAGGTCGAGCTCCGACGGCCACACGTAACGGAAGGGCGGCGAGAAGACCTCGACCTTGCCGTCCTCGATCCAGTAGTGGTGGGAGACCAGTCCTTGCCGCACGAGGTCGTACTCGTCGAACCCGACATGCGTCGGGCTCACGTCGAAGAGCTGGAACGTCTCGCCGGGCGGAAGCCGCTGCAGCCGCGGCACGAGCACCTCGATCACGAAGCAGCCGCCCGGCTCGAGGTGCGCGGCGACGTTCCGGAAGCACACGACCTGCTCCTCCTGCGTCGTGAGGTTCATGATCGTGTTCGCGACGAGGTAGGCGAGCGCGAACGTCCCTGGGGCGGTCGTCGTCGCGAAGTCGCCGATCGTGACGCCGATCTCCTCCGCGCCCGGCTTCCTCCGCAACCGCGCCACCATCGCCTCCGACAGCTCGATCCCGTGCACGCGGACACCGCGCTGCGCGAGCGGCAGCGCGATCCGGCCGGTGCCGATGCCGAGCTCGAGCGCGGCGCCGTCGCCGGCGCGCTCGACGAGGAAGTCGACGATCGGGTCGACGACGGCGGGATCGGCGAGGTGGGCGTACCGCTCGTCGAAGCGCGCCGCCACTCGTTCGCCGAAGTAGTCGTGCGGCATACAGGCAGTCTCGCGCTCCCGCGGCTCTTAGCCCAAACTTAGGCGGGCGTGGTCTCCTATCGAGACCGCCCACGAGGAGAGGAGCCGAGCCGTGACCGAGCCGCCGCCCAGCCCGCCGACCCCCGCGGAGGCGAACGAGCGCCTCGAGCAGGCGCTCTTCGAGATCCGGCGGGTGATCGCCGGACAGGACGCGATGCTCGAGCGCGTGCTCGTGTGCCTGCTGGCGCAGGGGCACCTGCTGATCGAGGGCGTCCCCGGCCTCGCCAAGACGCTCACGATCAAGACGACGGCGAGCGTTCTCGGCGGCACGTTCTCGCGCATCCAGTTCACGCCCGACCTCGTCCCGTCGGATCTCGTCGGCACGCGCGTCTACCGGCCCGGCGAGGGCGTGTTCGACACCGAGCTCGGGCCCGTCTTCTGCAACTTCCTGCTCGCCGACGAGATCAACCGCGCGCCGGCGAAGGTGCAGTCGGCGCTCCTCGAGGTGATGCAGGAGCGCCAGGTGACGATCGGCCACACGACCTACCCCGTCCCCGACCCGTTCCTCGTCATGGCGACGCAGAACCCGATCGAGTCGGAGGGGACGTACCCGCTCCCGGAAGCGCAGGTCGACCGCTTCATGCTCAAGGTCGTCATCGGCTACCCGGAGCACGACGAGGAGCTCACGATCGTCCAGCGCCAGCTCGTCGAGCAGCCCGAGCTACGAAAGGCGCTCTCGCTCGAGGATCTCCAGGCGCTGCAGCGCGCCGTCTTCGACGTCTACGTGGATCCGGCGCTCGTCAGCTACGCGGTCGCTCTGGCCACGGCGACGCGCGACCCGGCCGGTCACGGCGTGCCTCGGCTGGCCGCCTACGTCGCGTACGGCGCCAGCCCGCGCGGCCCGATCAGCCT
>VAXK01000198.1:7382-35080 GCA_005885565.1 Actinomycetota bacterium
ATGCCCGACGCGCTCCTGCGCGCGCTCGACATCACGATCGGCCGGCGGGTCGACTCCTTGCTCGCCGGCGACTACCGCTCGACGTTGCACGGCGACGGGACCGAGCTCGCGCAGGTGCGGCCGTACGTGCCCGGCGACGACGTGCGTCTGATCGACTGGAACGTGACCGCGCGCACGCTCGAGCCGCACGTCCGCGTGCACCTCGCCGAGCGCGTGCTCGTGACGTGGCTCGTGCTCGACGCGTCGCCGTCGATGCACTTCGGCACCGCCGACCGGCGCAAGGCCGACGTCGCCGAGGGCGTGGCGGTCGCGGTCGGTCACGTCGCGACGCGCCGCGGGAACCGGCTGGGCGCGGTCACCTTCGGCGACGCGAACCCCCGCTCCCTACCGCCCAGGCAGGGACGGGTCGGGCTCCTCGGCCTGCTCGCTGCGCTCCGCGACGAAGGCGACGGCGAGGCCGGCGGCGCGACGTCGCTCGGCGAGGCGATCGACCGCGCGGGCGCGCTGGCGAGGCAGCGCGCGCTGGTGGTGCTCGTCTCCGACTTCCGCGGCCCGCTGGACTGGCGTCGGCCGCTCCTGGCGCTGGCGGGCCGGCACGACGTCGTCGCGGTCGAGATCCGCGACCCACGCGAGCAGGAGCTCCCGAACATGGGCGAGCTCTGGCTCGTCGACCCCGAGACCGGCCGGCAGCTGCGGGTCGACACGCGCAGCGCCAAGCTGCGCGCCCGGTTCGCGGCCGCGGCGGCGGCGGAGCGGGACGAGGTCGCGGCGACGCTCGCCGCGCTCGGAGTCCGGCACGTCGTCCTCTCGACCGCGGGCGAGTGGCTCCGGCCGCTCACCGTCTTCCTGCGCCGGAGGAAGCGCTGAGCTTCCAGTGGCCCGAGGCGCTGGCGGCTCTCGCGGTCGTGCCGCTGCTCGCCGGCTTGTACGTCGTCGGCGACCGCCGCCGGACGCGGGCCGGCGCGCGTTTCGGGAACCCCGCGCTCCTGCCCAATGTCGTCGGCCGCCGGCCGGGGCTCCGCCGGCACCTGCCGCTGGCCGTCCTGCTCGTCGCGCTCGCGGCGATGATCGTCGGCGTCGCCCGGCCGCACGCGACGGTGACGGTCCGGCGGGAGCAGGCGACGGTCGTCCTGGCGATCGACGTCTCGCGCTCGATGCAGGCGACCGACGTGCGGCCGTCGCGGCTCGCCGCCGCGCGCGCCGCAGCCAAGGCGTTCCTCGGCAAGGTGCCGGAGAAGTTCCAGGTCGCCCTGGTCTCCTTCGGCTCCCGCGCCGTGGTCGTGGTCGCGCCGACCGCGGATCACACGCTCGTCGCGGACGGCCTCGACGCGCTGCGGCCCGGCGAGGGGACCGCGCTCGGCGACGCGATCGCCATCTCGGCTCGTCTTGGCCACAAGCTGCAGGAGCGCGAGGGACACCAGCCGCCGAGCGCCGTGCTGATGATCTCCGACGGCGCGCAGATGGGCGGCACGACGCCGCCGAACCGCGCCGTCAGGCTCGCTCGGTCCCTCCACGTCCCGGTCTACACGGTCCTTGTGGGCACGGCCGGCGGCGTCGTCCAGGCGAGGATCGCGGGCGGCTTCCGGGCGACGATCCGCGTCCCGCCGAACCCGACCACGCTCCGGATGGTGGCGAAGGAGACGGGCGGCCAGTTCTTCACGGCGACGAGCGACAAGCGGTTGCGAGAGGTCTACGAGCGGCTCGGCTCCCGGCTCGGGCACCGGCAGACGTCGAGGGAGATCACCGACCTCTTCGCCGGCGGCTCTGCTCTGCTGCTGCTCGCGGGCGGCGCGCTCTCGGCGCTCTGGTTCCGGAGGGTCCCGTGAAGCGCGTTCTGGCGCTCGCCGTGCTCGCCTGCGCCGTGCTCGCGGCCGGCGCGACGCGGGCCGAGGCGACGAACGAGTGCCGAGGCCTCCGGGTCTGCGTCCGCGTAGTCGGCCCCTGGGTCGTCGTCCCCGCGTCGCACGCGCGGGTCGAGTTCCAGCTCGCGTGCCCGCGCCGGTACCTCGTCGGCGGCCTGGACGCGGAGCTCAGCGACCCGGCGATCGACGTCGCGTTCCTCGGCAAGCTCGGCGCTCCCGTCGCGCCGGGGATCACGACGTCGCGGAAGGCGGTCTTCGTCGCGACCTTCGTCGGCTCGTCCAGGCGCGCGGTGACGTTCCGGCCGCACCTCGGCTGCGTCCCGTCGAACGGCGCCGGCGGCGGGATCCCGACGGCCGTCGTCGTCCGTCCCGGCCAACCCGCGGTGCGACGGGTGCGCACGCTGAGGGTCGCGCCCGGGCGGACCCGGTTCGTCGCGGCCGGATGTGCGTCCGCCGAGCGCCTCGTCGCCGGCTCGCACGCGGTCGGCTTCTACACGGCGAGGCCGCCGGCCGCGCGGCTGGTGGCGGCCGTCTCGACGAGCCAGAGGCTCGCGCGCGACCACGTCGTCGTCCGCGTCAGAGGCGGCGCGCTCGGACGGGTGCGGGCGATCGTCCAGGTCTCCGCGATCTGCGCAGGCGGCAAATGAGCTTCGGCCACCCGCTCCTGCTGCTGACACTGCTCGTCGTCCCGGCGGCGATCCTCGCCCTGCGGCTCGCCGAGCGGCGGCGGATGCGCTACGCCGTCAAGTACACGAACCTCGAGGTGCTCGCCGCGGTCGCCGGCGGCCACCCGTGGCGCCGCTACGTTCCGGCGGGGCTCGCCCTCCTCGCGCTCGCCACGCTGTGCGTCGCCTTCGCGCGGCCGCACGCGACGTCGCTCGTGCCGAAGGAGCGGGCGACGGTCATCCTCGTCCTCGACGTGTCGGGCTCGATGCAGTCGAGCGACGTGCGGCCGACTCGGCTCGGGGCCGCGCAACAGGCGGTGCGGAGCTTCCTCGACCGTGTGCCGCCGCAGGTGCGCATCGGCCTCGTCGCGTTCTCCGGCGACGCCGAGGTCGCGGCGCCGCCGACCACCGACCGCGAGCTCCTGCGCCAGTCGCTCGACGGCATCGGCACCTTCCCGGCCTTCGGCGGGACGGCGATCGGGGACGCGCTCGCGGTCGCGGTCGACCTCGCGAGGCAGGCCGTCACCGGAAGCGCCTCGCTCGCGGCGGTCAGCGCGGCGGCGCCCGACACGAAGGGGCTCGCCTCGATCCTCTTCCTCTCCGACGGGCACCAGACCCGCGGCGCGCTCGAGCCGCTCCAGGGCGCCGCGCGCGCGAAGACGGCGGGCATCCCGGTCTACACCGTCTCGCTCGGCACGCCCGGCGGCGTCGTCCGGGGCGAGTTCGACGGGATCCAGCGGACGATCCCCGTGCCGCCGGACCCGGCCACGCTGCGCGCGATCGCGGAGACGACGGGCGGCAAGTTCTACGAGGCGCAGAACGCGGGCTCGCTGCACTCGGCGTACTCGAAGCTCGGCTCGAGCCTGGGCCGCGCTCCCGGCAAGACCGAGGTGACGTACGCGTTCCTCGCCGGGGCGGCCGGGCTCCTCGTGGCGGCGGGCTTCCTGTCGGCGCTCTGGTCGCCGAGGCTGCCCTGAGGACGACGCGTCATCGACCGCGCGGCGGGCCGCGCATGCGATCGCGCACGGCTGAGGGAACCATCAGACGCTCACCACGCGGTCGAACTGCTCGGTCATCCGCGCGAGCTCGGGCGGCGTGATCCAGCTCGCGTGCATCCAGGCCAGGTCGTCCTCGGTCGCCCCACGGGCGGCCGCGCAGCCCTTTCAGACGTAGACCGGAACCTGGTTGTCGACGAGCTTCCGGAAGAGCTCGCGCGCGGGAGGGATGCCGACGCCCTCCACGCGCTCGGCCGTGTCCTGCGAGACGAGCTCCGTCGCGTCGCCGGCCAGGACGACCGCGCACTCCTGGCCCGCCTCCACGGAGCCGTTCGCCGCGATGTGGAGCGGGAGCGACGCCTTCGTCGGGTCGCCCGCGCCCGTGGTCGCGAGATAGAGAACCTTCATCGGGTCACCTCCCATCCGAGTCGTGTCGACGGCGTGCGATGACGATCTCGTCGGGCGTCCACCCGCGGGACTCTGTCATCTCCTGCGCGAGCTCGCCGACTCTCCGACGGCTGCTGCGCGCGGCCGAGCGCAACAGCTCGAAGGCGTCCGGGAGCGGCAGGTCGAAACGCTCGGCGAGCATCCCGGTCGCCCGCTCGATCACCACCCGTGAGCCCAGCGCCGACTGGAGCTGGCCGACAGTCGTCCGAAGCCGCTCGATCTCGGCGTGCGCCTCCCCGTCGAACCTGCCAGTCCTTTCCGCCACAGTCCCACCCTTCGCGCCGTTGCGAGAGTTGCGCTTAGGGGCGAGACCCTGGGCCCGAGGAGAACGGCGTAACGGGACGAGCGCGCTTGGGTCGAGGATAGTCCCTTTGCGGGAATTTGTGCGTGCCGTAACGATTTTGATAGAAAGGTGTCGCGCCTTGACCTCGCGCTTGGACCTGCGTTGCTAGACGCGCCGGCCCGTTCACTTGGAATAGACGCCGTATGAAGGGGCCGCCGGCGCGCCGGGGGAGGCGCGCCGGGGCTTCCTCGAGGGCTGCCGGCCCAGACCCCGCCGTCGGCTCCCGTGCTCCTCCTCGCGGATGAGGCGCGCGGCCGAAGATCCCCCCACGCGCCTGACCCGAAGTCCCGCCTCGCAGCCGAGCGCGCGGTAACTACGTCCGCAGTTCCTCCAGGTAGCCGTCCGGGTCCTTGTCGAATATGCCGGCGAACTCTTCGACGAGATCGCGAAGTATGGTCACCTGGTTCTGGCGGGAGATCAATCTCATCCTCCGCCTAGCATGACGCGAGAGGAGGAGTTGGTGCCCGGTTTCATCATCACGCGGATCCACGTGGGGGACTACGAGGCTTGGAGGCCCATGTTCGACCAGGACCGGCCGCAGGCGCGCGAGAAGGCGACGGTGCAGCGGGTCTTCCGCGACGCTGACGACCCGAACCACGTCTTCGTCTTCCTCGAGTTCGCCTCCCTCGAGGACGCGCGAGAGGCGAAGCGACGCCTCGTCGAGTCGGGCGTGCTCGAACGCTTCGACGACAAGCATGGTCCGAACGTCCTGGAAGAAGCTTCTCCTTAGCTCGCTGCTCGCGGGCCTCGCGTCGCCCGCCTCGGCCGAGCCGGCAGGCGTCATCCGCGTGCCGCAGGACGCGCCGACGATCCAGGCCGCGGTCGCCACGGCGACGCCGGGTGACACGATCCTCGTCGACGGCGGCACGTACCCCGGCGGCGTCGTCGTCCCGAAGGACAAGCCGAGCCTGACGATCCGCGGCGTGGATCGCAACGCGGTCGTCTTCGACGGGGAGGACACGCGCGACGACGCGATCGACGTGCGCGCCGACGGCGTCACGCTTCAGAACCTCTCGGCGCACAACTTCCGCCGCAACGCCTTCTACTGGGACGGCGTCACCGGCTTCACCGGCTCGTACCTGACGGTCTGGAACGTCCACGGGTACGGGGTCTACTCCGAAGACTCCACCGACGGGCTGATCGAGCACGACTACGTCTCGGGCGCCGCCGACGCCGCCTACTACATCGGCGAGTGCGACCCCTGCCGCTCGACGATCCGGCACGTCGTGGCGCGCCTCTCCGCGGTCGGGTACTCGGGGACGAACGCGAGCGGAGCGCTCGTGATCCGCGACTCGGTCTGGGACGGCAACAGCGCGGGGATCCTCCCGAACTCGCTCGCGGACGAAGCCGACCCGCCGCAGCACGATGCGCTGATCGCCGGGAACACGATCACCCGGAGCGGGCGCGCACGCGTCCCGCTCGCGACGCCGCTCGCCGGCTACTACGGCATCGGGATCGGCGTCGCCGGCGGGAACGGGGATCGCGTGCTTCGCAACAGCGTCGCCGGCAGCCGGCGCTACGGGATCGCGGTCTTCTCGACGCCCTATCGGATCAAGGCGCCGATTTCATGGCGCCCGCAGGCGAATTCCCTGCGGGACAACGCCGTCGGCGGCAGCGGCCTCGCCGACCTGGCGGTCTCCGCTTCGGCGCGCAGCGGCAACTGCTTCCGCGGCAACCGCGCCTCGACGGCGCTGCCGGCGGGGCTGCAGAAGCGTCCCTGCAGCCGCCCCGGCGGCGACCACAGCGTCTCGCGCGCCCTCGAGGCGCCGTTCCAGACGCTCATGGATCGGGCAATACGAGCGATCCGCCCGATCCCGTACACCGCCGTCCCTCCACCCCCGCCTCAGCCGAGCTGGCCCGGCTGACGCGAACGGTCTCTCCGGAGCAGGCGCGCCGGATCGCCGTCCGCGCGCAGCTCCTCGACGGCTCCGCGCGCGGAGTCCTCGACACGGTGCGCCGGCTAGGGTTCCTCCAGCTCGACCCGATCGCGACCGTCGCTCCGCCGCAACAGCTCGTCCTCTGGAGCCGGCTCGGCGCCTTCGACAAAGCGGAGCTCGACCGGCTGCTCTGGAAGGAGCGCAAGCTCTTCGAGTTCGACGCGTTCGTCTATCCGATCGAGTCGCTGCCGCTGATCCAGGCGCGCATCCGCCAGACCCGCCGCGCGACGCGCTACAAGCGCGACCGGTGGCGGCGGGAGTTCCTGCAGCAGAACGCCGCCTTCCGGCGCTACGTGCTCCGCGAGCTCGAGCGGCGCGGGCCGCTGCTCTCGCGCGAGCTCGAAGACCGCTCGGTCCACGACCTCCATCGGCACAGCTGGTACGGGAACCGCTACGTCGGCCGGATGCTGGCGGTACTGCACGTGCACGGCGAGATCGCGGTGGTGGGACGGCGGAGCGGCCAGCGGCTCTGGAACCTCGCGTCGCGCTGGTATCCCGAGACCGAGACGGTGCCGCTGCGGGAGGCCGAGCGGCAGCTGGCGGAGCAGCGCTTCCGCGCCCTCGGCGTCCGCTTCGAGAAGGGCGAGTGGCACGCGCACCCCGACGTGAGCGACGCGCCGGTTCCCGATCGCGTCACGCTGCTCTCACCGTTCGACCGGCTGGTCCACGACCGCGACCGCGCCGAGGCGCTCTTCGGCTTCCGCTACCGGCTCGAGATGTACGTCCCGCCTGCGCAGCGCGAGTACGGGTACTACGTCCTGCCGATCCTCGCCGGCGACCGACTGGTGGGCCGCGTCGAGCCGCGCTTCGACCGCAAGACGCGGAAGCTCGAGGTGCGCGGCGCGTGGGGCGACACGTCACGGCTCGACGAGGCGCTCGGCGACCTCGCGGCGTTTCTCGGCGGCGCGCGAACTTGAACGCCCCGCCCTCTCGATGGAGAATGAGACGGCGTGACCTGGATCATCATTGCGGCCGCGGTCGTGCTGCTCGTGCTGGTCGGTGTGCTCCTCTACAACCGGCTCGTCCGGCTCCGCAACGGCGCCGAGAACGCGTGGGCGCAGGTCGAGGTGCAGCTGAAACGCCGCCGTGACCTGATCCCGAACCTCGTCCAGGCGGTCAAGGGCTATGCAGCGCACGAGCGCGCGACGTTCGACAGCGTGACGGAGGCCCGTACGTCGGCCCAGCGAGCCGCGACCATCGAGCAGCAGGCAGCGGCCGAGAGCGGGCTGACGGCCGCGCTCGGCCGGCTCTTCGCCGTTGCCGAGGCGTACCCGGAGCTCCGGGCCACGGAGAACTTCCAGCAGCTCCAGAGCGAGCTCGAGGAGACCGAGGACAAGATCGCGGTCGCCCGGCAGCTGTACAACGACGCCGTGCTCTCGTACGACAACGCGAGAGAGACCGTTCCAACGAGCCTCGTCGCCGGCATGCTCGACTTCGAGCCGAAGCCGTACTTCGAGATCGACGAGCGCTCGCGCGCAGTGCCGCTGGCCGACTTCCCGGCGCTGCCTTCGCCCCAAGACGGCTGACGCCCGTGGTGTCGTGGTTCACCATCGCCGCCGTCGCCGCGGCCACGGCGCCGTGGCTCCTCGCCGTCGCGATCGTCTACCTGCGGCGCCGCCCCGCCACGCCGCAGTCGGGTCCGCCGACGCTGGACCTCGGGCCCGAGCCGCCTGCGATCGCGAACCTGCTCGTCCACGACTTCCGGGTGACGCGCGATGCCGTGCCCGCGACGCTTCTGGACCTTGCCGCGCGACGGCTCGTCGAGATCGAGGAGCGGAAGCCCGGCTCGTACGTCTGCCGGCTGGAGGAGAGCTCGGAGGGTCCGCTCACGGCCTACGAACGACGAGTGATGGACCTCTTGCGAAGCCGGGCGAGCGGGGACGTCGTGCCGACGCAGGCGCTGACGACGGGCCCCTCCGCCGAGTCGTCGCGCTGGTGGAAGGACTTCAAGCGCGAGGTCGCGGCGGACGCGCAGCGGCGAGGGCTCTGCCGAGACATCATCGACGGGCGGACGTTCCTGCGGCTGACGATTGCCGCGGTCGCTCCGGCAGCCGTCCTCGGTCTCCTCGCCGGCTCGAAGGCAGGCTTCGTCTACTGGATCGCCGCTGCGTTCCTCCTGAGCGTCGTCAAGAGCCTCCACACGCAGAGGGAGACGCCGGAGGGTCTCGCAGCGGCGTCGCGCTGGCTCGGGGTGCGCGCCAAGCTCCACGAGGACGCGGTCTTTCCGACGCTTCCGCCGGTGGCAGTCACGCTCTGGGAGCGGCATCTCGCGTACGGCGCGGCCTTCGATCTCGCGCCGGCCGCCGTGCGTGCGATCCCGATGGGAGCGGAGTCGGATCACCGCGCGTGGAGCTCCTACGGAGGGCAGTGGCACGCGGTCCGGATCAGATACCCGCACCTGCTGCCGCCGGGGTGGGGCCTCCATCCCCTCGTCGCGCTGCTTCGCGCCGTCCTTGCGCTGGTGGGCGCCGTCGTCGTCCTCTGGGTCTTCGCGCCCGCGGCGTTCGACGTCGCACCGGACGCAGGCGCCGTGGAGCTCCTGATCACCCTGATCTTCGTGGCCGTGCCCGCGGCCGTCGCGGCAGCCGCAGGCCTGGTGATCCTGCGCGCGCTCGCCGATCTCGGATCGACGAGGGACGTCACGGGCCAGGTCCTGCGCCTCCGCACGTTCGACGACGACGACGACAAACGGCACTACGCCGCCGTCGACGAAGGAACCTCGTCCACTATCCGCGCGTGGCGGATCAAGCCGGAGCTCTACTCGTCGCTGCAGCAGTACGAGATCGTCACCGGAACGCTGACGCGGCAGCTCCGCTACGTGCGCTCGATCCGCCCCGCGGCCTCGCAGAGCCAGTCGGACGTCGCGCCCGCAGAGGTCGCCGCGACGCCTCGGCCCTAGCGAGCTGCGCCCGTGATCTCGCCGTCACCGAGGGCGAAGCCGCCGAACCGATTCCACCCGCTGCGCGAATGAGCGGCGACCGTGCTCGCGTCCTGCGAGCGACTTGCGTAGGCTTCCACGGCTCAGGAGGGCGAGGATGGCTCGGAGGCGCTGGTTCCACGGATTGACCCCGCCGGAGTGGCGCCGCCTCGCCGGGTTCGGCGGCGGCGTCCTCCTGCTCCACGTCCTCGGCTGGGGCTTCTTCCTCTACTACTCGCGCCACAATCCCGCCCTCGCCGGGCTCGGCACGCTCGCCTACACCTTCGGCCTGCGGCACGCGTTCGACGCCGACCACATCGCGGCGATCGACAACACCACGCGGAAGTTCCTCCAGGACGGGAAGCGCTCGCTCGGCGTCGGCTTCTTCTTCAGCCTCGGGCACTCGACGATCGTCTTCTCGCTCGCGGCGGCGCTCGCGCTGGCGGCGAAGAGCGTCAACTCGCGCCTGCCCGGCTTCCACGAGTACGGGAGCTACGTCGGCGCGGGCGTCTCGGGCACGTTCCTCTGGATCATCGGCGTGCTGAACCTGCTCGTCCTGCTCGACATCCTGCGGATCTTCCGCGACATGCGGCGCGGCTCCTACGACCGGGAGCGCCTCGAGGAGCGCCTCCTCGACCGCGGCTTCATGAACCGGTTCTTCGTCGGCCGCTTCGCGTCGCGGATCCGCTCGAGCTGGCAGATGTACCCGCTCGGCGTCCTGTTCGGGCTCGGGTTCGACACGGCGACCGAGGTCGGCCTGCTCGCGCTCGCGGCCGGCGTGGCGACGCACCACGTGCCCTTCCTGGCGGTGATCTCGCTGCCGCTCCTCTTCGCCGCAGGCATGTCCCTGATGGACACGGCCGACGGCGCCTTCATGAGCCAGGCCTACGGCTGGGCCTTCTCGAACCCGGTGCGCCGGGTCTACTACAACATCACGGTCACGAGCCTCTCGGTGGCCGTCGCGCTCGTGATCGGCACGGTCGAGCTGCTCCAGGTCCTCGGCTTCCTGAACGGCCTCGACTTCGGCCAGCTCGGCTACGGGGTCGTGGGCCTCTTCGTCGCCACCTGGGCCGCGTCCGTGCTCGTCTGGAAGGTGCGCCGGCTCGAGGAGCGCTGGGGCACCCTGCTCGACCGCGCCTGACGCCGTCGTTTCGGCCACGGCCGCGGCGGAAGACCCGTCTCAGCCGTGAGCGCCCAGCGAGAGCCCGAGCAGATCTACGCCCGCGCGCGCGAGGAAGGGCGCCGGCGCCTCGCCCGGCCCGTGCTCGAGCTGGCCGCGACGGCGCTCGTCGGCGGCTTCGACGTCGCCTTCGGCGTCGTCGCGTTGGGGCTCGCCGCCGGAGCCGTCACGGGGTCGGTGCGGCCGGAGCTCGCGCACCTCGTCGGCGCGCTCGCGTTCGGGATCGGCTTCGTCTTCGTCGTGGTCGGCAAGTCGGAGCTCTTCACCGAGAACTTCCTCGTTCCCGTTGCCGGCCTCGACCGACGCAGTCGAGCGTCGTGGCTCAAGCTCGGCGAGCTCTGGAGCGGCGCACTGCTCCTGAACCTCCTCGGCGGCGTGACGCTGGCGCTCATCGTGACGAGCAAGGGCGTCCTGCCCCGCGGGAGCCAGGGCGAGCTCGCGCGGCTCGCCGAGCGGATCACCTCGCACTCGTGGACCGCCGAGCTCGTGAGCGCCCTCGTCGCAGGGGCGCTGATGACGCTGATGACGTGGTTCGTGGAAGGCGCCGCCGAGACGACGGGCGTGCGGGTCGTGATGAGCTGGATCGCCGGGACGCTGATCGCGCTCGGCACCTTCAACCACGCGATCGTGAGCACGATCGAGCTCGTCTTCGGGATGCGCTACGGCGCGGCGGTCGGCGTCGGCGACCTGTTCACGAACCTCGGCCTCGCGGTCGCCGGCAACCTCGCCGGCGGCCTACTGCTGGTGACGTTCGCGCGTACGGCGCAGGCGTTCGCGGCGACGTCGTCCTGATCGGCTGAACGGGCGGCGTCGTCGGATGCATGATTCGTCGTGCCGTCAATGACCACTCGTAGGCGCCCCTACGCGGAGCTCGTCCGCGAAGCCGAGAAGGCTCGGCTGCTGCTCGACGCGGCGCGGCAGCTCGGGGAGACCCTCGAGCCGGAGCGCGTCTACGAGCGGTTCCGCGCGCTGCTCGGCGACGTCGTCGAGCACGACGGCGTCATCGTCTCCTCGTACGAGGACGCGGACGGCTTGATCCGGTGCGACTACGCCTGGTCGGACGGCGAGCGCCTCGACGCGTCTCGCCTGCCGCCGCTGCCGCTCAACCGCGAGGGCGGCGGCATGCAGAGCCGCGTGATCGTCAGCGGCGAGCCGTTGCTCGTGAACGACGTCCCGGAGGTCGTGCAGCACGAGCCCGGCATCTACTACGACGTCGACCGCGAGGGGACGATGCGCAAGGTCCCGGAGGCCGGCGGCCGCGCGGGCCGTCGCGGCCGAGCGTGAACAGGCCGCGCACGTGCTCGAGGCGGTCGGCGACGGCATCTTCCTGCTGGACGACGAGGGCCTCGTCCGTCTCTGGAACCGCGCGGCCGAGCTCGTGACGGGCCTGGGCGCGGACGAGGTGCTCCATCGGCCGGTCGGCGCTGCGCTTCCGAGCTGGGCCGAGCTCGTCGACCGGATCCCGGTCGCGCAGGGGTCGGCGTCGCCGCGCTCGGTGACGCTTCCCGTCTCCGTGCGCGGTCGGGAGCTGTGGCTCTCGTTCGTAGCTGTCCGCGGCGCAGGCGGCGTCGTGTACGCCTTCCGGGACCTGACGAGCGAGCGGCGGCTCGAGGAGGAGAAGACCCACCTCGTCGCGACGATCTCGCACGAGCTGCGGACGCCGATGGCAGCCGTGTACGGCGCGGCCGAGACGCTGATCCACCGCGACGACCTGCCGCCGGAGCTGCGACGCGAGCTGCTCGCGATGATCGCCGCGCAGGCGACACGGCTGACGGTGATCGTCGAGAGCGTCCTGCTGACGTCCCGGCTCGACCGCGGCGACGTCGAGGTCGAGCGCGAGCCCGTCGACGTCACGAAGGTTGCCCGCGCGACGGTCGAGGCGATGCGCTCGCGACTGCCGTCGGCGGTCTCGCTCGAGCTCGAGGCCGGGCAGGACGCCGTCAACGCCGCCGGCGATGCGGACCGCATCCAGCAGGTGCTGGTCAACCTGCTCGACAACGCGATCAAGTACGGCGGCGGCAGCCGCGTCACCGTCCGCGTCGACCGGACCGACGGCGTCGTGCGCTTGTCCGTCCAGGATTCCGGACCGGGACTGTCGTCCGCCGAGCAGGCGCGGATCTTCGACAAGTTCTACCGCGCCGGGCCGCAGCTCACGCGGGCGGGCGGTACGGGCCTCGGCCTCTACATCTCGCGGGAGCTCGTGCGCCGGATGGGCGGCCGCCTGGACGTCCACTCGAAGCTCGGAGCCGGCGCCACGTTCGTCCTCGAGCTGCCGCGGGCCTAACCCGGCGCCGTCCGCCCTCGCTGGTACCAAGTCGGTGTGCGGCGGGGACGCGAGGCGGGGTAGTCGGTGCGCGCGCGCTTGGCGCTCCAGCTCCTGCTCGCCACCGTCGCGGCCATGCTCTCGCTCTACTTCTGGCTGCGCGCGATCGGCGGCGATCCGGCCGTCCCGCTGGCGCAACATCCCCTCTTGCCGATCGAAGACCACGTCGTGCGGGTGCTCGGCCCTGCGCACCGCGACCGGCCGCATGTCACGAAGAGTCGAAGGCCGGACAATGCCGCGGCCGGGACGTTGCGCCTCGAGGCGGTTCGCGCCGTCGTCACGCGCCCTGCTCGCTCCGCGGTGGCTTCACCTCGGCACTCGGGAGGGGGCTCGTCCACGCATCCGGCGCCGCCTAGTACGACTCCGCCTCCCGCCGCCTCGCCGCCGCCTCCCCCTCCGCCGCCCCCGCCGCCGAGCTCCTCCTCGCCTGCGCCGCCGTCCACTTCGAAGCCGTCCACGCCGCCGCCGCCGCGTCCTCCACCGCCACCGACTGCCCCGCACCCCAAGCCGCCTCCGCCGCCGCCTCCCCCACCGCCTCCGCCTCCGCCGCCACCTCCGCCGCCGCCGCCGCCGCCTCCTCCGCCCGCGGCGCCGCCGTCGGCGCCTCCGCCTCCGCCGACGAAGCCCGGCTGGGGATGCGGCGACTCGAACCACACGCACACGGGCCCGCCGGGAAAGGAACACGGGAAGGGCAACGGGACGTCCCCGTGCTGAACCGCCCGAGCCGGCGGGCGAGCGACCGTCGGCCGTCGGGTCCGCCCGGCGCGGAGGGTGGGGCGCCGCCGGACGAACCGCTCCTCGTCCTTCGGCAGTCCCGCTGGTTCGCGCGGGCGCCCAAGCGCGAGAGCATCCTCGTCTACGCCGACCGGATCGAGCATCTGAGGCCCGGCCTCGTCGCGCGCACCCGCATGGTCACGGTGCGCTACGAGCAGGTCGCGCAGGTGAGGCTCGACCGGCGTCTGATCTGGAGCGCCCTGGCGGTCGGAACCACCGGCGGCGCCGACTTCGTGATCGACGGCCTCCGTCGCGCCGAGGCGGACGCCGCGAAGAGGCAGCTCGACCGGCTCATCGCCGACGCCCAGGCAAGGGTGTCCGTCACGGACTCGCTCGAGCGCCTCGGCAACCTGCGGGAAAAGGGGCTCTTGACCGAGTTCGAGTTCCTCGCCGCCAAGGGCGCAGTCTTCCGCAACGCGGCCTAGTAGACGCTCCTCCTGCGCTCACTCGTCCGGGCGATTCCGGTTCGGCCTCCGCTCGCCTACGGTGGAGGGAGCGGGCTCAAGATGCGCTGGCGCAAACTCGACCTTCGGCTAGTTGGAAACACCCGGCGAGACCGGGATCCTTCGAGCTGCATGCGTGTCGCTCTCCTCGTGACCGTTGCGTCGGTGTGCGCCCTCGCCTTTGGGCAGAGCGCCTCGGCTGCGGGGTCGGATCAATCGGTCGCCTACCAGGTCGACGTCGCGCACAGCGGCGTCCAGAGCGACGACCAGCTCGCCCCTCCGTTCGGACGGCGCTGGAAGGTGACGCTGCCGGCCGGCGTCTCGTACCCGCTGATCGCGGGCGGCTACGTCTACGTGACGGTCGCCAATCCGGGCCAGTACGGAACGCACCTGTACGCGCTCCGGCAGTCCGACGGCAGCACGGCCTGGTCGGCGTCGATCCCCGGCACCTACGACTGGTCGAACGCGGCCTACGACGCGGGACGAGTCTTCGTCGTCAACTTCGACGGCCTGCTGCAGGCCTTCGCGGGCGACACGGGCGCGCTCGTCTGGGCCCGGCAGCTTCCCGGCCAGTACGCCTTCTCGTCGCCGCCCACCGCGAGCGCGGGCGTCGTGTACGTCGGCGGCGCCGGCTCGGGCGGGACGCTCTACGCGGTCGACGAGTCGAACGGCGCCGTGCTGGCGGCGCAGCAGGTCGAGAACGGCGACGACAGCTCTCCGGCGCTGTCCGGGAGCGCGGTCTTCGTCTCCTACGCGTGCAACCAGGCCTACGGCTTCGCGACGCCGAGCCTCAGCCCGCTCTGGCACTACTCGACGTTCTGCGAGGGCGGCGGCGGCAAGACGACCGTGTACGCGAACGGCCGCGTCTATACGCGTGACTACTTCGGCAACCTGGTCCTCGACGCGGCGACGGGCAACCTCGTCCGCAGCTATGCGCCGCAGGGAGCGACGCTGCCGGCGCCCGCGGTCGACTCGACGACGATCTACTCGCTGAACCAGGGCGTGCTCACGGCCCAGGCGGTCGGCGACGGATCCGTCTCGTGGACGTTCGGCGGCGACGGGCAGCTCGACACGGCGCCGCTCGTCCTCTCGACCTCGAGCGGCGAGCTCGTCGTCGAAGGGTCGGCCTCCGGCCGGCTGTACGCCCTCGACGCCTCGACCGGCGCCGTCGCGTGGCAGACCGACGTGGGCTCGCCGATCTCGGCGCCGGACGAGCAGAACGTCTCGCAACCGCTGACCGGGCTCGGCGCCGGGCAGGGCCTGCTGGTCGTGCCGGCCGGGGCGACGCTCTCCGCCTACGCCCGCGACACGACGCCGCCGACGCTCACCGTTCCGGCCACGATCGTCGCCAAGGGGACGTCGTCGAGCGGAGCCGCGGTCACGTACTCGGTCTCCGCGACCGACCCCGACGACACGGCCACGGTCAGCTGCTCCCCTGCCTCCGGGAGCTTGTTCCCGATCGGGACGACGACGGTGGCCTGCACGGCGACCGACACGGCCGGCAACTCGGCGAGCGCGAGCTTCCTCGTCGTCGTGAGCGCTCCGGGCGCCGACTGCAACCTGGCGCACTACTCGGTTTCCAAGGGCGTGCTCAACCTGAAGAACGCGAATCTGAGCGGCTGCTACCTGCCCGACGCGAACCTGGCGGGCGCGAACGCCATGGGCGCGAACCTCACGGGCACGTACCTTGCGCGCGCGAACCTCAGCTCCGCGAACCTGACGCAGGCGAGCCTCCAGCGGGCGTGGCTCGCGAACGCGAACCTCTCGAGCACGAAGCTGAACTTCGCGAACTTCACCGGCGCGAAGACGACGGGGGCGATCTTCACCGGCGCGTCCTGGGTGCAGACGACGTGTCCGGACGGGACGAACAGCAACAACGACGGCGGCACCTGCGCCGGCCATCTCGGGTAGCTCAGAAGCCGCGCGCGAACGCGAGCCAGAAGAGCGCCAGCAGGCCGAAGAAGACGACGAGGGAGATCACGAGGTAAAGCGGCCGGTACCCGCGCCGCCAGGGCGGCGGGCCTCTGAAGCCGTCGGCTCGCCAGTCGAACCACGTGTAGGGGTCGTTCCGACGCCGCGGCGGCTCCTCCACGCTCAGCGCAGGTCCTTGTTCGACTCCATGTCAAACCACATGGCGAACAGGGTGAACTGGGAGCCGAAGATCAGGAGCAGCGCCACGAGCACCACCGTCGCCGCCGTGATCTGGTTGCCGAGCGCGCGGAGGACGATCTCGGTGATTCCGAGCGCCAGGCCGAGCAGGCCCATCAGGAAGCCGAGGACGTAGAAGAACACGAGCGGGTGGAAGTCGCGGATGACGTACTTCTCCTTCATCCGCCAGAAGAAGCCCTTGAGCAGGAGCCATGAGATCGCCGGCACCACCCGTCGCAGGCGGATGCCGCTCCGCTCGCCGACGCCGTAGATCGGGCGGGAGGGGAAGTCGCGGACGCGCGCATTCCAGACGTTCAGGTGGACGAGCAGGTCGTTCGGGAAGCCGTAGCGCTTGTAGACGCGGTCGAGGTCGAGGAGCTGGAGGATCGGCAGCCCGATCGCCGTGTAGCCGGCCTGCGAGTCGGCGACGTGCCAGTAGCCGGACGCGATCTTCGTCAGCAGCGAGAGGATCGCGTTCCCGAGGTAGCGCGTGCGCGGGATGAGCTGCCACGCCTGGCCGGTGAAGAGCCGGTTCGCCTTGTGGTAGTCGACCTCGCCCCGCGCGACGGGGAGCGCCAGCGCCTCGAGCTCCTCCGGGTCCATCTGGTTGTCGCCCGCCATCACGCAGGTGACGTCGATCCGCTCCTCGAGGGCGCGCTTGTAGCCGGTGACGATCGCGGCGCCGACGCCCTCGTTCCGCTCGTGGACGATCACCTCGACCTGGGGGTCGCGGAGGGTGCGGGCGGCCTCGGCGGTGCCGTCGCTCGAGTGGTCGTCGACGACGTAGATCCGGTCGACGAAGGGCGGGATGCCGGTGATCGTCTCCGCGATCAGCCGCTCCTCGTTGTACGCGGGCACGACGACCGCGACGCGCTTGCCCTCGAGCATCCGCCCGCTGAGGCTACAGGGCCGGGCGGCGGGCGAACCGGCCCGCGAGCGGTTCCCAGAGGAGCGCGGCGGCGATGCCGAGCAGGAGCCCGAGGAAGGCGCCGACGACGGCCGAGTTGCGCTTGCTGCGGGCGGTCGTCTTCGTCCCGACGGCGCGCGTGAGGACACGGCCGCTCTCGACGGTCCTCGCCTGGTTCAGGAGTGGCCTGATCGAGAGGAGGTCGTCCGTCACCACCGAGCGGCGCTGCTCCGCGATCCCGATGATCCCGATCGCCGCCAGTTTCTCCGCGCCGGAGAGCGAGCCGAGGAGCCCTTGCTCCTCCGCGAGGCGCTTGTCGAGCTGCGCCAGCTCCAGCTCGTCCGCCTTCACCTGCGCGTTGAACGTGGCGATCTTCGGGTTCACGTACTGGTCGGAGATCGTCTGGACGACGATGCGGGCGAACTCGTTCGCGGCCAGCGCGGCCTTGCGCGGGGAGGGCGCCTTGACGGTGATCGCGAAGAGCGTGTTCGGCGCACCCTTCGTCGCGGCCGTCGCGCCGCCGGCGGGCGTGGTGGAGACGGCCATCTGGCCCGGCCGCAGGCCGGCGTCGTGCGCGACGCGCTGCTTCGTCGACTCGGCCTGGACGATCTGCTTCACCGCCGTTCCGTTCGTCTGCACGGTCGGAAGGATCCCGCCGCCGACGGCGAGCGGGGTCCCCAGGCTGACGATGGCCTGCGCTTGATAAGTGCTCCCGCCGCCGACCGCTATCAGATAGCCGATGATCGCGCCGACCACGAGGCCGAGGAGCGGCAGCCACCACCGCGCCGCGACCGAGGCCCAGTACCGGCCGAGGTCGATCTCGTCGTCGGCGAGCTCGGGCGGGGGCGGGGCCGGGCGCCGCGGCGGGGACTCGCGCTGGACGCTCATCGGGCGGCGACTCTAGCCGAGGCCCAGGACCACTGTTCGCGCAACCCGTCCTCGAGCCGGACGCTCGGCGCCCAGTCCAGGTCGGCGCGGATGCGCGAGACGTCGGCCGAGGTGCGGTGGACGTCGCCGGCCGCGGGCGGTCCTGTGCGGAGGTCGAGCACGCGGCCGGAGATGCGCTCGAGCGTCTCGATCACCTCCCGCATCGTCGCCTCCTCACCGCCGCCCACGTTGTAGGTCGCGCCGGCCGGCGCGCGCTCCATCGCCGCGATCGTCGCCTCGACGGCGTCGGAGACGTACGTGAAGCTCCGGGAGTGCGAGCCGTCGCCGTAGAGCTCGAACGGCGTGCCCGCGGCCAGGGCGCCGACGACGCGCGCGAGCGCCATGTCGGGCCGCTGCCTCGGCCCGTAGACGGTGAAGTAGCGCAGCACCACCGCGTCGAGGCCGAAGCTCGTCGCGTAGGCGCGGGCGAGGTGCTCCGCCGCGAGCTTCGTGATCCCGTACGGCGAGATCGGCTGCGGAGGCGTGTCCTCCGGGGTCGGGTACGTCTCGGCGTCGCCGTAGATCGAGGACGACGACGCGAGGACGACACGCGCCCCGGCGGCGGCCTCGAGCACGCGCTGCGCGGCGAGGACGTTGCGGCGCACGTAGTCGGCGAAGACGGGGCCGAAGCTGCGGACGCCCGGCTGGCCCGCGAGGTGGAAGACGCCGTCGGCGTCCCCGAAGTCGAGCTCGTCCTCGGCCAGGTCGAGCCGGGCCACGTCGAAGCCGGCCGCGTTCTCCTCCTTCTGCGCGGGGTCGTAGTAGTCGGTGAAGCAGTCGATGCCGGCCACTTCGTGGCCCGCCAGCTGGAGCGCCTCCACGAGATGTGAGCCGATGAAGCCCGCTGCGCCCGTGACGACGTACTTCATCGCTTCGGGACCATCCCATAGACCTTCGCGTACCCGACCAGGTAGAGCCGCTTCGAGTCGGCGACGACGGGCGAGTACTTGCCGTCCGGGAACGTCCAGACCCGGCGGCCGGTGACGGCGTTCAGCGCGTAGGTGCGGCCGGCGAGCGTGGCGAAGTAGACGATGCGGCCGAGGATCGTGGGCGAGCCGGAGATGGGCCCGTTCGCATGGAACTGCCAGCGCACGTCGCCGGTCGCCGCGTCGAAGCAGTAGAAGGTGTGGTCGTAGGAGCCCGCGTAGACACGTCGGTTCCAGACGGCGGGAGAGCTGTAGACGTAGCCGCCCGTCCCGTGCGACCAGCGGAGCTTGCCGCTCGCGGCGCCGAAGGAGTAGACCTTCCCGTCGGTCGAGCCGATGTAGACGCGCCCGTAGCCGACCGCGGGAGTCGAGTAGAAGGTGCCCAGGCTGCCGAGCCGCGGCTGCGCGGACGCGCGCCAGATCTTGCGGCCGGTGCGGGCGTCGAGCGCGTACACGTGGCCGTCGTAGGAGCCGACGAAGAGCCGGTTGCCGAGCAGCGCCACGCCGCCCTTCACCTTGTCGCCGGTCTGGAAGCTCCAGCGGATGCGGCCGGTGCGCTCGTCGAGGGCGTAGACCTTCCCGCGCCAGTCGCCGACGTAGACGCGCCGGTTCCCGACGAGCGGCGAGGTCTCCGTGGGGCCGATCTTCTTCGTCCACCTCGGCTTGCCGCTCCCGACCGCGAGCGCGGCGACCATGCCGTCGAGGCCGGAGCGCGTCTGGTTGCACGCGCCGCGGTTCATGAAGCTCGCGAAGACGGTCTGGTCGTGCACGGCGGGGGAGGCGGCGGTGCAGCGGTGCGTCGCGAACGTCCACGCGCGCTTGCCGGTCCGCGTGCTGAGCGCGAAGAGCGTGCCGGGGTTGTTCGAGAAGTAGAGGCGGCCGTAGCCGATCGCGGGCGGGAACTCGAGCAGGCTCGTCCCGCCGGCGACCCAGAGCTTGCGGAACGGCGGGCGCAGGCGGATGTCCTCGGCCACGCGCTGGCGCGCGTCGTCGCGGCCGTACGTCGGCCACGGCACCCGGTGCAGCTCGGCCGGGGTCCGGTGCGGCACGGTCTGCGTCGTCACGAACTCGACGCTCGCGGAGCCGTGGATGTTCCGCGACTGGTGCTTCTTGTAGAGCACATAGGCGGCCGCCGCTCCGCCCGCGAGGACGACGAGGACGAGCGCCGCGAGGAGGAGGCGCCTCATCCGCGCTCGAGCTTCGCCGCGAGGCCCGCCACGCCGTCGCTGCCGTTCACGCGCACGCGGTCGAGCGTGTAGAGCGAGTCGGGCCGGGCGAACCCCTCGTTCGTCGTCGTCGCGCCGAGGAAGCCGGCCGCGCGGACGGCGGCGACCACGGCGTCGTCGTAGCGGCCGGAGGGGTAGCAGAAGAAGTCGACGGGCTGGTGGAACATGCGCCGGATCGCGGCGCGCGAGCCGGCCACTTGGCGACGCAATTCCGTCGGATCGACCGTCGTGAGGTCCGGGTGCGTGAGCGTGTGCGCGTCGACCTCCCAGCCGGCGGCGACCATCTTCCGGACCATCCCGGGCCGCGTGCCCCACACCGGCTGGAGGTTCCGCACCTCGAGGTTGAGGACGCCCGGCCAGCCGCGCGCATGGAGCGTCGGCAGCGCGACGGTGAAGTCGGTGTGGTAGCCGTCGTCGAAGGTGAGGACGACCGGCTTCCGCGGCAGGGCGTGCTCGCCGCGCCAGTAGTCGTAGACCTGCCGAAGCGTGACGGCGTGGTAGCCGTGCGCGGCGAGCCATGCGACCTGGCCCCGGAAGTCCGCCGGCTTCACGTACAGGTCCGGGTAGGGCGCGTTCGGGAGGGGCGGCGCGAGGACGTGGTACATGAGGATCGGGACCGGGGCGTTGTGTGGGCCCTTCGGCGGCGGCAACGGCTCGAGCGTCTTCTTCACCACGACGCGGATCGACTGCGTCGGCTTCGGCGGGGCAGCGGCCGAGTGGCCGCGGAACGGGAGCCACGCGAGGACGCCCGCGGCGCCGAGGACCCCGAGCGCGGCGAGGACGATCAGCAGGCGGCGCACGGGGGGAGGCTAGCGCCCGCGCCCTACCGGAAGAGCTCTCGTCGAAACGCCGCTCGGAACGGCTGGAGGAGCTCGAGCGCGTAGGTCTTCGACGCGTGACCGCGATCGATCGACGTGATCGTGTGGTTGACGACCAGCGGGCACAGCTCGTCGGTCGTGGACCCACGCGGGTGCGCGCAGAACCAGGGCAGCGTGGCGATGTAGCCGACGCCGTTTCGCTTCGCGGCGGCCGCGATGGCCGTCTCCGTCTGGAGCTGGACGGGCGTGCCCTTCGCGGTGCAGCTCTTCATCGTCGACCCGGGCGCGAGCAGGCAGTCGACGGGGTCGCGCGTCTGGTTCGGCTCGTCGCCGACGACGATCACGCTGGCGGAGAAGCGTTTCATCGCGATGCTCAGCGCACCGATCGGCTTCACGGCCGCCGGCGGGTCGAAGGCGCCCGCGCGGCTGCCGACGATGAGCGTGACGTCCGGCCGGAGCGCCTGAGCCTGCCGTCTCGCCCAGCGGAACCAGCCGCCGCAGTCGTCGGTTCCGGGCCAGGTCCGCGGGATGCAGCGCACCTTCACGAGCGGGACGACGACCCAGCCGTCCCGTTGCGCCATGGCGAGGATGGTCGGCATCCACATCTCCGCGTGCGAGTCGCCGATGACGACGATCGTCTTGCGGGCGCGCGTCGAGCCGAGGCGGCAGATCTTGCTCGACGTCCCGGATCGGCTCGGCACGCAGCCGTCGGGAAAGAAGTAGAAGTCGCTCCGCAGGCTCTCGACCGCCGGGGTCAGCGGCGAGGGCAGGGGCGCGCCTCGCTCCGCCGCCCGGACCGCGCTGACGACTGCGGGGAGCGGTTTCGACACCGCGCGCTCCTGCGCAACCACGGCCGGGTCGAGGAGCGGGCGCGGGTGGACGGCGGCCGCGGCCGTCCCGCCGCCGACCGAGCGCAGGATGACGAGCGCCAGTCCCAGCGCGAGTGCCGCCGATGCCGGCCAAAGGATTCGCGCCGGCACCTTCGCGTACCGGATCGGGTTCTCGACGAGCGCGTAGCTCAGCACGGAGAGCCCGAAGGCGCCGAGGAGGAGCAACAGGTTCACCGCGGTCGAGAGATCGTGCCCGGCGTACTGGCCGGCGATCGCGAGCACCGGCCAGTGCCACAGGTAGAAGGCGTAGGACCGGTCTCCCACGTATCGCAACGGCGCTGAGGAAAGGAGCCAAGCCCGGCCACCGGCCGCGATGACGAGCGCGGCGCCTGCGGCCGGCAGCAGGGCCGCATAGCCGGGAAACGGCGTCTTGCTCGAGAAGCCGGCCGCCGCGGCCGCGATTGCGGCGAGGCCGATCCATCGGACGCGCGCGCCCAGCGGCGGCAGGCTCGGCCACGCGATCGCGAGCGCCGCGCCGAGCGCGAGCTCCCACGCGCGGGCGAAGGTGGAGAAGTACGCGGCGTTCTCCGAGGCTCGCGTCGTCGCGATCGACCAAGCAAGCGACGCGAGCCCGAGGGCGACGACCACGAGCAGGAGGCGCCGCCGGCGGAGCACGACGAGCGACAGGAGCGCCGGCCAGACGAGGTAGAACTGCTCCTCCACGGACAGCGTCCAGAAGTGCAGGAGCGGGGACGGAGGCTGTCCCTGCGCGAAGTAATCGCTCCCCTGCTGCGCGAAGTGGACGTTCGCTCCGAAGACCGCCGCCCACACGCTGTCCGAGATCACCTGTCGCGCCCGCACGAAGTTGAGCAGGTGGTGGGCGGCGACGTCCGTGACGAGCAGCGTCAGCGCCGCGGCCGGAAGGATTCGCCGCGCGCGCCGCGCGTAGAAGTGTCCGAGCGAGACGGTCCCGCGCCGCTCCGCCTCAGACAGCAGGATCCCCGTGATCAGGAACCCGGAGAGGACGAAGAAGACGTCGACGCCCACGTAGCCGCCGCCCAGGAACGGGACGCCGGCGTGGCCGAGGGCGACCAGCAGGACGGCGACCGCTCGGAGCCCCTGGATGTCGTCTCGACGGGCCACGTGCGCTGCCGGGACCGAGCGTACGGCGCGCCCATTAGCGATTCCTCAGCAAGAAGTTCGCGATTGCGGCCGGGTTGTTAGGGCACGACGCCGAGCGGAACGCGAGCCCGCTTTCCGGCCGAGTTCGCGGCGACGAGGGCGGCCGACCAGCGGCCGGGCGGCAGGCGCAGGGTCGTCGCGCCCGAGAGGCCGCGGCGGCCGAGCCAGAGCGTCACGTGCCGCGAGCCCTGGGCGAGCAGGACGCGCAGGTCGAGCCACGGCGTCCCCGGGTCGGTCGCGTGCCAGGTCAGCCGCCGCCCGCCGGCCGAGGCGGTCACGTCCGGCGCCGACGTGTCCCACGCGACCGTGATCGGCGGCAGGGTAACCGAGCCCCTGTTCCCCGCCAGGTCGACGGCGCTCAGGGTCGGCTGGTACGAGCCCGGGCGGAGCGGGCCCGGCGACCAAACGAGCGTGTGCGAGCCGTGCGAGAGCCAGGCGCTCGTCGCGCGCCCGCCGGCGGCGACCGTCACCCGCGAGCGCTTCGAGAGCCAGAAGCGGATCAAGGCGACGTCCTTGAAGCCGTCGGCGGGGCGCGGGTAGAGCGTCCCCGGCGCCGGGCCCGCCCGGAAGCTCGGCGGCTGCTCGCGGTCGAGGGTGAAGCGCGCCGCGGCCTGCGCCCACGGGCCGTTCGGATGCCGAGCCGCGAGCTTGTTCAGGAGCTGGATCACGTACGTGTGGTACTCGAGCGGCGACTCGTCGCCGCCGAGCGAGTAGAGCGACCAGTAGCCGGTGTCGAAGCGCGGCAGGAGCCGCTGCGCGCTCGCGAGCATCGAGGCGGCCAGGGTCGCGGCCGGCACGTCGTCTGTCGCGGCCGCGTAGTCCTCGAGCGAGAGGATCGCCTGGAGCTGCGCGTTCAGCACCACCTCCGAGTCGAAGGAGTAGAGCCGGATCCACGGCCCCTGGGGGAGCCGCCGCACGAGCCCGAGCTGGACGGCGTGGAAGATCGTGGCCGCGTCGCCGAGGAGGTCGGTATCGCCCGTCAGGGCGGCGGCGCGGGCGAAGGCCTGGGCCATCACGGCCTGCGCCATCCCGGAGGTCCAGGGCGGCCGGCCGCCGCTGAACGGGAAGTAGTACTCGAACCGGAGCGCGCCGCTCGACGGGACGCCGCGGTCGAGGAGGGCGAGCGCGAGGCGCTCCGTGCGGTCGGGGTCCTTCGACGCGACGGCGGCGTTCAGCGCGCCGGCGTCGGCGAGCGGATGGAGCTGGAAGCCCTGGCCGGGAAAGAAGCGGTAGACGACGCCGTCCGCGTCCGGGAGGTCCGTCTTCGCGACCGGCACGGTGCGGTTGCCGAAGTACGCCGCGTTCGTCTCCAGCATCGAGAAGAGCGCGTAGGCGCGGGACGAGTTGTAGCCCTGCCACTGGAGCGCGACGTCGTGGAGCACCGCGGCGAGGTTCCGCTCGCGCCCGCCGCCGAGCCGCCGCAGGGTCGCGTACGCGCTCTGGAGGTCGGCGCGGTAGCCGATCGCCTCGTCGACGGTGAGGGAGCCGTTCGCGACGGCGCGGTCGAGGCCACGGCCGACCAGGACGACGTCGCCCGGCGCCGAGGAGCGCGCCGCTCCCGGTGCGAGGAGGACGAGCGCGGCGACGAGCGCCGCCCGCTTCATCGCCGCGGGCGGCGGGGCTCGACCGCGTAGAGGCGCGAGTACCCGTGCAGGAGGAGCCGGCCGCCGTTTCCGGACACCGGAACATAGTGCCCGTGCGGGAAGCGAAGGAGGACGCGACCGGTGCGCGCGTCGACGCCGACGATCCGGTGCGCGAAGCTCCCCGCGTACGCGACGCCGTCGACGACGACGGCCGCGCCCGAGATCGGCCCGCCGGTCCCGACCTCCCAGAGGACGTGGCCGCTCGCGGCCGACACGCAGTAGAAGACGCCGTTGTAGGAGCCGAAGAAGACGCGGCCGCCCCAGACGGCGGGCGACGAGTACACGTACGAGCCGGTGTGGATCGACCACAGCCGAGTGCCGCGCGTCGAGAAGGCGGTCAGCGAGTCGCCGTCGGAGGAGGGCACGAAGACGCGGCCGTGCGAGACGGCGGGCGTCCCGTAGATCCTGCCGTTCACGGAGGCGCTCCAGCGCAGCCGTCCCGTCCGCGCGGAGAGGGCGAGCAGCCGGCCGCCGTAGTCGCCGACGAAGAGCGTGCTGCCCGCCAGCGCGGCGCTCGAGGTGATCTTGTAGCCCGACCGGTGGACCCACCGGACGCGGTGGCGGCGCAGGTCGAGCGCGTAGACGTTCCCGTTCCACGAGCCGAAGTAGTCGACGCCGTGGCGCACGATCGGCGACGACTCGACCGGCGAGCCGACCGTGTAGTGCCAGCGGAGCCGCCCGGAGGAGCGGTCGAGCACCCAGACGTGGCCGTCCATGCCGTGCGCGACGATCTCGTCGCCGTAGACGGCCGGCGAGGCGGCCATCTTCCCGTTCGGGGTGACGTGCCGCCAAGCGATCTCGCCGTTCCGCATCGAGATCGCCCGCACCTGGCCGCGCGCGTTGCCGATGTACGCCATCCCGTTCGAGACGACGGCCGGGAACTCGATCAGCGAGCCCATCCCCTGGCTCCAGACCATCCGGAAGGGCGGGCGGAGCCTGATCCGCGTCTGCGCCTCCGTCCGCGTCGGCGTCGCGCCGTAGATCGGCCACTGGAGGCGCGGCTGGTAGATCGGGAACTGCGCCCACGGGCGTCGCCGGAACCAGAGGCGGCGCGTGGCCGGCGAGTACCCGCGCGCTCGGACCGAGACGAGCGACGCCGTGCGGCGGCGGACGCGCAGGAAGACGTCGCCGTGGCGGTTCGTGACGCCGGCGCTCCGGCCGAGCCGGACGTGGGCGCGGGCGACGGGTCGCCGCAGGTCGCCGTCGAGGACGGTCACGAGGACGCGCTGTGAGCGTGGCTTCGGACGTTTCGCCACGTTGCCCGGCTCGTGGAGGGCAGGCTTCTGCGCCTCCGTATGGGTCGATCCGCAGCCCGCGGCTACGGCTGCAACGACCGCGGCGACACCGATTCTTCTGAGAGCTCCTCGGAGAACGGCTCGAGGGTACCGTCCGGCGCGGCCGTCAGGCAGAGGTGGGAGAGGAAGCGGGTCATCACGACGCCCTCCGTGAACGCGCCGACCCGCGGCTCCGGCCGCTCGCCGGCGGCGAGGGCGAGCACGAGCTCGGGGTAGCGTCCGCCGGCCGCCTGGGGGAGCGGGAAGGCGCCGCCGAAGCGGAGGTTCACGTCCGTGATGCGGTGCTTGCCGTCGGGGCCGCGGAAGCACTGGACGGTGGCGACCCCCTTGAGCGGGATCGCCTCGGAGAGGCCGCGGGCCAGGTCGATCAGCTCCCAGTCCTTCACGGTCATGCCCTTGATCGATTCGCCTCCCTTCGACTCGATCATCGTGCGCGGGATCGCGTTCAGGCAGCGGCCCTCGAGGTCGCAGACGAGGTCGATCGAGAACTCGGCGCCCGGGCAGACCGCCTGCACCATCGACTCGACGGGGGTTCGCTCCAGCTCGAGCTCGAGCGCCTCGCGGTCGTGCGCGCGGTAGATGTGCCGCGAGCCGTAGCCGCGGCGGGCCTTGACGAGCACCGGGAACTCGAGGTCGTCCGGAATCTCGTCCTGGAGGTACGTGGCCGGCGAGTCGAAGCCGAGCTCCTCGAAGAGTCGGTGCGCCGCGTACTTGTCGCCCATCCGGTCGACCACCTCGGCGTCGGGGAGCAAAACGAGGGCGTCGAGCTCGTCGCGGGCGTGGGCCAGCTTCAGCTGGTCCATGTCGGCGAGCGGGACGATGACGTCGACGTCGTGGGCGCGGACGAGGTCCCGGAGGGAGGCGACGTAGCCGTCTTCCTCGATGCGGCCGACGAGCGCGTAGCGGTCGGCCCGGTAGAGCGCGGGCGCGTAGCGGTCGACGTCGACGGCGATCGTCGTGGCGCCCGCCCCCCGGAACGCCGTGACGATGTCGACGCGCATGCCGGCGCAGGTGAAGAGGACGGTCGGCACGCGTGGAGCGTATAGATGCCTCCGTGCGCCGCCTCGTCCTGCCCGTCGTGGTCGTCCTCGTCGGCGCCTGGGCCGTCGTCGTCGTCCGGTTCGTGCTGTGGCCGGTGCAGCAGAGCCCGCGTCACGCGGACGCGGTCGTCGTGCTGGCGGGCGACCACCTGCGGCTCGGGAAGGCGCTCGAGCTGATGACGAGGCGCATTGCGCCGACGCTCGTCATCTCCGACGGGCGCGCGCCGGGGTGGCACGAGGCGAACCGGCTCTGCCGCGGCGCGGCGCGGTTTCGGGTGCTCTGTTTCAGGCCCGATCCGTACAGCACCCGAGGCGAGGCGCGCGCCGTCGCGCAGATGGCCGTTGCGCGCGGCTGGCGCTCGGTGCTGGTGGTGACCTCGACCTACCACGTGACCCGGGCGCGGCTCCTGTTCGACCGCTGCACGCATGCGCGCGTCTTCGTGACCGGCTCGACGTACCGCCGGAGCCTCATCCCGCTCGAGGTCTTCCTCGAGCCCGCGAAGCTCGCCTATGCGCTAGTCGTCGCCCGCGGGTGCTGAGGGCTTCCAGCCGCCGGTCTCGCCCTTGTACGTGCCGGTGACGAGGGCGAACGGCGTCCGGAGCGTCGACCCACGGCGTGCGGTGCTCGACGTACCAGACGTCGAGCTCGATGCGCTCGTCCCACGGCAGCTTCGTGCGGCCGTTCACCTGGGCCCAGCCTGTGAGGCCGGGCTTCACGTCGAGGCGGCGGCGCTGCCGCGGCGTGTACTGCTCCACCTGGTAGCGAAGCGTGGGCCTGGGGCCGATCAGGCTCATGTCGCCGCGGACGACGTTCCAGAGCTGCGGCAGCTCGTCGAGGGAGAGGCGGCGGAGGAGGCGGCCCGTCCTCGT
>VAXK01000264.1 GCA_005885565.1 Actinomycetota bacterium
AACGGCGTCGTCCCCGTCGAGCTCGAGCGCGAGGGCGCGCGGATCGTCTTCGGGCGGATGCAGCAGCCGATCCCGTCCGTCGAGGCCTACGACGACCCGGACGAGCTGCTCGGCGCGCTCGGCGTCGCGGAGTCGAAGCTCCCGGTCGAGGTCTACGACAACGGCCTCCGGCACGTCTACGTCTGTCTCGGCTCCGAGGAGGACGTCGCGGCGGTCAAGCCCGACCTCGAACGGCTGGCGCGGAACGGCGCCGCGCTCACCGCGAACTGCTTCGCCGGCGAGGGCCGCCGCTGGAAGACGCGGATGTTCGCCCCCGGCGGCGGCGTTCCCGAGGATCCGGCGACGGGCTCGGCGGCCGGACCGCTCGCGCTCCACGTCGCCCGCCACGGCCTCGCGCCGTTCGGCGAGGAGATCGAGATCTCGCAGGGCGCCGAGATCGACCGTCCGTCGAAGCTCTACGCGCGCGTCGAAGGCTCGGCCGAGAACGTGGAGCGCGTCGAGGTTGGCGGGTCAGTAGTCGTCGTGGCCCGCGGCGAGTTCCGCTTGCCGTAACAAAGGGCGACCGTGCTGGCGGTCGCCCTTCAGGAGGAGGAGTCTCCCGCCGTCTTCCGCCCGTATCGGTTGTGAGTGGTATTCGCGCGTCCCTCGAACGAGGGACGTTCAGTCGAACGCAACGTTCTGGATCTCCGGCAGCTCGACTGTGAGCGCGCTCCAGAAGCGGCCGCCGTCGCGCGAGAGGTAGAGGCGGTTCCGAGCCGCGTACACCACGAGATCCGGGTCGTCGTCGGCGATCGCGACGGCGCGGCCTCGCGGCAGGCCTCCGCCCGCCTCGCGCCACGTTCGGCCGGCGTCGTGGGAGACGACGAGCGGCGGGCGGCGGTCGACGACCGCGACGACCGTCGACCCGGAGGCGGCCGCGTCGACGAGCAGCGGCAGCGAGACCTCGACCGGCGCCCGCTGCGGCAGCTCCTCCTCGGCGCCGAGCGGCATGATCGTCTCGTCCTCGAGGTCGACGAGGTAGACGCCGTCCACGGTGCCGACCACCGCCCTCATCGCGTGCGGCCGGCGAGGAGGCTCGCGACGAGCGCGGTGGCGCGGCGAGCCGAGGCGGCCGGGGCGTGGCCGTCGGAACGCGAGGCGAGGTACGTGACCGCGAAGGCGTCGCCGGCCCCGGTCGGGTCGGTCGTCGGGACGGGGCTCGCCTCCACGCGCTCGAGCCGGCCGTTCGCGTAGACGAGCGAGCCGCGCGTGCCGAGGGTGACGACGACCTCCGGCACGCCGAGCTCGCGGAGCGCGGCCGCGGACGCCTCACCCACGAGGACGCGCGCCTCCTCCTCGGCGAGCTTCAGCACCGAGACGTGCTCCAGGAGGGCGTGGTCGAAGTCGGCGTCGAGCTCGAGCGGGCCCTCGCGCCGCGGCCTGGTGAGCCCCTGCCCGTCCAGCGAGAGGCGCCGCCGGCGCGCCGCCTGCGCGAGCGCGTCGGGCGGGAAGTCGCCGCGCAGGAGCGGTGCGACGTGCACGGCGGCGACGCCGGCGAGCGCGCCGGCCAGCTCGTCCGGCCGCCACGGATCGCCGACGGTGTCGACCGCCATCTGCCGCCGGTCGCCGTCGTAGCGGAACGAGAACGCGTGCGTCGCCCCGCCGCTCCAGAGCGTGACCGGCAGGCCGAGCGCGACGAGCCGCGGCAGGAGCTCGCGCCGGTCGGCCCGGCCGCACTTCGCCACGATCCGGCCGCGCCCGCCCAGCAGCCGCAGGGCGCGGCCGCCGTGGTAGGAGGCGCCGCCGATCCGCGGCCGGCCGCCGTCAACGCGATCGAGCGAGAGGCTGCCGACGAGCGCCACTGGCCGCACGGGCCGAATCTAGCGCTCTGATCCCGAGCGTCAGGCCGAACGCGGCCGCGAAGCTGGGCAACGAAGCCGTCCAGTCGGAATGGCCGGGGCTGGTGTGGCCGACCAGGCTCGTCCACCAGTGCGGCCCGACCGGCGCAAGCCACTGGTAGAGGCAGAAGCCGGCGATCCAGACGGCGAGCAGCTCCACGCGCACGGCCGGCCCGTCGAAGACGTCGGCCTCGCCGTAGTGCGCGCCGCGCGACAGCCAGTCGGCGAGGAGGACGCCGAAGAGCGGGACGAACACCGACCCGAGCAGGAGCAGGAAGTCCTGGTAGTGCCGCAGGTTGATCACGACCGCGCCGGTCGTGGCCGCGGCGCCGACGAGCACGATCAGCAGCCGTTGCGACACACGCGGGAGCAGGTTCTGGAGCGAGACGGCGGTGGAGTAGATGTCCGCGAAGGCCTCGTCCGACTCGTCCACGGTGAGGGCGAGGAGGGCGAGGATGCCCGCGCTCCCGGCCGCGACGGCGGCGGGGATCTGCTCGGGCGCGCTGATGTCGCGGGCGAGCACGAGCAGGCAGCCGATCCCGAAGCACCAGAGGGTGGGGACGAAGTAGCCGAGCCCGGTGCCCCAGAACGCGCTGCGGCGGCTGCGCGCGAAGCGCGTGTAGTCGGCGGCGAGCGGCGTCCACGAGACGATGCTGCCGATCACGAGGTCGACGCCCTGGCCGAAGGTCATGCCCCCCGAGCCCTTCGCCGCCCAGAACGCGTGCACGTGCGACTTGTCCAGGACCCACCAGGTCAGGTAGACGATCGACGCGAGGACGGCCCACGCGGCGAACTTCTTCACGTAGCGGCGGACGAAGCCGATCGGCCCGAGCAGCCCGAGCGCGACCGAGACGGCTCCGAACGCGACCGCCCAGACCCAGCGCGCGGAGAAGCCGAAGACGCTGTCCGACAGCTTCGCCGCGGCGATCGAGATGATGATCAGCTCGAAGGTCGACCAGCCGAGGTTCTGGGCGACGTTCAGCACCGTCGGCACGTAGGAGCCGCGCCGCCCGAGCGGAGCGCGGAGCAGCACCATGCCGGGGACCCGGGCGTCGCTCCCGATCATCCCGGCGAGCCCGAGCAGCACGTTTCCGGCCAGCGCGCCGACGAGGATCGCGAGCAGCGCCGTCCGCAGCGAGAGCGCGGGGACGAGGAACGCGCCGAGCACGATCACGAGCAGCGAGATCGACAGGTTGCCCCAGAGGAGGAGCGTGTCGAGGAAGCCGAGCACGCGCAGGCGATCCGGAACGGGCTCGATCCCCCACGAAGCCGTCTCGACGTCCACTGCTTCCTCCCTTCGCCGGTGCTAACCGGATCAGGTTCGACGGGTGTGATCTCAGCCCCGGAGGGCACCCCGGCGGCGCCAGCGTACCGACAATCCGCTTCGAGTTGTACATAGGAAATGCCTATGCGATAGCCTCCCGCCCGTGCCGAAGGCGACGTACACGGCAAGCGAGGCGGCGCGGGCGCTCGGGATCAGCCTCGACACGCTGCGGCGCTGGGACCGGCAGGGGCGGATCAAGGTCGAGCGCGACGCCGCCAACCGCCGCGTCGTGTC
>VAXK01000265.1 GCA_005885565.1 Actinomycetota bacterium
CTCGGGCTCGCGCCGCTGACCGGGATCCCGCTGCCGTTCGTCTCCTACGGCGGCTCGAGCCTCGTCGTCCAGCTCGCGTCGGTGGGTGTCCTCCTTAACATCGCCGGTGGTCATGCGGGAGCGAGGAGAGCTGCGGTGCCTGATCGCGGCCGGCGGGACGGCCGGGCACGTCCTGCCGGCGCTCGCGGTCGCGGAGGAGCTGCGGGCGCGCGGCGCGAGCGTGACGTTCGCCGGGTCGCCGGATCGCGTCGAGGCGCGGCTCGTTCCTGAGGCGGGCTACGAGCTCGACACCTTCCGGATCTCGGGCCTCCCGCGGCGGGCGGGCCCGGCGCTCGTCCTCGCGCTCCTGCGTGCGGGCTCGGCGCCGGTCGAGTGCGTGCGCATCCTGCGGGCCCGGCGGCCGGACGTCGTCCTCGGAGCGGGCGGGTTCGTCGCCGGGCCGATGGTGCTCGCGGCGTGGACGCAGCGCGTGCGTGCCGCGCTGACGGAGGCCGACGCGCGGCTCGGGCTCGCCAACCGGCTCGCGGCGCCGTTCGCGCAGCGTGTCTTCCTCGCGTACGACATCCCCGGGAGACGTGGCCCGAAGTACCCCGTCGTCGGGCGGCCGATCCCCGCGCGCTCGCGGCCGGTGCCGAGCGCCGAGGCACGCGCGCGGTTCGGGCTCCCGGCGGACGGGCCGGTGCTCGGCGTCTTCGGCGCGCTCGCGGGCGCGCACGCGCTGAACGAGCTCGCGGTCGCGGCCTTCGGCGCCGACGGGCCGGCCGTGCTGCACCTCGCCGGCGAGCGGGACTTCGAGGCGCTGCGCGGTCGCGTCTCGCGGCCGGACTACGTCCTCTTACCCTCCACGGACGAGTTCGGCGCGGCCCTGGCCGCTGTGGATCTCGCGCTCTCCCGCGCGGGCGGGACCGTCTGGGAGCTGGCCGCGGCGGGCCTCCCCGCCGTCCTCGTCCCGTACCCCCACGCAACGGGCGACCACCAGTGGCTGAACGCCCAGCACTTCGTTACGGCCGGAGGGGCCGTGGCCGTCCGGGACC
Organism: Actinomycetota bacterium; assembly: GCA_005885565.1. Classification (GTDB taxonomy): domain Bacteria; phylum Actinomycetota; class Thermoleophilia; order Gaiellales; family Gaiellaceae; genus AC-50. Next base: position 1,035 of record VAXK01000265.1, read on the forward strand.
CGTCCGAGGGACAGGCACTCGTCCGGGAGCTGGTCACCGACCCGGAGCGGCTCGGGGCGATGCGCGCCGCGATGCTCGCGGCCGCGCGCCCGGACGCCGCCGAGCGGATCGCGGAGGAGCTGATCGAGCTTGCAGCCGCTCGCCGGTAGACGCATCTGGCTCGTGGGGATCGGCGGCGCCGGCTTCTCCGCCTACGGGGTCCTCGCGCGCGTGTGGGGGGCGGAGGTCGGCGGCTGGGACCGGAACGAGACGCCGTACCTCCAGCCGGTGCGGGCGGCCGGGATCGAGGTCGTCGTCTCGCCCGAGCCCGAGCTGCGCGACGGGTGGGAGATCGTCGTCTCGAGCGCCTATCCGACCGTCGCCGGCCGCAGCCGGGCCGAGTTCCTCGCCGAGCTCGTCTCGCTCCGCCGTTCGATCGTCGTCGGCGGCACGCACGGCAAGTCGACGACGACGGCGCTGATCGCGTTCGCGCTCCGCGAGCTCGGCCGCGACCCGGCCTTCGTGATCGGCGCGGAGGTGCCGCAGCTCGGCGGCAACGCGGGCACCGGCGAGGGCTGGCTCGTCGTCGAGGGCGACGAGTCGGATCGGACGATCGAGCTCCTCCGCCCGGAGATCGGGGTCGAGCTCGCGGACCTCTTCGCCCGCTGGCTCGCGGAGGTGCCGAATCCGGTGCGCGGCTGGGAGCTCGAGCCGCTCCCCGCCGACGCGCTCCCGCACCTGCCGGGTGAGCACAACCGCCGGAACGGCGCCGCGGCGCTCGCGGCGCTCGAGCTGGCCGGCGAGGAGCGGGCGGCCACGGCGCGCGTGGTGCGTGAGTTCCGCGGCGTTGGCCGGCGGTTCGAGCTCGCCGGCGAGGTGCGCGGCGTAACGGTCTACGACGACTACGCACACCATCCGACGGAGCTCGCGGCGACGATCGTGGCCGCCCGGGAACTCGGCGAGCGCGTCCACGTCCTCTTCCAGCCGCACCTGCCGTCGCGGACGCGGTATCTCGCGCGCGAGCTTGGCGGCGCCCTCGCCGAGGCCGACTCGGCGTGCGTCACGGAGATCTACGCCGCTCGGGAGGAGGTCCCGCCGGACCTGTCGGGGAAGGCCGTCGTCGACGCCGCGGCCGAGGTGCGTCCCGGGATGCGGATCGGCTGGGCGCCCGACCCCGCCGACGGCGCACGCATCGTCGCGGAGTGGGCCGATGCCGGCGACGTCGTGCTCGTCGTCGGCGCCGGAGACGTCGACCGGGCAGTACCCCTCGTCCTCGAGGCGCTCCGGTGAGGATCGAGGAGAACGTCCCGCTCGCGCGCTTCACGACGCTCGGCACGGGCGGGCCGGCGCGCGCCTTCGCCCGGCCGGAGTCGCTCGACGAGCTGCACGAGGCGCTTGCGTGGGCGCGCGAGCGAGACCTGCCGGTGGCGACGGTGGGGCTCGGGTCGAACCTCCTCGTCGCCGACGACGGCGTGGAGGCGCTCGTCCTCCGGCTCGGGGGCGACCTCGCGGCGGCCGAGATCGACGGCGACCTCCTCGTCGCCGGCGGCGGCGCCGCGAACGCCGTCTGCCTGCACCGGGCGCGCGCGGCAGGGCTCGGCGGGTTCGAGTTCGCTTGCGCCATCCCCGGCACCGTCGGCGGCGGCGTCTGGATGAACGCGGGCGCCTACGGCGGCGACTGGGCGCAGATCCTCCTGCGTGCCCTCGTGGTCGACGGGAACGGCGCCGCTTGGAGGACGGCGGAGGAGCTCGGGCTTGGCTACCGGCATTCGGAGCTCAGGCACGGCCAGGTGGTCGCCCGTGCGGAGCTCCGGCTCGCGCCGCGGCCCGCCGACGAGATCCGGGCGACGGTCGCGGAGATGCAGGCGCAGCGCAAAGCCGCCCAGCCGACGAACAAGCGAACCTTCGGAAGCGTCTTCAAGAACCCCGACCACGAGCTCTCGGCAGGTCGGATGCTCGAGGCGTGCGGCCTGAAAGGCCACCGGATCGGCGGCGCCCAGATCTCGCCGCGTCACGCGAACTTCATCGAGAACGCCGGGGGCGCGCGCTCGGCCGACGCGCTGGCCCTGATGCAGGAGGGCCGGCGGCGCGCGCTGGAGCAGTTCGGCGTCGAGCTGCGGCACGAGGTCGAGCTCCTCGGAGGGCTAGCACTGCCGCCGTTGTAGGAGCCTGGACCGGCGCGGCGAAGTGGGCGGCGTGGCGGTCGTCCCGTTTCCGCAGCGTCGGCGGCTGGGCGCGCCCGACCTCGCGCGGGTGGCGCGCCTCGTGCCGACCGGCCGCGCGCTCCTTGTCGCGGGAGCCGCCCTCGGCGCGGCCGGCGTCCTCTACCTGGTCGCGCGCGAGACGCCGCTCTTCGCCGTGCGCTCGATCGAGGTCAGCGGCGTCCACGGCGCGGCGGCGGCGCACGTGCGGGCGGCGCTCCGGTCGCTCGAGGGGAAGAGCCTGCTCGCGCTGCACGGCTCGGACGTCGAGGGCCGGCTCGCGAGCGTGCCCGACGTGCAGAGCGCGACATATGACCGCGCCTTTCCGAACACGCTGCGTATCGTCGTCGTCCCGGAGCGGCCGGTCGCGGTCATCCGACAGGGCGCCTCCGCCTGGCTCGTCTCCGCGCGCGGGCGCGTGCTCGCTGCCGCGGGTCTGGCTGCCTCGAAGCGTCGACGTCCAGATCGGCGCCACCGTGTCGCCCGACGAGGGCGGGCAGGCGGCAGCGGCGCTTGCGATCGCGCGACGCGTCGGGTTCCGAGGACACGTACGCGACGTTTCCACGACAGGCGGGTCGCTCGTCTTCGCACTGCGCTCAGGGCTCCAGCTTCGCCTCGGCGACGAGCAGAACCTCGCGCTCAAGCTCGCCGTCGCCGCGCGGATCTTCCCGCTCGTCCGCGGGGCGGCCTACCTCGACGTGAGTCTTCCGGCGCGGCCGGTCGCCGGCTCCGAGAACGCTCAACCCGTAGGTAGAGGTTGAGGGTTTCCGGACGCATTCCCGTTGACAGAGCCGACGATGCGACGTACCCTCAGGTCGCTCCGCCGCACCGTGCGTCGGACGCTCCACCGAAGGTTGACGCTGAGGCAGGTCGAGAGTGAGAGAACAGACGGGCAACTACCTGGCAGTGATCAAGGTCGTCGGGATCGGCGGCGGCGGCACGAACGCGGTCAACCGCATGGTCGACGCAGGCCTCTCCGGGGTCGAGTTCATCGCCGTGAACACCGACGCCCAGGCGCTGCTCATGTGCGACGCCGACGTCAAGATCCACATCGGCGCCAAGGTGACGAGAGGGCTCGGGGCGGGCGCCGATCCCGCGGTTGGCCAGGCCGCCGCGCACGAGAGCCGCGACGAGCTCAAGGAAGCGCTCAAGGGCGCGGACATGGTCTTCATCACCGCCGGCGAGGGCGGCGGCACAGGGACCGGCGGCGCACCGATCTTGGCCGAGCTCGCGCGTGAGCTCGACACGCTCGCCGTCGGCGTCGTCACCCGCCCGTTCGCCTTCGAGGGGCGCCGGCGGGCCGAACAGGCCGAGCGCGGCATCGAGAGCCTCCGCGACCGCGTCGACACGCTGATCGTGATCGAGAACGACCGGCTCCTCCAGGTGGTGGAAAAGAAGACGTCGATCGTGGAGGCGTTCCGGATGGCGGACGACATCCTCCGCCAGGGCGTGCAGGGAATCACCGACCTGATCACCGTGCCCGGGCTCGTCAACCTCGACTTCGCCGACGTCCGCACGATCATGCGCGATGCGGGGTCGGCACTCATGGGCATCGGCGTCGCCTCCGGCGAGAGCCGCGCGGCCGAGGCGGCGCGCACCGCCGTGTCCTCGCCGCTCCTCGAGGCGTCGATCGAGGGCGCGACCGGCATCCTCCTCAACATCACCGGCCCGACGGACATCGGGCTGTTCGAGGTCAACGAGGCGGCCGAGGTCGTCACCGGCGCCGCCGACCAGAACGCGAACGTCATCTTCGGCGCCGTCATCGACGAGAGCCTCAAGGACGAGGTGCGCGTGACGGTGATCGCCACCGGCTTCGGCGCCCAGCGCCGGCGCCGTCGCCGCGAGCACGGCGTGCCGGTGGAAGAGCCGGCCGAGCGTGTGGCCACGGGCGAGCGCTTCGAGGTCTCGGAAGAGGTCCTCGAGGTGCCGTCGTTCCTCCGCGACAGCTAGGACTGCTGCTTCGGCGCGAGCCGACGTGCACTCCTCTCGCAGCACGATGTTTCTCGGGTCCGTGTGGTGTCAAGAGCGTCGGCGTGCCCTCAGGGTTGGCTCTCCGAGCCGGCCCGCCTGATGACCCGGTCAGCCGCTCCGGCCCGAACGCCGGAGCGGCGCCGTTTCGGGGACTGGCGAGTAGCATCCCCGCGAATGCAGACCCTCCAGCGCACGCCTCTCCATGCCCGTCACGTCGAGCTCGGCGCCCGCCTGGTTCCGTTCGCCGGCTGGGAGATGCCCGTGCAGTACGACGGCGTCATTGGGGAGCACCGGGCGGTGCGCACCGACTGCGGCGTCTTCGACGTGTCCCACATGGGCGAGCTCGAGGTCGAGGGCCCGCGCGCCGGGGAGCTGCTCCAGGGCCTCCTCTCCAACGACCTCGACCGGATCGGAGTCGGCGAGGCGCAGTACACGCTCCTCACGAACGAGCGCGGCGGGATCGTCGACGACCTGATCGTCTACAAGCTCGAGCCACGTCGCTTCCTGCTGATCGTGAACGCCTCGAACACGCGGCCCGACTACGAGTGGCTGAAGGAGCGGGAGCTGCGCGGCTCGGACGTTCGCGACGTGTCCGACGAGTACGCGTTGCTCGCCGTCCAGGGGCCGCGGTCGATCGAGCGGCTGGGTCTACCCGACGCGAAGCCGTTCACCTTCGCCGAGGGCGAACTCGACGGCGTCGAGTGCATGGTCAACCGCACCGGCTACACCGGCGAGCGGGGAGTCGAGCTGCTCGTGGAGACCGACGACGCGGTCCGGCTTTGGGACGCCGTGCTGGAACGCGGGGCCAAGCCGTGCGGCCTCGGCGCGCGCGACACGCTTCGGCTCGAGGTCTGCTATCCGCTCCACGGCAACGACCTCACCCCCGAGACCGACGCCATCTCCGCCGGCCTCGGTTGGGTCTGCGCGCTCGACAAGAGGTTCGCCGGCGTGGACGAGCTGCGGCGCGTGAAGGACGAGGGGCCGCGCCGTCGGCTCGCCGCCTTCGTCATGGTGGACAAGGCGATTCCGCGCGCCGGCATGGCAATCGCCGAGGGCGGCGAGGTCACGTCCGGATCGCTCTCGCCGATGCTCGACGTCGGCATCGGCATGGGTTATGTCGACGCGGCCGTAGCCGTACCGGACAGCGAGCTGACGATCGACGTCCGGGGACGCGCCCGCAGGGCGCGGGTCGTGAAGAAGCCGATCTACAAGCGCGACGACTAGGAGGACCACGCGTGGCCGCAGCCGAGACCTATCCGGACGACCTCAAGTACCACCCGGAGCACGACTGGGCCCGAATCGACGGCGACGAGGCGACGCTCGGGATCACCTGGTTCGCGCAGGACGCGCTCGGCGAGCTCGTCCACTTCGAGCTACGGCGAGGTCGAATCGGTCAAGGCCGTCTCGGAGGTGATCGCGCCGGTCTCCGGCGAGGTCGTCGAGGTGAACCGCAAGGTCGTCGACGAGCCCGAGACCGTGAACGAGGCCCCGTACGGCGAGGGCTGGCTCGTTCGGATCCGGCTCACCGATCCGAGCGAGGTCGATTCGCTGCTCGACGCGGAGGCCTATAAGTAGCTCCTCGCCGAGCAGTGACGCGCTTCCTCTCGCTCACGGAAGCGGATCGGGAGGAGATGCTCGGCTCGATCGGCGTCTCGTCGATCGACGACCCGAGCGGGCGCTCTCCGAGTCCGAGCTCGTCGCGCACCTCGAAGAGCTCGCCGGCCGCAACGCGCACACCGGGGCCGAGCTTTCGTTCCTCGGCGCGGGGATCTACGACCACTACGTCCCTGCCGTCGTCGACGCGATCCTCTCTCGCGGCGAGTTGCTCACCGCCTATACCCCGTATCAGCCCGAGATGAGCCAGGGCGTGCTCCAGGCGATCTTCGAGTACCAGACCGCGATCTGCGAGCTCACCGGCATGGACGTCTCGAACGCCTCCGGCTACGACGGCACGACGGTCGCCGCCGACGCGTGCTTCCTCGCGAAGCACGCGACCGGTCGATCGAAGGTCGTCCTCGCCGAGGCCCTGAACCCCCAGGTGCGTCAAGTCGTGAAGACCTACGCGCCCGGATTCGGCCTCGACGTCGTCGAGGTGCCGCACCGGTCGGGCGTGACGGATCCAGACGAGTTCCGCGAGGCGTGCCGGGACGCAGCGTGCGCGATCTTCCAGCAACCGAACTTCTTCGGCTGCCTGGAGCCGGCGCCGGACCTCGCCGCAGCGGCGAACGAGGCGGAGGCCCTCCCGGTGGCGCACGTCGATCCAGTCTCCCTCGGCGTGCTGGAAGCGCCGGGAGCCTACGGCTGCGCGCTGGCGATCGGTGAAGGTCAGAGTGCCGGCAACTACCAGTCGTACGGAGGCCCGCACTACGGCTTCTTCGCCGCTCGCTCCGCGTACATCCGCCGGATGCCGGGCCGGATCGTCGGCGAGACGATAGACGCCGCGGGCAAGCGCGGCTATGTCCTCACCCTCCAGACGCGCGAGCAGCACATCCGGCGCGAGAAGGCGACGTCGAACATCACCACGAACCAGACCCTGCTGGCGCTCGCCGGGTTGGTCCACCTCTCGTGGCTCGGGTCGGAGGGACTCCGCGAGCTGGGGGAGACCTGCCTCGCGCTCGGACGCTACGCGAGGGAGCGACTCGAACGTGCGGGCTTCGAGCTCGTGTTCCCCGATCAGACAACATTCAAGGAGTTTGCCGTGCGAGTCGGACGGCCGGCGGCCGAAGTCGTCACCGAAGCGCGCCGAAAGGGTGTCCATCCCGGCTACGCGCTCGGGCGGGACTACGAGGGGCTTGACGACGCGCTCCTGGTCTGCGTTACCGAGCGACGCTCACCGGCCGACGTCGACCGGCTCGTCGACGTGCTCGTGGAGCGAGCGGCGTGAACCGCCGGTCCCAGGCCGACTCCGAGACCGCCGCGTGAAGCTGATCTTCGAGAAGAGCCGAGCCGGCCGCCGGGCCTCGACGCTGCCGAGCTACGACCTGCCGCCGGGCGACGTCCCCGAGGAGCTGCGGCGGGAGCGCCCGCCGCGCTTGCCCGAGCTCGCCGAGCCCGAGGTCGTCCGTCACTTCAGCGAGCTCGCGACCCGCACGTTCGGGATCGACACCGGCTTCTATCCGCTGGGGTCGTGCACGATGAAGCACAACCCGCGTGTGAACGAACGCGTGGCCGCGCTCCCGGGCTTCCGTGACCTCCACCCGCTCCAGGACGAGGACGGCGCCCAGGGCGCGCTCGAGCTCGAGTGGCGTCTCCAGGAGATCCTCGCCGAGGTGACGGGCCTCGACGCGGTGTCGCTCCAGCCGGCGGCCGGGTCGCAGGGCGAGGTGACGGGACTGATGCTGATGCGTGCCTATTTCGCGGACCGCGGCGAGAGCGGGCGCGCCGAGATCGTCGTCCCGGACAGCGCGCACGGGACGAATCCCGCAAGCGTCGCGATGGCCGGCTACACCCTCGTCGACGTCCGCACGGACAAGCGCGGGAACATCGACCTCGACGACCTCCGCGGCAAGGTCGGTGACCGAACGGCCGGGCTGATGCTGACGAACCCCTCGACGCTCGGGCTCTTCGACGAGAACATCGACGAGATCCAGCGCATCTTCCATCGCGCGGGCGCGCTCATGTACTACGACGGCGCGAACCTGAACGCGGTCTGCGGCATCTCGCGGCCGGGCGACATGGGCTTCGACATCGTGCACATCAACCTGCACAAGACGTTCTCGCAGCCGCACGGCGGCGGCGGCCCCGGCGGCGGCCCGATCGCGGTGCGGAAGACCCTCGACTCGTTCCTGCCCGT
>VAXK01000163.1 GCA_005885565.1 Actinomycetota bacterium
ACGCGTTCCGGGCGCTCGGGCAGTCACCGGACGGCGGAGCGCGGATCGTGGGGTGGGTCGCGGCGGCGACCGTTGCGCGCGTGGGCGGCACGGCCGCGATCGCCGCGGCGCTCGGCGTCTCGGACCCCGTGCTCGCGGCGCTGATCATCGTCCCGACGCTCGACCTGACGACGGTGATCCCGCTCACGCCGGGGAACATCGGGATCGGGACCGGCACCGTCGCCGTGGCGCTCCAGGCCCGCGGCGTCGACCTGACGAAGGCGCTGACGACCGGGATCGCGCTCCAGGCGATCGAGACCGCGGTGAGCATCGTCGTCGGCGCGGGCGGCGCGCTCTACCTCGCGCGGTTCGGCTCTCCCGGGACGCGCCGGCGCGCGCTCACGGCGGCGGGCGCGGCCGCGGGCGTCGTCCTCGTCGCCTCGTTCAGCGCGACGGTCCTCGCCGACCTCGTCTAGCTCTTCCGCCTGTGGACGAGAGTCCGTCCTCCGCGCTTGGCACGGCGGGGGCAGACCCTCTGCGGGCCAGGACGGACATGACTCCAGCCCGGCGGGACTGATTCTGCGGCCGGTGGGAACCGTAAGGTACCGGCGTGCCTCGCACGACCCCTCTCGCGCGCGAAGCTCTCTTCTCGGCCGCGGCAGCGGCCTCGCTCGCGGCTGTGCTCGCGTGGCTCGGCCCACCGGGGAGCGACCTCGCCGCGCACGCCTACCAGCGCGCCGTCTTCCTCCAGCACGGCTTCGCGCTCTGGAACAACTTCTGGTACGCGGGGCGCTACAGCTTCGTCACGTACAGCGTCCTCTACTACCCGCTCGCGGCGCTGCTCGGGATCAAGCTGCTCGCGGTGGCGACGATCGCGACCGCGGCGCTCGCGTTCGCCGTCGTCATGGGGCGCGAGTGGGGCCCGACCGCGCGTTGGTCGAGCCGGACGTTCGCCGTCGTCTGGGCCGGGATCGTCCTCTCGGCGGCGTTCCCGTTCGCGCTCGGGATCGCGCTCGCGCTCCTCGCGCTCTGGACGCTCCAGGCGCGGGCGCACTGGCGTTTCGCAGCGCTCGCGGCGCTGACCCTCGCGGCGAGCCCGGTCGCGTTCCTCCTGCTCGCCCTCGTGCTCCTCGGGATCGCGCTCGACCGGCGCACGGACTGGAAGCGCCTGCTCGTGCCCGCCCTCGTGATCGGGATCGCGGGCGCCGCGGAAGTCGTTCTGTGGCGAGCGTTCCCCGACAGCGGGCGCTATCCGTTCTCCGTGGCCGAGCTCGCCGCCGCGGCGACCTTCTGCGTCTTCGGCGCGGCCCTGACGTGGCGCGTCGAGCCTGCGCGCCGCGTCCGCTTCGTCTTCGTCGTCTACATGGCGGCGTGCCTCGGCGCCTTCATCGTGCCCTCCGCCGTGGGCGAGAACATCGCGCGGCTTCGCTACGCGGCGATTCCGGTCGCCGTGCTCCTCCTCTCGCTCCGGAACTGGCGGCCGCGGCTCGTCTGCATCGGCGTGCTCGCGCTCGCCGTCTCCTGGAACGTGACGCCGCTCGCCGCGAGCTTCGCGCACGCGACCTCCGACCCCGCCGCGAGCGCCACTTACTGGACGCCGGCGATCCGCTACCTGCACCGGCACCTCGGGCCGTCGTATCGCGTCGAGGCGGTCGACACCGAGGGCCACTGGGCGGCGGTCTACCTCCCGCGGGCCGGGATCCCGCTCGCCCGCGGGTGGTTCCGGCAGGACGACTTTCCGCAGAACAAGCTCCTCTACAGCCGGCTCGGGCCGGACGCGTACCTCGCGTGGCTGCGCGGTCTCGGCGTGCGCTACGTCGTCCTGACCTCGGCGCCGGTCGACTACAGCGCGCGCGGCGAGGCGCGCCTGCTGACGAGCGGACACTCGAGGCTGCTGCCGGTCTTCTGGAGCCCTCGGATCAGGATCTTCGAGGTGCCTGATGCGCGGCGGATCGTCACCGGCCCGGGCCCGGCGGGCGTGCTCGAGCTGACGGAGACGCGCATCGGCCTACAGTTCGCCCACCCCGGGCGCTACCGGCTCGCGGTTCGTTTCTCGCCGTACTGGCAGCCCTCGGCGGGCTGCGTCCTCCGCCGGCCGGACGGGATGGTCGAGCTCGCCGTGCCACGCGGTGGCCGGCTGCTGCTGCGCTTCGACGTGAACCCGGGCCGCGCCCTGCGCGAGGTCACGAGCCGGCGCTCGTTCTCTTGTGCGGACGTGGACTAGGAGTCCGAAAGGAAGCTCGGCGGCTCGAGCGGGTCTTCGCGGGCCGGCGCGATCAGCCCGCGCCGCCGGTGGCCAGTGCCGAGGCCCGTCGCGACCACGGTCACCCAGACCTGGCCCGCGAGGCGCTCGTCGATCGTGGCGCCGAAGATGATGTTCGTGTCGTCGGTCGCGGCCTGGCGGATCACCTCGGCGGCGTCGTTGACGTCGACGAGCGAGAGATCCTCCCCGCCCGCGATCGAGAGCAGGATGCCCTTCGCGCCCGCGATCTCGGTGTCGATGAGCGGTGAGCGGAGCGCCCGCTCGGCCGCTTCGCGCGCGCGGTTCTCGGTCGAGGAGAAGCCGATCCCCATCAGCGCCGTGCCGGCGCCCTTCATGATCGTGCGGACGTCGGCGAAGTCGAGGTTGATCAGGCCCGGGAGCGTGATCAGGTCGCAGATCCCCTGCACGCCCTGGCGCAGCACGTCGTCGGCGATGCGGAACGCCTCCAGCATCGACGTCGAGCGGTCGAGCACCTCGAGGAGGCGGTCGTTCGGGATCACGATCGTCGTGTCGCAGGCCTCGCGCAGCGCCTCGACGCCGTCGTCGGCCTGGCGACGGCGCCGCGTGCCCTCGAACTTGAACGGAAGCGTGACGATTCCGACCGTGAGTGCGCCGACCTCCCGCGCGATCCGGGCGACGACGGGTGTCGCTCCGGAGCCGGTGCCGCCGCCCTCGCCGGCGGTGACGAAGACCATGTCGGAGCCGCGGAGGGCGTGCTTGATCTGGTCGTAGCTCTCCTCGGCCGCCGTCCGCCCCACCTGGGGGTCGGCGCCCGATCCGAGCCCGTGGGTGAGCTCACGCCCGATGTGGATCTTCGTCGCGGCGTCGCTCGTCTGGAGCTGTTGGATGTCGGTGTTGACGGCGACGAACTCGACCTGGTTGATGCCGGCGTCCATCATCCGGTCGATCGCGTTCAGGCCGGCGCCGCCGACGCCGACGACGCGGATCACCGCGAGGTACGAGGCGGTCTCGCCACGAGGCGCGCGGTGCAGGCGAGGCGGCGGCTCGGGAACGGGCTCGAGATAGCGGACGACGGGACGCTCGCGCGGCGGCGGGTCGGGCGCGGGCTCTTCGACGGGCTCGAGCGCGGGTGCGTGCTCCGCGGTCGCCTCGTCGGGGGCGGCGGGTGCCTCCGTGACGGGCTCCTCCTTCCGCGCCGCCTGCTGCTGTGCCGCCTCGGTTGCCCTGAAGAGCTCCGCGAGCGGGCCTTCACGCATGCTCGCGCGCTTGCGCGCCATCGAGCACCTCCTTCGCGAGGGATCGGTACGCCTCCGCGGCCGGGCCGGTCGGGTCGTACTTGATGATGGAGCTGCCCTTCACCGGCGCTTCTGCGTAGCGCACGGTCTTCCGGATGCGGGTCTTGAAGACGAGGTCGCCGAAGTTCTCCTCGAGGATCTCGATCGCCTCGCGCGAGTGCAGCGTCCGCGTGTCGTACATCGTCGGCAGGATCCCGCCGATCGCGACGTGCGGGTTCAGGTTCTCGCGGATCATCGAGAGCGTGTTCTCGAGCTGCACGAGGCCGCGCAGCGAGAGGTACTCGCACTGCACCGGGACGATGACGCTGTTCGAGGCGACGAGGGCGTTGATCGTCAGCAGCCCGAGCGAGGGCGGGGTGTCGATCAGGACGTAGTCGTACTCGGGCTTGACCGGAAGGAGCGCCTTCTCGAGCGCGCGCTCGCGGCCGATGAGGCTGGAGAGCGCGAGCTCGGCGCCGGCCAGGTCGATCGAGGACACGGCCAGGTCGACCTCGGCTTTGTGGACGATCTCCTGGATCGGCAGCCGGTGGACGAGCACGTCGAACATGGAGCGCTCGATCGTGTCCGGGTTCAGCCCCTGGCTCATCGTGAGGTTGCCCTGCGGGTCGAGGTCGACCGCGAGCACCTTCAGTCCCTGCTCGGCGAAGGCGACGGCGAGGTTGAGCGTCGTGGTCGTCTTCGCCACGCCGCCCTTCTGGTTCGCGAACGCGATGACGGTCGGCAGGCGAGCTCCTCGGGGGTGCGCCCGCAGATTCGAGCGCGGAAGTAGGCGGGCAAGCCCCATCGGGGCTCTGTTCGGGTCAGGCTACCAGAGTCCTTCAGGGCTCATAGGCAGGGCGTTTTCGGGCCTGTCTCGGGCGCGGCGGGGCGGGGATTCTCGGCGCTCTTTCGGCACCCATGGGTGGGCTCGTCCTCGATACGATCGCCTCGGGGAGGAGGTTGGGGCTGCCTTGGGAACTGCCGCTCCAGCGAGAGGTCGGCCGGGCTTAGGCTCCATCCGCGACGCGCCCCGCGACGCGCCGGGTCAGTCCTCGCCGTCCCAGTAGTCGACGTGTTCGATCCGGCCGATCAGGCCGACGCCGCGCCACGAGATCTTGCCGGAGCGCGGGTAGTAGCAGATGTCGTTCGGGTCGCGCGTCCCGTAGGCGAGGAGCTTCAGGCCGTCGAGGCCGGCACGAAACGCGTGCGCGATGCCGGTTCCCGCGGGCCGCGAGACGACGGCGCCTCGCCGCACCTCATGCTCGGACTTCTCGACGCCGTATGCAGCCTGGCGGGGTGACGGAGTCAGCTCGAGTCTGCCCGTGCCCTCGAGAACGACGAAGAGCTCCTCTTCCGCCGAATGGCAGTGGGGTGGGACGTTGAGCATCCCCGGCGGCACCGTCACGTGGTTCAGACCGCTGCGCTGGGAACCGGCCGCCCGGCCCAGCTCGCGCTGCTCGGAGGCGACGGTCGAACCATGGCGTTCGTCGGGCGAGACGTCGGCGACGTTCACGATCCGATCCGGGCGTGGGCTCGGCGGCGGCAGCTCGAGCTCGCCTGCCGCAGCCTCGCGCTCCCAGGGGTGCCGGCTGTCCGGGGAGAGGTCGATCGTCGCCCGTCCGTGCCGCATCACACCCGCCCGGGGCAGGTAGCCCATCTCGGCGTAGGCCCGCATGCCGAAGGCGAGCACGTCGAGGCCTTCCTCGCCGGCGAGGAGTGTGTGGGCGTGCTCGCTCGCCACGTGGACGAGGCAGTCGCCGGGACCGACCTCGTATGTCTCGCCTTCCTGCCACGACAACCCGGAGCCGCCGAGCACCCAGAAGATCTCCTCTTCTTCGCCCTCGGTGTGAACCGGCCCCGAGCGCTTTCCGGGAAGGATCTCGATCCGGTTGACGCCGACCATCACCGACCCCGCGGCGTCGCCGAGCTCGCTCCAGTAGGCGGCGAGCGGCCCTTGCTCGACGAGCTCGCGCGCCGTTTCGTCCCAGTGGACAGTCGCCACGCGGCGACTATAGAGCGCGGATGGCAGCGGTCACGGCGGCCGCGACAGCGACCGCGACGAGGATGGGCGCGCGCAGCCGCAGCGTCGCCGCGGCGGCCGCCACGCCGGCCAGCCGCGCGTCGACGACGACATGCCGATCGGAGGCCAGCGTCTGCGTCACGACGAGCGCGGCCAGCAGGGCAGGCGCGAGCAGCCCGACGAGCGCGCGCACGCGGGCGGGCAGCTCTCGCCCGCCGAGCAGCACAGGGCCGGCCGCCTTGAGCGCGACGGTTGCCGCGCCGATGATCACGACCGCGATCCAGACACGCGTCATCGCCGCCGCCAGCCGATCAGGCAGGCGGCGCTCGAGGCGACGATCGGGATCCCCGGCGGCGCCACCGGAACGAGGGCAAGGGCGATCGCCGCCGCAGCAACCGCCGCGGCGAGGGCATGCCGGCCCGCGAGCTGCGGGACGAGCAGCGCCAGGAAGAGCGCCGGGAAGGCCGCGTCGAGGCCGAGCCGCGCCGGATCGCCGAGCAAGCCTCCTCCGAGGACGCCGAGCGCCGTTCCTCCGACCCAGCAGGGATAGAGGAGCAGCCCTGCCCCGAGCAGGAGATCGCGGTCGAAGCGACCTCCGCCCCGTGCCGCGAGCGCCCACGACTCGTCCACGATCAGCTGGGACTGAACGAGACGCTTCGGCGCGGCCCCGCCGAAGAGATCGGCCACGGAGATGCTGATCGGCGCGTAACGGACGTTGAGCAGCACCGCCGCGAGGATCGCGGCCGCCGCGGTCCCGCCCGCGTGCAGGATCGATGCGGCTGCGAACTGAGCCGATCCGGCGAAGGTCGTCGCCGACATGACGATCGGCGCCACCCGGCCCATGCCCACGCTCCGCGCGAGCAAGCCGAAGGAGACTCCGAACAGGAGCACGGCGATCCCGATCGGCATCGCTCGGCGGGCTCCGTCGCGTAGTCGTGTCGTCATCGCGCTACATCATCGCCACCTCCCGCGGGGCAGCGAAGGCAGCGTGGCACCGGGAAAGGGCGGCAGCGGCGCGCTGTGTGCCGACCGGCTCGACCGCGAGCCACTCCTCGGCCTCGGCGAGGAGGACGCGCACCTCGGCGAGGAGCGCGCCGGGCGGCGCTCCTCGCGCTTCGAGGTCGTCGATGCGCTCGAGCCTCGCGAGCACGGTGCGGGCTTCGTCCACGCCCTCGACGGTACCCGGGAGAATCGGTCCGGTTGGTGCCGATTTCGTGTCGAGAGAACGGCGTCAGCCGGCGGCGGCCCGTGCGGCCACGAAAGCTCCGCCGACGGGCCGGCCCGGCCGCGGACGGTGACCGAGCAGCGCCTCGTCGAGACCGGTGACGAGGCCCGCGCGGTCCTCGTGGATCACGGTCTCGACGAGCGCCCGCCGGACGGCATCGGCCGCGTTCGCGCTCGCCGCGTCGCCCCCTGCGAGCGCGCGAAGCTCGTCGAGCAGCGCTGCGCGCTCGCGCCCCGACTCGCCGAGCAGGAGCGCCGCGCGGAGGGCCGCCGTCGCCAGCCCGTCGCCGCCGCCGAGGAGAGCCGCGAGCGACGCGCGGAGCTGCTCCGAGCGAAACGGGTCGGTCTGGAAGAGCGAGAGCTCCCAGCGGTCGAGCGCCTCGCCGAGATCCGGATCCTCGTCGGCGGAGCCCAGCCGCTCGAGCAGGTCGCGGGCGAGCGCCGCTCGCACCACGTCGAGCCGGATCGGCTCGCCGCTGGGCTGGGCGGCCGCGATCGGCAGCACGGGACGGATCGCGTACGGCCGCCAGTCGAGCCGCTCGAAGAGGACCGGGCCGGCGGCGACGGGCCCGGCCGTTGCGAGTCGAAGCGCGGTCACGGCGTCCGCGATCTCGCCCGGCGCATCCGGCGCTTCGGCGTCCCCGCGCCGCAGGTCGCGCTCGAGCTCGAGCACGCACACACGATCGGGCTCGCGCCCGAACCCCGGCGGCAGGAGACCCGTCGCCTCCGGCCAGAGCGCTGCCGGCTCGCCCGTCGCCGCGACCCGGACGCGCAGCCCTTCGCCGAGCTCGAGCGCCGAGCCGACCGACACCCCGACGAGCGGCGCGACGGCGGCGTACGCATGACCGGAGCGGAAGAGCGAGGCCTCGAGCTCCGCGTACGCACGGTCGAAGGCGCCGTCGTCCCAGTCGAAGCCTCCGCAGGCCTCGGCGGTCGCAATGAGCAGAGGTACGACGACGCTTCGGTACAACGCCTCGGTCCCGCCCGAGCCGGTCCCGCCCGAGCCGGTTCCCCCGTG
Organism: Actinomycetota bacterium; assembly: GCA_005885565.1. Taxonomy (GTDB): domain Bacteria; phylum Actinomycetota; class Thermoleophilia; order Gaiellales; family Gaiellaceae; genus AC-50. Next base: position 7,740 of record VAXK01000163.1, read on the forward strand.
CGCGCGCGCGAAGATCGCCGCCGCCGGTTCGCGCGTGAGCTCCTCGAGCGCGACCGCCGCATCCTCCCCCTCCGCCAGGCGCGACGCCCGAGTCTCGACGAACCCGCGCACGAGCGGCCGGTACTCGTAGAACGGCGGCCGGCCGCGCCCGCCGTGCTCCTCGAACGCGAACGGAATCTCGGCGCCGCTCTCCACCTCCTGCGAGAGCCGGCGAAACGCGCCGAGGCAGAAGCGGCGGAGCGCGTCGTAGAGCCGAGGGGCACGCAGCGTCATGACCGCCGACTACGCGGCGAGCCCGCGGTCTCCTGCGACGAAGCGCCTCAGCGCTGGCAGCCCGGGCACCAGTAGGCGATGCGGTTCGCGTCGCCCTGGCCGCGGGAGCGGATCGACTCACCGCACCGCGGACAGGGCCGACCGACGCGGCGGTAGACACGGCGCCGCCCGCGCTGCCCCGCCACCGACGCCGTCATGAGCCGATGCGCAGCCTCCAGCGCGCGCCGCAGATCCTCGTCGTCCGCGTCGCCCAGGCGGCGCCACGGGGACGCGCGCGCCTCCCAGAGCGCCTCCGCCATCCACATGTTCCCGATCCCGGCGACGAGCCGCTGGCGCTGGAGCGCCTCGCCGAGCGGAAGCTCCGGCGGCGCGGCGCGGAGGTTCACGATCATCGCGTCGATCTCCGGCGGCTCTGCGAGCACGTCTGGGCCGAGCCCCCGCACGGCGCTCGACTCGAGCTCGAGCACGGGGCCGTTCAGCTGGACCGCCTCGTGCTCGGCGCCGCGCAGGACGAGCCACGGCCGGCCGACCTGCTCGCGGCCGCGCGGGTGGACCCACCAGCGCCCCTTCATCCGCAGGTGGCTGCGTAGGACGACGCCGCCCTCGAAGCGGAGCAAGAGGTTCTTCCCCACCGCCTCGACGGACTCCAGCCGCCGGCCGTCGAGGCGCTCCGCGACGCCGGTGAGCCGGCCGCGCGGATGCGGCGACGAGACCTCGAGCCGCTCGCCGACGAGCACCTGGAGCCGCCGTGCCGCCCGGTGGAGCGAATCGCCTTCGGGCACGCGGCCAGCGTAGCGGCGGTCGCTCTACGCTTCCCGCGTGCCGACGGGGCTCCGCAGACATGTCCGGGCGGCGGCCGCCGGCGCGGCCGCGGCGACGGTGTGGGGACTCCTCGAGCCTCTCGACGTGAAGCTCTTCCGCTCGGACTACCGCGACGTCGCCCTGCTCGGCAAGCTCGTCACCTCCGGCCGGGGCTGGAAGGCCGCGGGGTACGCGCTCCACGGTGCGAACGGCGCACTCTTCGGGCTCGGGTTCGAGGCAGTTCGCGGCCGGAGCGGGATCGGGCCGCGCCGGCTCGCCGTCGGGCTCGCGCTCGCCGAGAACGTCGTGCTCTACCCGCTCGGGATCGTCGCCGACCGGAAGCACCCGCGGCGCGGCGAGCGCCACCTCTCGCCGCTTTGGAGCCGGCGCGTCTTCGCGCAGGAGACCTTCCGCCACGTCGTCTTCGGCCTCGTCCTCGGCAGCCTGGTGGGAAGCGCTCGTTCGGGGGATCGCACATAGCGCGCTTGGTGCCGACGCTGAGACCGGCGTCACCAACTAGCGGCGAAAGGCACAACATGACTGCGGATCAGCTGAAGCGGAAGCTGCGGAACTTCCCCGCGGCGAAGCTCACAGGGCTCGCGGCGCTCTCGGCGTAGCGATCCTCACGAAACGGGCAGGGTGCAATCGGTACGGCGCGCCTGGATGCGGACCGTGAAGCGGCCACCGCGACGGCGCGCGACGTAGCGGTCGCACCTCCCGCCGGCGTGGACGACGCAGACGAACACCGTCGCGGCCGGACCGCTCCCGAAGTGCCCCGTCGTGCCCGACGTGCAGGCGACGCGGCCGGTCGGTCTCGCGACGCGCCCGACGGCATGCCGAGCCGACGACTGGCCGGAGTCCTCGCAGCCCGCGGCGAGGAGCGCGAGCGCGACGAGCGCCACCGTGCGCACCTACGGACGCAGGACGGCGCGGCGCGGGCCGCCGCGGCACCGCTTGCCGGTGCCGCTGTCAGGCCGCAACGACCGGTCGAACCGTTTGAGCTTGGCCATGCGGCGGCCAATCATGGCCGCAGCACAGCTCGCCGTGGGCCGGCCAGGAAGCCGAGCTCGAGCAGGAGCGCCATGACCTCGGTCTCGCCGACCGGCTCGCCGTCGAACCGCTCGACGGCCAGGCGCTTCGCGCCGCCCGCGCGCACGTGCTCGACGAGCGCCGCGAGCGCCGCGCGAAGCCACTCCTCCTCCGGCTCGCGGAGCGGGACGAGCGAGCGGCCGCCGCGCTCGACGAAGAGCGCCGCCTCGCCCCCGAGCAGGA
>VAXK01000188.1:0-5288 GCA_005885565.1 Actinomycetota bacterium
AGAGGTCGAGCTCGAGCGCGCGGCGGGCGGGCTCCAGGTGCTCGGGCCGCCGCGGCCCGACTACGACCGCGGTGACGAGCGGATGCGCCAGGAGCCAGGCGAGCGCGAGAGTCGCTGTGTCGACGCCGCGCGCCCGCGCGTGCGCGTCGAGGCGCTCGAGGCCGCGGTAGATCGCGGGGGACGCGAGGTGGCGGTACGGCTCCGGTCGCTGCGTCATCCGCGACCCAGGCGGCGGCAGCTGGCCCGGGCGGTACTTCCCCGTGAGCCAGCCGCCCGCCAGCGGGCTGAACGGCGTGAAGCCGGGGCCGTGCTCGGCGCACAGCGGAAGGACGTCCCGCTCGGCGTCTCGGTCGAGCAGCGAGTACGAGTTCTGCACGCATTCGAAGCGGGCGAGGCCGCAGCGAGCGCTCGTCTCGAGCGCCTCCGCGAGGCCGACTCCGTCGACGTTGCTCGCGCCGATCGCGCCGACCTTTCCCGCGCGGACGAGCTCGTCGAGCGCGCCGAGGGTGTCCTCGATCGGCGTGTCCGGATCCTGGTCGTGCGTCAGGTACATGTCGACCCGCTCCACGCCCAGGCGGGTGAGGCTGCTCTCGAGCTGCCTGCGGATCCGCTCGGGACGCAGGCCCCGGTCGGCGCCCTCCTCCATCGGGTTGAACGTCTTCGTCGAGAGGACGATCCGCTCGCGGATCTCCGGCGGCTTCGTCCGGAGCCACTCGCCGATGAAGGTCTCGCTCCGCCCGCCGCCGTAGGCGTCGGCGGTGTCGAAGGTCGTGATCCCGAGCCCGACCGCGGCGTCCATGATCGCGGCGGCCTCCTCGCGCGACTCGCCCTGGCCGAAGAACGCGGGCGCGGAGCCGATGCCGCCGAAGTTCCCGCAGCCGAGGATGATGCGGGAGACGTCGATGTCGCTCCCGCCGAGCCGGCGCCGCTCCACCGGGCGATTCTAGGCTCCCGATTGCAGCAGTCTGTTGCAAGGTCTGAGGGGGTGGCGCTTCGGCTGTCGCCGCCACCGGGTAGAACAAGAACGTGGCGCGCCGCGCCTTCGATCGTCTCCGGGAGGTGCTCGCGGCGCTCGAGCGGCGGCCGGTCGCGGTCATCCTCGGCGCCGCGGCGCTCGCCGTCGCGGCCGCCTTCGGGCTCGGCGACCTCGCCGGCTACCACCGCGTCCGCCACGAGCTCGGCCGGCTCGACCCGATCTGGCTCGTCGCGTGCTTCGGCGGCGAGCTGGTCGCGTACCTCGGGTACGTCCTCGCAGTCCGAGACACGGCGCGCGTGGACGGAGGCCCGGAGCTCGGCGCGTCGGCGTCGACGCAGAGCGTCGTCGCGGGCTTCGGCGTCTTCGCCGCCACGCGCTCGAGCGGAGGCTTCGCGGTCGACTACTGGATCCTGCGCCGAGCCGGCGAGGATCGGGACGGCGCGATCGCGCGCGTCCTCGCGCTGAGCGCCCTCGAGTACGCCGTGCTCGCGCCGGCGGCGCTCGTCTCGGCGATCTTCCTGACGCTGCACGAGCAGATCTCCGACGCGCTGACCCTGCCGTGGCTCGCCGTCATCCCCGGTGCCCTCGTGGCCGTGTGGCTGACCTCGCCGAAGCGGGCGCGCCGATATGCCGACCCCGGTGACGGCGGCTCCATCCGCCGCGGCTTCGCGCACACCGTCGCCGGGCTCTCCATCCTTCGCTCCCTGCTCTTGGCGCCTCCGCGGGAGCACGGTCTCGGACTGCTCGGCGCGACGCTCTACTGGGTCGGCGACATCGCGTGCCTGTGGGCGGCGCTCCAGGTCTACAGCGGCCACCGCATCAGCCTGCCGGCGCTGATCCTCGGCTACGCGACCGGCTACGTGCTGACCCGCCGGTCGCTGCCCGCGGGCGGGGCCGGCGTGGTCGAGATCGCGCTCACGTTCGCGCTGCACTGGGTCGGGCTGCCGTTCGTCCCGGCGCTGCTCGGCGTCGTCACGTACCGGATCTTCAACTTCTGGCTGCCGATGGTGCCCGCGGTCGCCGTGCTCCCGACGATCGCCGAGCTGCGGGCCGAGTACGCCCAGGCCGAGCAGGAGCTCGACCGCGAGCGGAAGGGTCGACCGCAAACGTAAGCTGGACGGCATGGTCAGACGCGTCGCCCGGCTCTTCAAGCCCTACCGCGGGCAGGTCGGCCTCGTCTTCCTCTCGATCCTCGTGACGGGCGCCCTCGGCGTCGCACCAAGCGCTGCTCCCGCACGACCTGCACCTGCTGTGGCGGCTCGTGGTGCTCATGATCGCGATCCCGCTCGTCTCTGGCGTGATCGGCGTCGGCCAGACCTACCTCACGACCGTCGTCGGCCAGCGCGTGATGCAGGACCTCCGCAACCGCCTCTACGAGCACCTCCAGGCGATGTCGCTCCGCTTCTTCACCGGCGCCCGCACCGGCGACCTCCAGTCGCGGCTCCAGAACGACGTCGGCGGCGTGCAGAGCGTCGTCACGAACACCGCCTCCTCGGTGCTCTCGAACGTCGTCACCGTGCTCTCGACCGTCGTCGCGATGCTCCTCCTCTCGTGGCAGCTGACCGCGCTCTCCTTCGCCGTCGTGCCGGTCTTCGTCTTCCTCACCTGGCGCGTCGGGCGGGCGCGCCGGCAGATCTCGAAGGAGACGCAGGAGTCGCTCGCGGAGCTCTCGACGCTGACCGAGGAGACGCTTTCGGTCTCCGGCGTCCTGCTCGCGAAGACCTTCGACCGGCAGCGCGACGCGATCGCGCGCTACCGCGAGGGCAACCGCCGGCTCGCGTGGCTCCAGGTGCGCCAGCAGATGGTCGGCCGCTCGTTCTTCGCGCTCGTCCAGGTCTTCTTCTCGGCCTCGCCGGCGCTGATCTTCCTCGTCGCGGGCTACTCGCACCTCTCCCTCGGCACGATCGTCGCGTTCACGACGCTCCAGACGCGCCTCCTCTTCCCGATCGGGAACATGCTCCAGACCTCGGTCGAGGTGCAGTCGTCGCTCGCGCTCTTCGAGCGGATCTTCGCCTACCTCGACCTGCCGCAGGACATCGTCGACGCGCCCGGCGCGCGCGAGCTGCCGAAGGATCGGGTTCGCGGCCGGGTGGAGCTCGACGAGGTCTACTTCCGCTACGAGGAGCCGGTCCGGCCGGCCGCCCTCGAGGCGCAGGCCGTCGAGGTCGACGGCGACGGTTCACGCCCGGTCGCTCCGCGCGAGTGGACGCTCGAGGACATCACCCTGGAGATCGAGCCCGGGCAGCTCGCCGCGATCGTCGGCCCGAGCGGCGCCGGGAAGACGACGATCTCCTACCTCGTGCCGCGGCTCTACGACGTCACTCGCGGCCACGTCCGGATCGACGGCATCGACGTGCGCGACATCAAGCTCGCGTCGCTCGCCGAGATCGTCGGGATGGTGACGCAGGAGACGTACCTCTTCCACTCGTCGGTGCGCGAGAACCTCCTGTACGCGAAGCCCGACGCCAGCCAGGAGGAGATCGGGGCGGCGACCCGCGCGGCCGCGATCCACGAGCGCATCACCGAGCTCTCCGAGGGTTACGACACGCTCGTCGGCGAGCGTGGCTACCGCATGTCGGGCGGCGAAAAGCAGCGGCTCGCCATCGCGCGCGTGATCCTGAAGGACCCGCGCATCCTCATCCTCGACGAGGCCACGTCCGCACTGGACACGACGAGCGAGCGGCTCGTCCAGCACGCGCTCGAGCCCTTGATGGAGGAGCGGACGACGATCGCGATCGCGCACCGGCTCTCGACGATCCTCGCCGCGGACATGATCTTCGTCGTCGACCGCGGGCGCCTGCGCGAGCAGGGGACGCACGACGAGCTCCTCCGACAGGGCGGCCTGTACGCGGAGCTGTACGTGCAGCAGTTCCAGGGCGGCCTCGTCGAGGCCCGCTGCGAGGACGGCGTCGTCCTCGCGAGCGGCGAGGTCCTCACGACGGCCGGCGTCTCCTAGGCGTCCTATGCTCGACCCGTGAAGGTGGTTCTCGCCGCCTTGACCTTCCTCGTGGCAGGAGTGGGACCCGGCAGCGCGGGCCCGCTCCGCTCGGAGGGCGCCCCGCTGCCGTTGCTCGCGCCGGCGCCCGAGCTGAGCATCGACCGTGATCTGCCGCCGGCCGCTCGCGCGCGCTTGGAGCGGGAACTGCGAAAGCTTTCGCGCCGAGTCAGGGCGGCCGCGCGGATCCAGCCGACGATTGCGCGTGGGTGCGAACGATCCGGCATCGCCGGCGCTCCGAACGGAGTCGGTCCGCCGGCGCCGCAGGTCGTTCGCCCGAAGGTGCTCGGACACCACGTCGAGGTCGTCTTCGGCTTCCGGCGGCTGCCGCAATCGCCCGCCTGCCGCCCGTGGCAGCTGACGGTGGTGACCTACAGCGGGCGGAAGGCCAGCTCGTCGTTCAAGAACTGGGTCGAGCGGTACTGGATCCGCGGGCCGCGCGGACGCGTCGTCGTCGACCTTCCGTGGGGCGGACGGGCGCCGTACCGGATCATCGTCGCCTCCGAGACGATCACCGGGCTCCGAGGGCGCGAGGTCGACCGGGCGCTCACCTGCCCGCGGGCCGGCTGTCTGCCCGGCTACCGCCCGGGGCTGCACACGTTCCCGATGCCGCAGCCGGTGCTCCCGATCCACGCGCTCGACCGCCCCTCGCTCGAGGCGACGCTTCGCTACGCGCTCGCGGACGAGCTGACGCCGCCGGTGCTCCGGGCGGTGCCGCGCTCCTCGCGCTGCCCGTCGCTCACCACCTGCCTGGTGACGTACGTGGACCCGGCATTTCCGGCCTCGCCGTATCGCGTCAGGTACCGCATCGCCGGCGAGCAGATAGCCGGTTGCTGGATGGGGTTGCGGCAAGGCGTCGTGGACCCGTTGCCGTTCTCCGATGCGGCCACGGGCCGCCTCGAGCTCGCCGCCTGCGCTTCGTGGGTGCACTGAGCCGGCCGGTGACCGCGCGGTTCTGCGACGAGACGGGATGGGGCTTCGGCTGGATCCAAGACGAGCGGCTCGCGCGCTGTTCGCACGCGCTCCGCGCAGAGGGCCGGGTCTGGATCTTCGACCCGGTGGACTCGCCTGGAGTGGAGGAGCGGATTCGTGGGCTCGGCGAGCCGGCCGGAGTGATCCAGCTCCTCGACCGGCACGGGCGCGACTCGGCTGCGGTCGCCGCGCGGCTCGGCGTCCCGCGGCACCAGACGCCGTTCGACGGCGTTCCGGGCGCGCCGTTCGACCCGATACCCATCGTCCGGCACCGCTTCTGGCGCGAGGTGGCACTGTGGTGGCCGGAAGAGCAGGTGCTCCTCTGCGGCGACGCGCTCGGGACCA
>VAXK01000188.1:5331-5733 GCA_005885565.1 Actinomycetota bacterium
CGCTTCGCGCCTCGCCACGTCCTCTGCGGACACGGCAAGGGCGTCCACGGCGACGAGGCCGCGCCCGCGCTCGAGGAGGCGCTCGCGACAGCCCGGCGCCGCTTGCCCGCCGTCTGGCGCTACGGTTGGCCGCAAGCGAAAGGAGATAGATGAAGCTCGAGGGGATCCACCACATCACGCTGATCACGGGCGACGCGCCGCGGAACGTCGACTTCTACACGCGTGTCCTCGGCCTGCGACTCGTCAAGAAGACCGTCAACCAGGACGACCCGACCGTCTACCACCTCTTCTACGCGGACGAGAAGGGAAGCGCAGGCGCGGACATCACGTTCTTCGAGTATCCGAACGCACGGCGCGGGCGGGCAGGCGCGGGGATGGTGCACCGCATCACGTGGCGCATCG
>VAXK01000189.1 GCA_005885565.1 Actinomycetota bacterium
GAGGTGCGCGTAGTAGTGGTGCGTGGAGGCGACGATCGCGCCGGCCACGAGGTAGACGATGCCGAGGAGGCCGATTCCCCCGCGTGGCCGGGCGGCTGTTCTCGCTGGGTAGTACGACATCAGGGCTCCTCTGTCGTTTATTGCTTGCAAACAACACGCTTCCCGGATCGGCTATCCGTAATCCTCTGAAGCGCAGTCCCCGGGGTAAGCCGAAGGGCCCGGCCGCAGTCGAGCCCTTCGCTTCCTCTCTCGCCGAGAGGATCCTGGGCGGCGAGCCGCCTACTTGAACGTGTACGCCCAGACGCCGCGGGCGTAGGTTGCGGCGACGATCCGATTCGGGTTGGCCGGGTCCTCGGTCAGGTGCACGACCGGCATCGCGGGCAGATTGCCGAGGACGCTGTACGCGCCGCCGGTCAGGTCGCTCGAGACGAAGACGCCCACGTCCGTCCCGACGACGAGCGTCCCCCCGTGGGCGAGCACCCAGTCCGCCGGCGCGTCCGGCAGGTCGCCGGACACGTCGGTGAAGCTCTCACCGGCGTCGTGCGAGACGAAGACGTGGCCGGTCCCGATCTTGCTCGTGTCCTCGCCGTAGGAGCCCGGCGGGATCCAGTGCGAGGAGTAGCCGCCGAGCGTGACGTAGACCGTCTTTCCCGTCGGGTCGGTCGGGTCGATCCGGACCGAGGTGATGTAGCGCTCCGGCAGCCCGTTCGCGGCCGCGACGTGCCAACCGTCGGACTGGAGGAACTTGGGCGATGCGGAGCCGCCGACGTTCGTCGCGATCCCGCTGGAGAACGTGCCGTACGAGAAGACCGAGCACGGGCCGCAGTAGCCGACGTACCCGTAGTCGCCGCGCAGGTCGTCGGCCGAGGTCTGGTTGTTGCGGTCGGTCGACGTCTGCGAGGCGCTCGCGTCACCCGGATGCGCGGCCGTCCCGAGGTCGTACACCGCCGTCCAGTTGTCGTACGCCGCGCACGGCTTCAGCGTCGGATCGGGATAGCAGTGCTGCTCGTACGGGAACGGCGTCTCCTGGATGTCCCGGCCGCCGGTCAGCATGTGGTCGGCGTTCGTCGGGTCGACCTGGAACGGCGTCGAGAAGAGCGCCGAGGTGAGCTGCGGGTCGACGCTCGTCCAGGTCTTGCCGCCGTCGGTCGTGCCGCTCGCGACGCCGCCGGTGTACTCCTCGACGATCCGGTTCGAGCTGTTCGGGTCGATGCCCGTGAAGAACCCGTCGCCGCCGAAGATCATGTCCTCGCGGCCCGACGGCGAGATCTTCATCTCCCCGTTGTCCTGGAGACCGGCGACGACGGTGCCGTCCTTCGCCGCCTCCGCGTCGTAGGGCTGGAGCGTGTTCAGGCCGTCGTTGATCCCGGCGCCCCAGCCGTCGTTCGAGAAGTCCTGGCCGCTCGAGACGTGCTGCTTGTAGGCGCCGCCGTCGTTCCCGGCGTAGAGCGTCACGCCGGTCGCGTCCGGAACGAACATGCCCGCGTGCTGGTCGGGATGCGTGGTCGTCCCGGGAATCGGGTTGCCGCCGCCGCAGTTCGTGCCCGCCACGACCTGGAGGCACGCGTTCCAGTAGCGGCCGATCACCTTCCACGACGTCGGCGCGACGACCGGCGCCTGGACGGCGTTCTCCCAGATCTCCTCGAGCCCGAAGACGATCCGCGTCGGCGCGTGCGTCAGCGGGTCGGTCGCGGTCGGGTCGACCTGGATCCAGTTGTTGTACCAGGACTGGATCCCGGGCCCGTAGCCGAGGATCCCGATCTCGAGCGCGCTTCCCGTGCCCGGAGCCCGGAGCTGCTCGGGCGTCATGATCTTCGTCCACGTCTTCCCGAAGTCCTTGGAGACGTAGGCGCCGTCGAGGTAGGTCGCTTGGACGAGCGCCTCGTCACCGGTGCCGGTGCAGATCGGGATGTCGATCGTGGTGAGGCAGTTCGAGAGCTTCGTCGCGTCCTGGACGAGCGCGTAGACGACGTTGTGGTCCTGGTTCGGCCCGTTTGCGATCGCGAGCGTCGTCCGGCCGACGACCGGCGTGGGCGCGAAGCCGTTCTTCGTCGGGGCCGACGCGCCCGGGTCCTGGAACGTGAAGGACCCGGGCGCGCCTGTCGGGGACGTGTAGATGCCGTTCTGCGGGGCCATCACGAAGCCGGCCTTCGTCTGGCGCTGGCCGTAGGCCCAGCCGACGGCGGCGATGACGGCGCCCGAGCCCTGCTGCACGGCGACGTCCGTGACCTGGTTCGCGAACCCGCACGAGACGGTGGTCGTGTCGCCGGCGCAGGAGCCGGTCGGCAGGTTGACGTTCGCGTAGCCGAGGCCGTCGTCGGCCGAGCGGTAGAGGCCCTTGCTCGTCGCGACGTAGCTGACGTTCGGGTTGGTCGGGTCGACCGCCACCTTGTAGGTCGTCAGCTCGTCCGGGACGCCGGTCGCCTTCGTCCAGCTGCGCCCGTCGTTCCGGCTCGTGTAGACGCCGAGGCCGGACGGCGTGACGACGCCGCCGACGGCGTTGTCGCCCGTGCCCACGACGACCGTGCCGCCGTTCG
>VAXK01000190.1 GCA_005885565.1 Actinomycetota bacterium
TTTCCGGAATGGGCGCACCCGCGCACGGTGCGGATGCATCGCGCGAAGTACCGCAACGCCGCGCGCACGTGCGACGTCCTCTTCGCCAACTCGGCCTTCACGGCCCGTGACGTGACGGAGCTCCTGGGTGTGCCGCCGGAGCGGCTGCGCGTCGCGCATCCCGGCCTCGAGAACGGCTTCGTCGCCGAGGGGGAGCGCGCCGACCTCGACCGGCCGTACGCGCTCACTGTCGCGACGCTCGAGCCGCGGAAGAACCTCGAGACGCTCCTCGCGGCGCACCGGCTGGGCAACGGTTTAGCGCTCGCCGTCGCGGGTGGGGAGGGCTGGCGCGAGCGGCCGCGCCTCGAAGGCGAGGACGTCCTGCCGCTCGGCTTCGTCCCGCACGAGCGGCTGCCCGCGCTTTACCGCGGCGCGGAGGTCTTCGTCTTCCCGTCGCGCTTCGAGGGCTTCGGGATGCCCGTCGTCGAGGCGATGGCCTGCGGCGTCCCATGCGTCGTCTCGTCGCACCCTTCCCTGGACGAGGCCTGCGGGGACGCGGCCGTTCGGGCCGATCCGGAGAGCCCGGAGGAGCTCGCGGCGGCGATCGAGCGGGCGCGGGCCGAGCGCGACGAGCTCGTCCGCCGGGGGCTCGAGCACGCGCGTGGGTTCAGCTGGCGCGCGACCGGCGAGGTCATGCTCGCGGGCTACGCGGAGGCCCTCTGACACACTCTGTCCCCATGCGGGTCGGCATCGACGTGTCGCCGCTCGCGCAGACGCGGGCCGGGACGGCGCGCTACCTCCGGGCGCTGCTTCGGGAGCTCGACCGGCGGCCGGAGGCCGAGGTCGTGCCGTTCGGCTTCGGCGGCGACGGGCGCGCGGCGACGCTGACGCGTGAGCTCGTGTGGTACCCGGCCGGGCTGCCGCGCGCGGCGCGCCGGGCGCGCGTCGACGTCCTGCACTGCTCCACGTACCGCGGCCCGCTCGGCTCGCGGCCGCCCGCGGTCGTGACCGTCCACGACCTCGCCGTCTTCCGCCGCCCCGAGGCCTTCCCGCGCTGGACGCGCACCTACGGGCGGCTCGTCGTCCCGCACATGATCGGCGCGGCGCGGCGCGTGATCGCGGTCTCCGAGTTCACGCGGCGCGAGCTCGTCGAGGTGCTGGGCGTGCCGGAGGAGCGGATCCGCGTCGTGCCGAACGCCGTCGACGAGGAGTTCCGGCCCGACGGGCCGGCCGCCGAGGGCGACTACGTCCTCGCGGTCGGAACGCTCGAGCCGCGGAAGAACCTCGCGCGGCTGGGCGAGGCGGCTCGGCGCGCGGGGCTCGAGCTGCGCGTGGTCGGCGCCCGCGGTTGGGGCGGCGTGAGCGCGAACGGCAGCGGCGTCCGCTGGCTCGGCGAGCTGCCCGACGAGGAGCTGGCCCGGCTGTACCGCGGCGCGCAGTGCTTCGCGTACCCGTCGCTCTACGAGGGCTTCGGGATCCCGATCCTCGAGGCGATGGCCTGCGGCGCGCCGGTCGTGACGAGCGCCGGCGGCGCGACCGAGGAGGTGGCCGGCGGCGCGGCCGTCCTCGTCGATCCGCTCGACCCCGCCGAGATCGCGCGCGGGATCGAGGAGGCCGCCGCGCGGCGCGACGAGCTGCGGCGGCTAGGGCTCGAACGGGCACGTCTGAGTGACTGGCACTCCGTCGTGTCCCAAACGGTCGAGGTGTACCGGGAGGCCATGTGAGCTCCGGCCCGCTCGTCGTCGTCGACGCGGACGCGCTCGGGCGGCAGCGCACCGGGGACGAGACGTACGTCGAGGGGCTCCTCGGCGCGCTAACGGCGGTCGCCGACGGGCTGCGGATCGCGGCGGTGACGCGGCGGCCGGACCTCGTGCCGGCGGGGGTGGAGCCAATCCGGCTGTCGGCCCGGAGCCAGGAGCTCCGGATGGCCGTGGCGCTGCCACGGCTCCTGCGGCGCGTGCGGCCGGCGCTCGCGCACTTCCTCCACGTCGTGCCGCCGCGGTGCCCCTGCCCCGCCGTCCTGACCATCCAGGACCTGTCCTTCGAGCGGGACCCGTCGGTGCTCCGGCCGTGGGAGCGGCTCGTCTTCCGGCGGTTCGTGCCGTGGTCGGTGCGCCGGGCGGCGAAGGTGCTCGCGATCTCCGAGCGCACGAAGGCCGACGTCGCGGAGCTGTACGGCGTGTCGGCGGTCGTGACGCCGCTCGGGGTCGATCCGTCCTTCGCGCCGGGCGCGGCGCCCGATTCGTACGTCCTCCTCGTGGGGAGCGTCGAGCCGCGCAAGAACCCGCTCGCGGCCGCGGCCGCGGCGCGGGAGGTCGGCCGGCCCCTCGTCGTCGCGGGCCCGGTTCGCGACGAGGCGCTTGCGCGGGAGCTGCGCGCGGGGGGCGCCGACCTTCGCGGCTACGTCTCGAAGGACGAGCTCGCGCGGCTGTACCGCGGCGCCGCGTGCCTCGTCTTCCCGTCGCGCTACGAAGGCTTCGGACTGCCGCTCGTCGAGGCGATGGCGTCCGGCACGCCCGTCGTCGCCGCGCCCGACGCGGCACTTCGCGAGGTGGCGGGGGATGCGGCCGTCTTCGCGGAGCCGGCGGTACTGGCGGACGGCGTGCGGCGCGCGCTGGCTGAGCGGGAGCGGCTCGCGGCGGCAGGTCTCGAGCGGGCGCGCCGCTTCACCTGGGAGGAGACGGCGCGGCGGACGGTCGCCGTCTACCGGGAGGTGCTGGGCCTCGAGTGAGGGTCTCCGCGGTCGTCGTCTCACACGGACATGCCCGCGAGCTCGAGCGGTCGCTGCCGGCGCTCGCGCCGCAGGTGGACGAGCTCGTCGTCGTCGCGAACGTCCCCGGCAGCGTCGGCAGCGTGCCGGAGGGGGTGCGCGTGCTCGAGAACGAGCGGCCGCTCTCCTTCGCGGCGAACGCGAACCAGGGCTTCGGCGCGACGAGCGGTGAGGCGGTCGTGGTCGCGAATCCCGACGCCGTCCCCGAGCCGGACGCGGTCGCGATCCTCTGCGACTTCATGGCGGAGCGGCCGCGCTGCGGCGTCGCGGGCCCGCGGATGCTCTACCCGGACGGCTCGTGGCAGCCATCGCGGCGAAGCTTTCCCACCGTGGGCGCGACGCTCGTCCGGCGGACGCCGCTCCGGCTTCTCTTCCGTCCGCTGCGCTGGCAGCGCAAGCACTACCTCCTGGACGAGCGTCCCGAGGATCCGGCCCGGACGGACACGATGCTGGGCGCGTTCCTGCTCCTGCGGCGGGCGATGCTGGACGAGATCGGCGGCTTCGATCC
>VAXK01000191.1 GCA_005885565.1 Actinomycetota bacterium
CGAGGCGCTCGTCCTCGCGGCGCGCTCGCACTCGGCGGGTCTCGTGTTGCTGCGCCCGGACCGCGAGGTCGAGGACGGCACCGTCGTGAGCTAATCCGGGGCGGCGCGGAGCATCGCCGCCAGCCGGCGGCTCGGTCGCTCCCAGGTCCACCGCTCGCGCACCCATTGCCGGCCGCGCTGCCCCATCCGGCGCGCACGAACCTCGTCCAGGAGCAGGCCCGCGATCCCGTCCGCCACCGCCTCCGGGGCATCCGCTCGGACGATCCCCGTGCTGCCGTCGAGCACCGTGTCCCTGCTCCCGCCCGAGAGCCCGACCACCACCGGAAGCCCGACCGCCGAGGCCTCCAGCACGGCCAGCCCGAGTGCCTCCGTCCGGAAGCCCGGACGAGATCCCGGCACGGCGCGACGAAGACGTACGCCGCCTGGAGCCTGGCGACGAGCTCCGGTCGCGGCAGGTGACCGAGGAAGGCGACGCTCCCGCAGAGCCTTCGCGTGCCGCCGTCCGCTCCAGGCGGGAGCGCAGCGGCCCGTCGCCGACGACGAGCAGCCGCGCGTCCGGGACGCGGGTGCAACCGTGACCACCGTCGGGCGCCGCGGGCCGCCGAGCCTCGCCCCAGGGCGGAAGACGTCGACGTCGACCGCACCCGCGAGCTGCCGGAGCACCTCGGGCCTTTGCGGCGCTTGGCGCCGCCGCGGCTTCCATCGATACGCATCCCAGCATCTGCGGCACCCGCCGCCCCGGGCATCCCCCGAGTGGATGATTCGCGCGATGGAGGCGGTCATCCTCGCGCGGCACGGCGAGAGCGAGCTCAGCGCCGCGGGGCTCGTCAGCGGCGACCCCGCGGAGCCCCGCGGGCTGACGGAGATCGGCCGCGACCAGGCTCGGCGGCTCGGGGAACGCCTCGCCGACGAGCCGATCGACCTGTGCGTGACGAGCGAGTTCGTCCGCGTCCGCGAGACCGCCGACCTCGCGCTCGCCGGGCGCACGATCCCGCGCCTCGTCGTCCCCGAGCTGAACGACGTCCGTTTCGGCGAGTTCGAGGGCCGGCCGTTCGACGAGTACCGGGCCTGGGCCCGAGAGCGCGACCCGACCGAGCCGCCGCCGGGCGGCGAGAGCCGGGCCGAGGTGGCCGCCCGCTACGTGCGCGGCTTCCGCCGCGTCCTCGAGCGATCGGAGCCGACGATCCTCGTCGTCGCGCACGGCCTGCCGCTCCGCTACACGCTGCTCGCCCTCGAAGCGCTCGACCCGACGCCGATCGTGGAGCAGGTGCCGCTCGCGGAGCCCTACCGCCTGTCGCGCGACGAGCTGGAGCGGGCGACGGCGCGCCTCGAGCGGTGGTCGCGCAGGCCCGTCTGGGCCACGTCCCGTCCTGGTTTGAATCCGAGAGGGCTGGGGTAGGCGAAGACCCTCCTAGCACGTGGTCGACGACATCCTTAGGGGGAAGACTCGACGACAGGTTTGCGGTCCGAGGCGTCTCTGCGGCGGCGCGGAATCGGCATGCGCTGACGCCAAACGTCCCGGAGGGGAGACCCTCCGTGGAGGGCGCGGCGTTGGCCGCAAGCGTCGCGTCCGAGGCGAGGCCCGGCGCCCTGGAGCCGGGCCTCGTCACCAAGGCGGCTGCTACTTCTGGGCAGGCCCCTTGCAGCTCGACCCCGCGTTCGCGGCGGCATACGCGCTCTGCTGCGACGTGTTGCAGCCGTACGTGATGTGCGTCGGGCCGTGGAGCACGCGCCCCTGGTCCGTCCAGGCGAGCGCTGCGCTGCCGCCGCGGTCGATCGCGATCGAGATCGAGTCGGCGAGGTCACGGTTTCCGTTGTTGATCGAGCAGAAGATCCCGTTCGTGCAGATCCCGCCGACGTGCATGACGCTCGACGAGGCGGAGGTCTGGTTGAACTTGGGCATCGCCGCCGTCCCGTTCGTCGTCTGCGCGAAGGTCGTGTACCAGGGCGACTGCTCGGCGTCCGACGGCGTGTAGTCGGGCGAGTCGAGCCAGATGAAGTCGACGCGACCCGTGCTCCCGGCCGCGATCCACGGGAAGTAGTGCGTGCCCTTGTCGCTGTTCACCTTCACCGGAGCCGACCACGTCATCGACCTGTCGCTCGAGTGGCTGAACCAGATGTCGAACGCGCTCGGGCCGTTGATGTTGTCCGCGAACACGGAGTAGACGTTTCCGGCAGCAGTTGACGTCCCGGAATCGTCGACCGCGAGGGTCGCGAAGATCTCGTCCGTATTCGTGTTGGGACCGGTGTCTGCAACGAGGTTCGCGTCCCACGTCAGCCCGCCGTCGGCAGAGTGCACACCTGGTGGAAGCTCTCGAGCTGCGTGATGTTGCAGCCCTCGGTCGTATTGGCGACTGGATCCGCGGTGATCCACTGGACGTAGACCTCGCCGGTCTGCGGGTCGACCTCGATGTCGCTCGGGACGGTGTTGCAGAACGACTGGACCTCCGCGTTCGGGTCGTTCGCGAAGACGTTCGTCTGCGCGAAGGTCTGACCTCCGTCGTGCGAGCTCGCGACCCAGATCTGGCTCGCCGAGAAGTCGTGGTAGCTGATGTAGACGGAGTCCTGGTTCGCGCTCACCTTGCTCGGATAGACCGCGAGCCACGGCCGGTCGATGAAGGACGGGTTGACGGCCGCGACGTCGTTGATCGTCCAGTGGGCGCCGCGGTCGTCGCTGTAGGCGAGGTGCGTCTGGAGGAGGAGCGGCAGTCGCTCGAGCGAGGTCACGTAGACGCGATGCGTCCCAGGGAGGCAGCTCGTGGTCGGCGTCACGCAGGGCGTGGGGCCGCCGACGCGGACGTCGACGTCGCCGACGTCGTTGCCGAACACGTTCACGATCGGCGTCTGGGCGAAGCTCCTCCCTCCGTCGTCTGACCGCGCCACGTGCGTGCCGCTCGCCTGCCAGGCCACCCAGACCGTGCCGTCCGAGCGGTCGACCGCAACCGACGGCTCGGTCGCGTTCGTCTCGGCCTCGGGCGACACCTGCTCGGTGAACGCCTCGACGAGGCCCGGTCGCGCCACGCTCGGGATCCCGAGCGTCATTCCCGCGAAAAGTGCCAAAACCAGAAGAATCCGCTTCATTGCTCCGCTCCTCGGTGGGGTCACGTCAAAGCGGTTCTGGCTTCGCCTTGCGGATTTCAAACTCCTTAGGCTGATTGATTCGTCAATCACTCTCGTTGACATTTACGCCAGTCTCGCGAAAGTCCCGCTGCGGAAAAAGCGTGTTTTGGGGCGCCTCCGTTCGGTTATTCAGGCCTCGCCAAGTTTTCGCGGAAAAGGGGGGACAGTGTCCAAGAACGTCGGGAGACGCACGCTCACGGTTCTCGCGTGCGCGCTCACGCTCGTCGTCGCGTCGAGCGCAGGTGCGGCGAGCGATCCCTTCGACCTCGTGCCCGGCACCGCCGTGCTCGCCGACAACTTCGGCAGCGGCGGGAACGGCGGCAACACGAGCTCGACCACCTCGTCCACGAACATCTTCTCGCCCTCGGTGTTCGTCGACTACAAGCGCTTCGGGGGCGAGCCGACGGTCACCGTCGACCGCTACGCAGGCGGCAACGACGTCACCTACGTCTCCGGCCCCAACGGGTTCGTGTTCCCGCACTACAGTCCGTTCTTCAAGTCAAGCGACCTCGGCCAGACCTTCCGCATCCCGGCGCACGTGCCGAGCTTCGGGCAGACGTTCGGCACCGGCGGCGGGGGCGGCGACAGCTACCAAGTCGTCGGGCAGAAGACGCACAGGGTCTTCTTCGTCGACCTGCCGGGCCCCGGCTGCGTGACGATGAACACGTCGTCGGATCAGGGCGAGACCTGGGTCGGCGACAACATCGGCTGCGGCCAGAGCCCCGGCGCGATCGACGACCGGCAGTGGGACGCGGTCGACGAGAACGCGCCGCTTCCGGCCGGGAACACCGGCAACGTCTACGTCTCGTTCATCAACTTCACGAACCCCATAGCGGGGACGCTTGCGCTCGCACGGAGCACCCACGACGGGGCGCCGGGCAGCTTCATCACTGACTCGCTGTGCAACACGCTCAACAGCCAAGTCCCGACGACCACCACGTGCCCGGACCCGGACGACGTTGCCCTCCAGGTCGCCGGCCCGCCGGTCGTCGACTACTACAACACGCACAACGTCTACATCCCGTTCGTCCGCGCGACGCCGATCATCCCCGGCGTGAGCTCGGGACCGCCCTACTCGCTCTGGGTCGCAAAGTCGACCGACGGCGGCTCGACGTGGACGCGAACCCAAGTAGCCGACCTCGGCCAACACAACCCGGTCAACCTGTTCCCGGAGATGACGGTCGACAAGGCCGGGAACCTCTACTACACGTGGTCGCAGACCCAGGGGCCGTCGAGCGACGCCAGCGGCCTCACCGGCGAGCAGGACGTCTACTACACGTATTCGACCGACCGCGGCACGACCTGGGTGGCGCCGATCCCGCTGACGCAGGAGGCGAACGACTCGGCGGTCATGCCGTGGATGGTCGCCGGCGATCCGGGCCGCGTCGACCTCGTCTACTACAAGGCGAACAGCGGCCTGAACTCGAACATCGGCTTCGACTCGAACGGCCAGCCGATGGTCTGGAACGTCTACTTCGGCCAGTCCACGAACGCGCTCAATCCCGGCTCGAACTTCAAGAGCGTGCAGATCAGCGACCACCCGAACCACCTCGGGGGGATCTGCACGGCGGGCCTCGCCTGCTCGGGCGACCGTGACCTGCTCGACTTCTTCACGGTCGACATCGACCACCTGGGCGCGGCCAACGTGGTCTGGGCCGACGACAACACGACTCGCGGGAGCGACACGCGGAACAAGTTCTCGCGGCAGCTCTCGGGCGTCGGCGTGTTCAAGAACCAGAACATCGGCCTGATGAACGCGTGGCCGATCAAGGATCACGCGGTGACCGACCGCGCGGGCGACACGTTCGACGAGCTCGGTGTGGCGAATCCGGCGTGTCCGGGGATGGATCTCCTCGGGACGGCCGCGAGCCGCAACGGCGACGCGATCACGATCTCGCTAACGCTCGACACGCCTCCGACCGCGGCCAAGGCGATCGCGTGCAGCAACGCTCCAGGCGTGGTCACCGGCGGCATCTGGTCGGCCGAGTTCTGGGCCGCCTCCCCCGGTAATCCGCAGGGGTACGGCGAGAGCTACTACATCGGCTACCGCGACAACCCGCCGAACGGGACGCCCGGCGGCGAGGCGGGGATGATCAACAACGTCAATCTCACGATCACCTCGCTCGAGTACAACCCGACGCAACCGGCGACGGTCGGCGGAACGTGCTTCGCGACTGCGCCGCCGGCGCCGTGCACCGTCGTGCTGACGACGTCGGCCAGCGCGCTCGGAATCAAGAACGGGGCGGGCATGTACTCCATAACGGGCCTCTCGACGTTCTTCGGCGGCAGCGACCAGCAGACGCCG
>VAXK01000164.1 GCA_005885565.1 Actinomycetota bacterium
GGCGCGGCGCTGCTCACGCTGGGAGCCCGCCTCAGCGGGAACGACGTGCTCGCGCGCCGCGCGCTCGCCGTGAACACGGCCGCGATCACGGTCAGCCCGCTGCTCCTGATCAAGGACCTCGGCCGGCCGAAGCTGTTCTACAACATGCTCCGCGTCTTCAAGGTGACGTCGCCGATGAGCGTCGGCACGTGGATCGTCTCGGCGAGCGGGACGGCGAGCGGCGTCGCGGCGGCGTGCGAGGTGACGGGGCTCCTGCCGCGGGTGAAGCGCGCCGCGGAGGGAGTCGCCGGCACCCTGGCGCCGTTCCTCTCGACCTACACGGCGACGCTCGTCGCCGACTCGGTCGTCCCCGCCTGGCACGAGGCGCGGCGGGAGCTGCCGTTCGTCTTCGCGGGCGGGTCGGCGGCGAGCGCGGGCGGCGCGGTGGCGGCGCTGACCCCTTCGCGGGAGGCGGGCCCGGCGCGGCGGCTCGCGATCGTCGGCGGCGCGCTCGAGCTCGCGGCGACGAAGGCGATGGAGGACGGCCTCGGCGAGCTCGTCGGCGAGCCGTACCGCACCGGTCTCGGCGGCACGCTGTCGAAGGGTGCGAAGGCCGCAACCGCCGCCGGGACCGCGCTGATGGCGCTCGCGGGCCGCAAGCGCTTCGGGGCGGCCGTGGCCGGCGCAATGCTCTGCACCGGCGCGCTGCTCGAGCGCTTCGCCGTCTACCACGCGGGGAAAGCCTCGGCGCTCGACCCGCGCTACACCTCTGTCCCACAGCGGGAGCGGGCGGGCCGCCTAACGCAGCGCTAGCACGAAGGCTGCGCCGAGCGCGGCGATCCCGGCCGTGAGCCACGTCACGTAGTCGGTGACGATCCCGCTGTGCAGCGCCTTCAGGCGCAGGACCGGCCGCCGCGCCAGCGCCTCGAGGCCGCCGAAGAGCGCGAGGAGCGCGAGGCCGACCGCGCCGGCCGCCGAGGCGAGGCCCGCCGCGATGCTCGTCCCGGACGGGGCCGGAGCCGAGGCGCGCTCGTGCGGCGGCGGCTTGCCTTCGAGCACCTCCGCCGCATGGGCCGGCCGGTCGATCGTCCGCACCGCGGCGGTCACCGCCTTTCCGGGCAAGCCCGGCCAGGCCGCCATGCCGACGCCGACGACGAGCAGCGCCGCGGCCGACGCGAGCATCACGACGAGCGACCCGCGCGGCGGGTGCGCGGGCTCCTCCTGCTCGGGCGACGCCTGCTCCTCGCCGAGGACGGGCTCGCGGTCGGAGCCCCAGCCGAGGTAGATCCGCCCCGCGGCGCGGAGCAGAGCCCCGCCGGAGAGAATCGACGCCGCCGTGAGCACCACCGGCAGCCAGCGGTAGCCGCCGGTCGCGCCGTCCTCGATCAGCGCCCGCCCGAAGAACGATCCCACCGGCGGCAGGCCGGCGATCGCGAGCCCCCCGACCGCGAAGAGGACGCCCGACACGGGCAGGCCGCCGCCACGCGCATTCAGCTCGTCGCACGACCGTATGCGGCGGATGAGCACGCCCACGACGAGGAGGAGCGAGCCGCGCACGAGCCCGTCCGACACCACGTAGAGCGTCGTCCCCGCGAGCGAGCGCGCCGTGAGCAGGCCGATCCCGACGAGCCCGATCCCGATCTGGCCGATGGTGACGAACGCGAGCATCCGCTTCAGGTCGCGCTGCAGGAACGCCATCGCGCCGCCGAGGAGCGCGCTCACCACCCCGAGCGTCACGAGGATCGCCCGCAGCGCCGTCGCGTGCGCCGCGAGCGGGCCGGAGAAGACCGGCCAGTAGACCTTCGCCACCGCGTTGAGGCCGAGGTCGCTCATCACGCCCGAGTAGAGGACGCACACCGGCGCGGGCGCGACGGCGTACGCGTCGGCGAGCCAGAAGTGGAACGGGACGACGCCGGCCTTCACGAGGAAGCCCGCCGTGACGAGCAGGAACCCGACGAGGACGAGCCCGTCGGCCCGCCCGCCGGCGAGGGAGCGCCCGATCTGGGCCAGGTTCAGCGCGCCGGTACGGCCGTACAGCAGGCCGATCCCGAAGAGGAGGAAGAAGGCGCCGAAGCCGTTCACGATCCCGAAGTTGAGCGCGCCCTGGAGCGGCGCCGGCTCGTCGCCGTAGCCGGTGAGGGCGATCGCCGCCACGGTCATCAGCTCGAGGAAGACGAAGAGGTTGAAGAGGTCGCCGGAGAGCGCGAAGCCCTCCACCGCGCCCAGGAAGACGAGCAGCAGGACGTGGAAGAGCGGTCCCGTCTCGTCGAAGTAGCGCCACGAGAACGCGACGCTCGCGGCCATGAGCAGGCCCGCGACCGCCCCGAGCGCCGCGCCGGCGCCGTCCACGTCGAAGGCGATTCCGAGCGCGACGCCGTGCGAGGGCCGCCAGCCGCCGAACCAGTAGACGAGGTCGTGCCGGCCGGTGCGCGTGAGCAGGACGACGCCGATCGCGGTCACCGCAACGGAGACGACGGCGGCGACGAGGTCGCCGAACCAGGCCGGCAGGAAGGTGCCGACGGCGGCGAGCACGGCGGCTGCGAGAAGCGGCAGGGCAACCGGGAGCGGGACGAGGACGTCCATCAGCCGCGCACGGCCGGGATCTCGTCCGGGTCGAGCGTGCCCTCGCGCACGTACACCTGCACGGCCACCGCGAGCAGCAGCGCGAGCACGGTGACGCTCACGACCACGTCCGTGAGGGTCAGGGCCTGGACGACCGGGTCGGTCGCCTTCGTCCCGAGCGGGATGCCCTTGAAGATCGGCGCCGTCGCGTGCTTGCGGTAGCCGACCGCGAGCAGCAGCACGTACGTCGACGACTGGGCCACGGTCAGGCAGACGACGAGGTGGACGAGGTGCCGGCTCGTGACCACGCCGTAGAGCCCGACGACGAGCAGCCATACCGCGAGCGCGTACGGGAGGTAGCTCATCCCGGCCGGCGCTCGACCATGACCTCCTCCAGGAACTCGCCGAAGAGGAGGACGAACGCGGCCGTGACCTCGATCGCCGTGGCCCAGTTGAGCAGCGGGATGCTGCCGCCCGAGGTTAAGGCGCCGATCCTCCCGAGCGGCAGGAAGTTCTGCTGGAAGGCGAGGCCGCCCAGGAGGGCGCCGAGCGCGAGCGCGACGAACGCCGCCGCCCCGCCGCCCTCGAAGACGTCCACGACCTGCGTCGGCGTCAGCCGCCGGTAGGCCCGATGCTCGGCCGCGAGGTAGACGAGCAGGAGCCCGAGCGCCACGACGGTGCCGCCCTGGAACCCGCCGCCCGGGGTGAGGTAGCCGAAGGCGACGACGAAGAGGCCGAGGAGGATCACCACGGGCACGGCCGCGAGCCCGGCGGCTCGTACGGGCTCGCTCTGCACCGAGTCGACCACCTGCCGCGCCTCCTCCTCGCGCGCCTCCCGCAGGATGAGCGCCGTGGCCGCGACCGCGGCGAAGAGCATCAGCTCCTCGCCCAAGGTGTCGAAGCCGCGGTAGTCGAAGACGACCGCCGCGACGACGTTCGTCGTGTGCCGCTGCGCCAGGACGACGTGGTTCAGGACGAGGCCGTAGGGGCCGTGGTAGTCGCCGAAGGCGGGGAGCCCCGCGACGCCGAAGCCGAGGAGCGCGGCCAGCCCGGCCGCGGAGACGAGGAAGAGGGGGAGCCGGGTTCGCGCGCTCACCGGCGGCGCTCCTCCCGAGCACGGAGCTTCGCGAGCGTGGCGAGGATCACGAGCGGCGCGGCACCGCCCCCGACGGCCAGGGCCGCGAGGGCCACGTCCGGCGCCTGGAAGACGAGGAAGAGGACGACGAGCTGGAGGCCGTAGAAGCTGTTCAGGAGCGCCTGCCGCAGCAGGTCGCGCGCCAGGACGACGGCGAGTCCCCCGGCGCCCACGAGCACGATCGCCGCGACCTGGAGCGGAATCACCGCTCGAGCCTCGCGCGCGCCGCTCGGGCGGTCGCGATCGTGACGGCCGGGCCGCCGAGCAGGAGCAGGACGGCGACGACGAGCGCCGCCGCCGCGGCGATGCTGCGCACGCCCTCCTCGACGGCGATCGCGACCGCGACCAGGGTCGGCCCGAGCGTGCTCGCCGCCGCCGAGTAGTGCAGCCGCGCGAAGACGTCGCGCGCGGCGACGATCCCGATGCAGCAGACGAGCTCGGCCGCGACCGCCGTCCAGACGAGGACGTGGACGGAGATCTCGTGCGCGCTCACACGCGCCGCTCCATGAAGCGCGCGAAGACGAGGCCGCTCACGAGCGAGATGCCCGCCAGGACGAGCGGCACGGTCGTGTAGATCGAGCGGTGGAAGCCCTCCGAGAGGAGGAGCAGGACGAGCGTCACGACAGCCGAGGCGAGCTCGAGCGCGACGAGTGCGTCGATCCGCGGCGCGCGGGCGAGGAGCGAGAAGGGCAGGACGAGCGCGAAGAGGAGGACGGTCGCGGCGACGAGCCAGACGTTCACAGCGGCCTGCTCCGCGACCGCTTCGGATCGAGCTCGTGCACGAGGGCGGCACCGCGGTCGCGGTCGACGTCGACGACGTAGGCGTTCGGGGCGATGCTCCCGAGCAGGCCGACGAGCGCGCGGTCGCCCGCGGAGCGGGCCGCGACGTCGACCTCTCGGAATGCGCCGCCTGGCCGGCCGCGCGTCACCGCGAGCGTGACGACGGCGAAGTCGCGCACGACGTTCCACGGAAGGGCCGCCGCGCGGCCGAGCCGGCGGGGATCGAGCCCGAAACGGTAGAGGCCGAGGCGCGCGAGGAGCGCGCCGGCTCCGACGGCGAGCCCCGCCGAGACCACGCCTGCGATCGTCGTCTGCTTCGTGGTCTGGCCGACGTAGAGCTGCCACAGACCGAGGAGCACGGCCCACCAGAGGACGATCCCCACGGCCTTCCGCATCGGCGCTGGTGTACCTCCGGCCGGTTGGCCGTACACCTGCGTTTCCGGCGCGGGCGGTCGGGTAGCCGCCTCTCGTGCGGGTCGTCGTCGTGGGAACCCGTGCTGGATCGGCCCCCCGCCCAGCAGGGATTCGTCGACTTCGCCCGCCGCGAGCTCTCTCCGCGCGTCCAGTCCACAGACGGGGTCTGACCCCAGTCGGGCCCGAACGAGACACGGCCGGGACGGAGGAGTGCGAAGCGGTTTCCTCCCAGCCACGCCTTACTTCGATTTCGCAAGTGTGACGAGAGTCATACGGCGCACGGCCGAAACGACCAAGGCTGGGGTCAGACCCCCCGCTGGCTCGAGCGGACACGGCCGGTCGGGGTTCGGTGACTCGCGCGGCGGGAACGTCTACGCACGTCCGGACCAGCCACCAGGGAGGCTCTCATGCGTCGCATCCGTCGTCTTGCTCCGTCGCCTGCCATCGTCGTGGCCTGCCTCGCGCTCGCCGTCGGCCTCGCCGGGACGGGCTACGCCGTCACGCGGCTCCCGCGGAACAGCGTCACGACCGTGCAGGTGAAGGACTTCTCGCTCCTCGCGCGCGACTTCAAGAAGGGTCAGCTCCCGGCCGGGCCGCAGGGGCCGCAGGGGCCGGCGGGACCCGCCGGCGCCGGCGCGAAGTGGGCGCTCGTCGCGCCGAGCGGTGCGATCATCGCCCAGTCGGGCGGGATCAGCTCCCGCCACGCCGGCGACGGCTACTACGTCCTCGACTTCGGCGCCTCGGTGCAAGGCCACCTGATCTTCGCGTCCTACTCGCGCAGCTCGGACGATCGCGGCGCCCCCGGCGCGATCAGGGCCGGAACCTGCACGACGTCGTCGAACGAAGGAGACAACTGCGTGACCGGCAACGATCCCCGTTTCGTCGCCGTCATCACGTACGACGCCGGCAGCGTCATTCCGATCGACCACTCCTTCTACGTGGTGGTTGTCTAGCCTAGGAGCCATGGCCGATCCGTTCTCGTCTCGCTCGACGCTCCAGACCGGAGGCGAGCGGTACGAGATCTTCCGGCTCGACGCGCTCCAGGACCGCTACGACGTCGCGCGGCTCCCCTACACGCTCCGCATCCTGCTCGAGAACGTCCTCCGGACGGGCGACGATGCAGGTGTCGAGGCAATCGCGACATGGGACGCGAACGCCGAGCCGTCGAAGGAGATCGCGTTCACCCCCGCGCGGGCGCTCCTCCAGGACTTCACCGGCGTCCCCGCGATCGTCGACCTCGCCGCGATGCGCGACGCGATGCGCGACCTCGGCGGCGACCCGGCGAAGATCGACCCGCTCCTGCCCTCCGACCTCGTGATCGACCACTCGGTCCAGGTAGACGCGTTCGCGAGCCGGATCGCCTTCAGCCGCAACGTCGAGCTCGAGGTGGAGCGGAACCGCGAGCGCTACGCCTTCCTCAAGTGGGGCCAGACCGCGTTCGACAACCTCAGGGTCGTCCCGCCCGGGACCGGCATCTGCCACCAGGTGAACCTCGAGTACCTCGCCCGCGTGGTCGAGTCGCGTGACGGCCAGGCCTTTCCGGACACGCTCGTCGGGACGGACTCGCACACGACGATGGTGAACGGCCTCGGCGTGCTCGGCTGGGGCGTGGGCGGGATCGAAGCGGAGGCGGCGATGCTCGGCGAGCCGCTCTCCATGCTCGTGCCGCAGGTGGTCGGCTTCCGCCTCACCGGCCGGCTGCCGGAGGGCTCGACGGCGACCGACCTCGTCCTCACCATCACCCAGATCCTGCGCCGGACCGGCGTCGTCGGCAAGCTCGTCGAGTACTTCGGCGAGGGCCTCGAGCGGCTGCCGATCGCCGACCGCGCGACGATCGGGAACATGTCCCCGGAGTACGGCGCGACGTGCGGCTTCTTCCCGGTCGACGACGAGACGCTCCGCTATCTCCGCATGACCGGGCGGGACGATCGGCGGCTGGCGCTCGTCGAGGCCTTCTGCAAGGAGAACATGCTCTGGCACGACCCGAGCGAGGAACCGACGTACTCGGAGGTGGTCGAGCTCGACCTCTCCTCCGTCGAGCCCAGCATCGCCGGGCCGCGCCGCCCGCAGGACCGCGTCCCGCTCGCGAGCGCGAAGGAGTCGTTCGTCGAGGCGCTCGGCACCTTCGGCGTCGACTACGCGAACGACACGTACGACAAGGAAGTCGCCGACAGCTTCCCGGCCTCCGATCCGCCGAGCGGGGACGGGAGGCACGAGCCCGAAGCGGCGCCTGCGCCCGTAGCGACCGCGACGCCCGCCGGGGCGGCGGTGCCCGTGGAGCTCGACGGCGAGTCGTTCGAGCTCGACCACGGCTCGGTCGTGATCGCCGCGATCACGAGCTGCACGAACACGTCCAACCCGAGCGTGATGATCGGCGCCGGCCTGCTGGCGAAGAAGGCGGTCGAGCGCGGGCTCGAGCGCAAGCCGTGGGTGAAGTCGAGCCTCGCGCCCGGCTCGAAGGTCGTGACCGAGTACTACGACCAGGCCGGCCTCACGCGCTACCTCGAGGAGCTCGGCTTCCACACCGTCGGCTACGGCTGCACGACCTGCATCGGGAACTCGGGCCCGCTCGCCGAGCCGATCTCCGCGGCCGTGACGGAGAACGACCTCGTCGTCTGCTCCGTCCTCTCGGGGAACCGCAACTTCGAGGCGCGCATCCACCCGGAGGTGAAGGCGAACTACCTCGCCTCGCCGCCGCTCGTCGTCGCCTACGCGCTCGCGGGCCGCATGGACATCGACCTCGAGGACGAGCCGCTCGGCCGGGACCGCGACGGCAACGACGTGTACCTCCGCGACCTGTGGCCGTCAGCCGAGGAGATCGCGGAGACGATCGGACAGGCGATCCGGAGCGACATGTTCAGCCGCACCTACGCCGACGTCTTCTCCGGCGACGAGAACTGGAACGAGCTCGACGTGCCCGAAGGCGACCTGTTCACCTGGGACCCCGACTCGACGTACGTGCGCCTACCGCCGTACTTCGAGGACATGTCCCGGGAGCCGCGCCCCGTGGAGGACTTCTCGGGTGCCCGGTGCCTCGTGATGGTCGGCGACAGCGTCACGACCGATCACATCTCGCCGGCCGGGGCGATCCGGCCCGACTCGCCGGCCGGGCAATACCTCGTCGAGCACGGCGTCGAGCGCAAGGACTTCAACTCGTACGGCTCGCGGCGCGGCAACCACGAGGTGATGGTGCGCGGCACGTTCGCGAACGTCCGCCTGCGGAATCTGCTCGTCCCGGGCAGCGAGGGCACGTGGACGGTGCACCTGCCGAGCGGCGAGGAGATGACGGTGTTCGAGGCCTCGCAGCGCTACCTCGCCGAGGGCGTCCCGCTCGTCGTGCTGGCCGGCAAGGAGTACGGCTCGGGCTCGTCGCGCGACTGGGCCGCGAAGGGGCCGAACCTCCTCGGGGTGCGCGCGGTGCTCGCCGAAAGCTACGAGCGGATCCACCGCTCGAACCTGCTGATGATGGGCATCCTCCCGCTCCAATTCGCCGACGGGGAGTCGGCGGAGTCGCTGGGCTTGACCGGCCGCGAGGAGTTCGCGGTCTCGGGAATCGAGGGCGGCGCGGCGGACGAGGTGACGGCGCAGGCGGACGGGAAGGAGTTCCGCACCCGCGTGCGTCTCGACACGCCGCGGGAGCGCGAGTACTTCCGCCACGGCGGCATCCTGCCGTTCGTACTGCGGCGGCTACTGGCCGCCTGAGGCCGCGTCCTCGCCGCGCGCGGCGCGCTCTTCTGCCAGCTTCGCCTCGTGGTAGGCGATCCGTTCGCGGAGCTTCCGCTGCGCGTACTCGCTCTGCTCTTCCCTGCTGAGGCTCAGAAATTCAGGCTCACGATAGGCAATCCGCCGGCGTAGAAGCTGCAGCGTGGGATCGCGCCGGATGCGCTCCTCCTGGCTGGGCTCAATCCTCTTCTTCCTCTTCCCCATCGTCCTCCAGGAGCCTGCGAATCGCGACCACCTCGTCCTTGAGGTCGACCAGCTTGACGTTGGCTTCGAAGACTCCGTTGATGATAGCCGTGACGTCGTCCCGGTCCAGCGGCGGCTCCCACGGTTCCATCTCGAGATCGTGGAGGTACGCCGCCACGCGCGCAAGATGGCCGTTCCAGCCATGGCTCAGCCGGCGACGACGAGAACAGCGGCGCCGCGCACCCGGCCCGAGCGGAGCCGGTCGAGCGCCTCGTTCGCCTGCTCGAGCGGGTAGGTCTCGATCTCGGTCCGCACCGGGACGCGCGGGGCGAGCGCCAGGAACTCCTCGCCGTCGCGGCGGGTGAGGTTCGCGACCGAGCGGACGACGCGTTCCCCCCAGAGGAGGTCGTACGGGAACGACGGGATGTCGCTCATGTGGATCCCCGCGCAGACGACGACGCCGCCCTTCGCCGTGGCGCGGAGCGCGGCCGGCACGAGCTCGCCGACGGGGGCGAAGATGATCGCGGCGTCGAGCTCCTCCGGCGCGGGATCGCCGACCGCGCCCGCCCACTCGGCGCCGAGCGAGCGCGCGAAGGCCTGTGCCTCCTCGTCGCCCGTGCGCGTAAACGCGAAGACGCGCCTCCCTTCGTGGCGGGCCACCTGCGCCACGATGTGCGCGGAGGCGCCGAAGCCGTACAGGCCGAGCCGCTCGGCGTCGCGCGCCGCGCGCAGCGAGCGGTGGCCGATCAGCCCCGCGCAGAGGAGCGGCGCCGCCTGCTCGTCGGGGTAGCCCTCGGGAACCGGGAAGCAGAACCGCTCGTCGGCGACCGCGTAGTCCGCGTAGCCCCCGTCGAGGTCGTAGCCGGTAAAGCGGGCCTCGTCGCAGAGGTTCTCGCGCCCGCTCGTGCAGTACCGGCAGGACCCGTCCGTCCAGCCGAGCCACGGGATGCCGACCCGGCGGCCGCTCGACTCCTCGACGCCGACGATCTGATGGCCCGGGACGAGCGGGAGCTTGGGGCGTGGGAGCTCGCCGTCGACGACGTGCAGGTCGGTGCGGCAGACGCCGCAGGCGAGCACGCGGACGCGCAGCTGACCCGACCCCGGCTCCGGCGGAGGGCGCTCCTCGAGCCGGAGCGGGCGGCCCGGCGCGTCGAGGACCATCGCCCGCACGAGGACGAGTGTCGCAGCTACGTTGGGGCCGTGGACGTGACCGAGGCGACCTTCGAGACCGACGTCGTCGAGCGCTCGCGCGAGCTGCCCGTCGTCGTCGACTTCTGGGCCGAATGGTGCGGGCCGTGCCATGCGCTCGCGCCGGTGCTCGAGCGCGAGGTGGCTGCGCGCGACGGCCGGCTCTCGCTCGTGAAGGTGGACGTGGACGCGAACCCGCACCTCGCCGACGAGCACGGCATCCGCGGCATCCCGGCGGTGAAGGCCTTCCGGAACGGCCGCGTGGTGCGCGAGTTCGTCGGCGCGCAGTCGCCGCAGTCGGTCGCGTCCTTCCTGGACGAGGTGCTCGCCCCGTCCCCGGGCGAGCGGCTGCTCGCCGAGCTGCGCGCGTCCGGCGAGCGACCGGAGCTGCTTGCGACGCTCGAGGCGGGCGACCACGAGCGGGCGCTCGAGCTCCTGCTCGCGGAGGTGCGGGACGAGGCCGACGCGGAGCGCCGCGACGAGCTTCGCCGGCTCATGGTCGCGCTCTTCGACGAGCTGGGGCCGGAGCACCCGCTGAGCACGAGGTTCCGACGGCAGCTCGCGGCCGCGCTCTACTGACGGCGTTCGAAGAGGACGAGGACGCCGAGCCGCTCGTAGGCGGTGAAGCGGTGCTTGGCGCCGGCCTCGACAAAGAAGCCATGGACGAGGTGCACGGCGGCGACCCTACTGGACGCGCCTTTCTCTGACGTGTCTCCCACCGGCCAAGACAGCCGTGTCGAAAGACCGGTCAAGAACATGGCTCCACCCGGGTCAATCCACATCGGCGTTAGCCGTACCCCTGCGGCCTCCCGAAGCACCGACGCGTCCGCGCCGGCCACGACCGGGGTCTGACCCCCAGCCGTGGCCCCGCCGGACCGGTCCGCGGACACGGCCCTAGCGGACGGGTTCGGGCGCGGCCGCTCGGCGCGCCTCCTCCTCGGCGAGCTCCCGCTCCCGCTCCACGCGCTCCGAGGCCTGAAGCTCCAGGCAGACGCGACGCGTCACCAGCAGCACCACGACAGGCACGACCCACACGGCGATGCGGAAGAAGAGGATCTGCCAGCCGTAGGAAACGAAGAAGGTGACGAAGACGCGGTCGGCCGAGCCCGCGAGGAAGATCAGCGCCACCCAGGTGAAGAGCGCGGCGCCGATCGCGGTCCGCCAGGGCGCGTCGCGCGGGCGATCCAGCAGGTTGTGGAAGGCGTGGTCGCCCGTGAACCGCCGCTCGAGCCACGGAAACGCCCAGAGAAAGCCGAAGACGACGAGTGGGAAGAGCGCGCCGCCCCAGAACGGGTTCGGCACGAGCGTGTAGTGCCCGATCGTCACGTCGAAGCCCGGCACGAGCCGGAGCGCGCCGATCAGCCACCCGAGGTACCAGTCGGGCTGCGCCCCATTGGTGCCCGAAGCGACGTGGTACGGCCCCCAGAGCCAGATCGGGTTGATCTGCACGAGCCCGCCGAGGAGGAAGAGAACCGCCGTGACCGCCGACATCAGCCCGAGCGAGCGCGGCGTCTGGCCCGGGAAGGTCGGCACGCCGACCACCTTCCGCTCGGTCTTGCGCGGCCCGCGGAACTGCGTGTGGTGGCGCGCCGCCACTAACAGCAGGTGCGCCCCGAGCAGCGTCGCGATCAGCAGCGGGAACAGGAAGACGTGCGCGACGTACATCCTCGACCAGAACGCCGGCGTACCGGGGAACGGGCCGCCCCAGACGAGCTCCGCGAGGTTCGCGCCGACGAACGGCACCGACATGAGCACCGAGTAGCCGATCGCGAGCCCCATCCCCGAGAGGAGGTCGTCGGCGAGCGAGTACCCGAGGTAGCCCTCGAGGAGCGCGAGCGCGAGCATCGTGAGCCCGAGGTAGTACGTGAGGTCGCGCGGCTTCCGGAACGCGCCGGTGAAGAAGATCCGCAGGAGGTGGAGGACGATCGCGACGACGAAGACGTCCGCCGCCCAGTGGTGGGTCTGGCGGATCAGCAGGCCGGCCTTGACCTTGAAGGAGATGTCCACGACGGACCGGTACGCGTGCGTCATCTCGAGCCCGTGCAGCGGCTGGTACTCGCCGTGGTAGTGCGTCGTCGCCGTCGAGGGATCGAAGAAGAGCGTGAGGTAGATCCCCGTCCCGACGAGGACGACGAACGCGTACAGCGCGACCTCGCCGAGCAGGAACGACCAGTGGTCGGGGAAGACGTACCGGAGCGCCTTGCGCAGGAACGGCGCGCCGCCGCTCCGCTCGTCGAGGAAGCGCACCGTGCTCCGGATCACGACGGCCTCCGGTTGCGCACGCCCCACCACGCCGGGCCGACCGGGCCGGAGAGGTTCCCCGCGGCGCGGAGCTCTCCGCTCGGCCCGACGAAGAGCGGCAGCTGGGGGAGCGGCCGGCCGGCCGGGCCGAACAGCACCTTCGCGCCCCGCGCGGGATCGAAGGTCGAGTAGTGGCAGGGGCAGACGAGCGCCGGCCGCGGCTCCACGGTCGGGAAGGTCGGCTTGCGGTAGAGCGCGACCGCGCAGCCCGCGTGGGTGCAGATCTTCGAGTACGCGACGATGCCGTGCGGCGCCCAGCCGTCCCGCCCCGCCGGCAGGTGGAGCTCCGCCGGCCGGAGCCGGACGACGACGATCGGCGCGCCGAGCTGCTCGCGGTCGGCGCCCTCGGGATAGGCGGTGTAGAAGGTCTCCTCGAGGACGTCGTGGGCGTGGAGCGGCCGGCCGTCCTCGTCGACGAGCCGGACGCCGCGCCGCCACGGCGTGCGGAAGAAGGGCGCGATCTCGAAGGCGGGCCCTAGCGACAGCGCCGGCGTCACGAGCGCCGCCCCGAGCGCCGCGCCCGCCGCTCCGCCGCCGACGAGGAGCAGCCGCTTGCGGGTCATCCGGTCGCCGCTCTCCTCGACGAGCTGCCCGAGCGCCTCCTGCTCGGCCGGGTGCGCCGGGACGGGGTAGTCCTCCTCGAGCTCCTCGGTGACGACGAGCCGGGACGCGATCACGATCAGCGCCGCGGCGAGGAAGGCGAAGGCGAGCCCGAGCGAGAGGCCGAGGAACTGCGTCTGGTGCGGGATGCTCTCGACCGCGTAGACGACGACGAACGCGACCGCGCACGCCGCCGTCGCACCGAAGAGAGCGAGCACGAGCAGCTCGGCCCGCGGCGACGGCTCGCCGGCCGGAACGATCCGCTCGGCCCGCTCCACGCGCGGAGGGCGGCGGCCGCGGCCGAGCAGGAGCACGACCGCCGCAACGAGGTAGCGCCAGAGCGCCCTCACGCCTCATTCCTCTTGCCGATCACGACGCAGACCGCGACGAGCGCCGTCCCCGCAAGGAGCCAGGCGACGAGCCCCTCGGGGACCGGGCCGATGTGGCCGATCGCCCACCCGCCGCGGTCGTCCGGGTGCTTTGCCCACTGGACGTAGGCGACGAGCGAGTCGAGCTGCCGGTCCGAGATCTGCGTCCTCGGGAAGCGCGGCATGAGGTACGGCCCGATGCGGACCGCTTCGGCGATCTGCGTCGCGCTCGCCTGCTCGAGCGGCGGCACGCGAGCGCCCGTGACGTAGCCGCCCTCGCCGACCACCTGGTGACAGCCGGCGCAGTGCTCGGTGAAGAGGCGCAGCCCCACGGGGATGCTGCCGCGCTCGGGGTGCGGTCTCGGCACCGGGAGGCCCTTCCCGAGGGAAGCGACGTAGGCGACGAGCGCGTCGATCTGCCGCGCCGTGAACGGCGAGCGGCGCCGCGTCGGCTGGTCGCCCGGGCTCAGAAGCGGCATGTAGCCCGTGCGCAGGTAGAAGTCGGCCGCGATCGCGCCCACGCCGCGGAGCCGCGGCCCTCTCGCCGTGCCGCTGCCTCCCGGTCCGTGGCAACTGAGGCAGTTCTCCGCATAGAGGCCGCTTCCGGATGGCGCCGCCGCGGCCGCGCCGGGCGCCAGCAGCACAACTGCCGCGACCGCGAGCAGCCGCCTCATGCCTGCCCGCACGGCGACCACCAGGCCGAGCCGATGCCGTCGAGGAGGATCGCGCCGAGGAAGAGGACGTTCCCGGCCGAGGCGGCAATGGCGAAGAAGTGGATGCGGCCGAGCGGCGGCGGGTCGTCCTCCTCGAGTTCTCGCGTGCGGACCGCCGTGACGACTGCAGCGGTCTCGGCCGCGAGGGCCACGACCGCAGCGGCGGCGGTGATCCCGATCTGCCAGCCGGTGATGCCGAGCCCCCAGCGGCTCCCGCTCGGGTTGCAGCGCGCCGAGGAGAGGAAGAAGAGCGCCGCGTGCTGGCACGTCCACGCCGCCGCCCCGCCGAGGAGGCCGAACCACTGGAGGAGCTCGAAGCGCCTCACAGCGACGGCGAAAGCTGGGTGAGGACGACGAGGACGGCGAGCGCGTTCACGAAGTGCCAGAAGAACGTCGTCGCCCAGAGGGCCGTGAAGCGGTACCTCGTGAGCCCGGTCGAGAGGCGGAGCAGAAGCCAGACGTCGAGGAGCAGGCCGACCGCGACGTGCGCGTGGTGCGCGCCGAGGAGCGTGAAGTAGATGGAGCCGTACGCGTGCTCCCCGGGCGAGAACTTCGCCAGGTCGCCGAGGAAGAGGTGCATCTGGAGGCCGAAGTACGTCGCCTGCGCGGTGAGCGCGAGGGCGAGCGCAAGGCGGGTCGCGCCCAGCCGCCCGGCCCGCGCCGCCCGGAGCGCGGCCTGCATCGGCACGCTCGTCGCGACGAGGACGGCGGTCAGGATCAGCGGCAGCACGACCTTCGGCTCCGGTGTCCCCGGCGGAGGCCAGTGCACCGCCTTGAAGCGCAGGTAGTAGTAGGTGCCGAGGAGGGCGCCGAAGAGCATCGCCTCGCTCGCGAGGAAGATCGCCATCCCCCACCAGCCGTTCGGGTGGGCGACGGGCCTCGGCCGCGGGGCCCGGCGCGGGAGCGCGTGCTCCGTCATGCCTCGGCCGGCTCCTGTGCGTGCCAGCCGCCGAGCGCGAGCACGGCGAGCGCGCCGAAGATCCCGGCCACGACGAAGTGGCCGAGGAGGAGCATGACGAAGAGCACCGTCACGAGGAGCCCGAGCGTGATCGGCCACCACGACTCCGAGGGCATCTCGAGCACCTCGTCGAGGTAGCCGTCGCGTACCGTCGAGGCGGGCGTCTCGTGCCCCTCCTCGAGGACGAGCTCGCCGGACTCGAGCCGGCGCGCGTCCTCGTCCCGGTCGGCGCGGTCCCAGTTCGGATACGGGCTCGTCACCCTCGGGATGACGGCGAAGTTGTAGTGCGGCGGCGGCGAGGTCGTCGTCCACTCGAGCGTGCCGCCGAAGAACGGGTCGGGGCCGGCGTAGGGACCGCGGAAACGGCTCCACAGGAGGTTGCCGAAGATGAGCAGCAGGCCGGCGGTGAGGACGAACGCGCCGATCGTCTCGGAGAGGTTGTACGCGCCCCAGCCGAGCCCGCCCTGGTAGGTGTAGACGCGACGCGGCATCCCGAGCAGGCCGACGATGTGCATCGGGAAGAAGGTGAGCGCCGTCCCCGCGAAGGTGAGCCAGAAGGAGAGCTTCGCCACCAGCTCGTGGTACAGCCGCCCGGTGACCTTCGGGAACCAGTAGTACATCCCGCCGAGGATCGGGAAGACCGCCGCCCCGAAGATGATGAAGTGGAAGTGGGCGACGACGAAGTACGTGTCCGTCGTGGCCTGGTCGAACGGGATCGCGGCGAACATGATCCCGGAGAGCCCGCCGATGACGAAGAAGGCGATGAAGCCGCCGATGAAGAGGAGCGGCGCCTTGAACTCCGGCCGTCCCATCATCACGGTCACGGTCCAGGCGTAGATCTGGATCGTCGACGGGATGACGACCATCATGCTCGCGGCGGCGAAGAAGACGAGCGTGACCGTCGGGAGCCCCGTCGTGAACATGTGGTGCGCCCACACGCCGAAGCCGATGAAGGCGACGAGGAGCTCGGCGAGCGCGACGAGCGGGAAGGCGACCATCCGGTGCTTCGCGAAGGTCGGGATGATCGACGTCGCGATCCCGAAGGCGGGCAGGACGATGATGTACACCTCCGGGTGGCCGAAGAACCAGAACAGGTGCTGCCACAGCAGCGCCGAGCCGCCGTGGCCGACGTCGAAGAAATGGAAGCCGAGGCGCCGCTGGAGCTCGAGGAAGACGCAGTCGATCGTCAGCGTCGGGAGGGCGAAGACGAGCGAGAGCGACACGGCCAGCATGGCGAAGACGAAGAGCGGCATGCGGTTCAGGGACATGCCGGGCGCGCGCAGCTTGAAGATCGTGACGATGAAGTTGGTCGCGGCCGCGATCGACGAGATGCCGTTGAAGATCAGCCCGAGCGCGTAGAAGTCGATGTTGAGGCCCGGGTCGAAGCGCTTGAGGGCGAGCGGCACGTAGTCGAACCAGCCCGCGTCCGGGCCCATGTTCAGGAAGAGACCTGTGTAGATGAGACAGCCGGAGCCGAGGAAGAGCCAGTAGCTGAGCGCGTTCAGGCGCGGGAAGGCCATGTCCCGCGAGCCGAGCATCAGCGGCACGAGGTAGTTGCCGAACGCGCCGATCGTCATCGGGATGACGAAGAGGAAGATCATCGTCACCCCGTGCATGGTCATCACCTGGTCGTAACGGCTCGGCCCCAGCACGTGGGCGTTCGCGCTCGCGAGCTGCGTGCGCATGAGGAGCGCCTCGACGCCGCCCGCGGCGAAGAAGGCGAGGGTCGTGAAGAAGTAGAGGATCCCGATCCGCTTGTGGTCGACGGTGGTGAGCCAGCCGATCAGGCCGGGGCGCTCCTCCCAGATCCGGTCGAGCCGGCCGACGCGCTCGCGGGCGCGCGGGCCGAGGACCTCGATCGCCATCAGCGCAGGCCCTCCAGGTAGGCGGCGAGCGCGCGGTAATCCGCGTCGGAGAGCGGCACGCGCGGCATCCGATTCCCCGGCTTCACGTGCTGCGGGTCGCGGAGCCACTCCTCGAGCGCGGCGCGGTTGTTCGGCAGGACGAGCGCGGCCAGGGTCGTCCGCGTGCCGAGGTGCGTCAGGTCGGGGCCGACCTTCCCCTGCGCATTCGTGCCACGGATCGTGTGACAGCTCGCGCACGGGTTCGACAGGAAGACCTGCCGGCCGCGGCGCGCCTGCGGGGTGGCCGGCGCCCGCGCGGGCTTGGCCATGTCGGCGAGCCAGGCCCGGAAGCGCGCCGGCGGGTCGGCGTAGACCCACATCGCCATGTGTGCGTGCTGGAGCCCGCAGAACTCGGCGCACTGGCCCCGGTAGGCGCCGGGGCGGTCGGCCTCGAGCAGGATCCGGTTCGGGTGCCCGGGGACGAGGTCGATCTTCCGGTTCAGCTCCGGCACCCAGAAGCTGTGGATCACGTCGGCGGTCGTGCCGACGAGGTTCACCCGCGTCCGGACCGGGATGTGGATCTCGTTCGCCGTCACCGCCTTCGTCCCCGGATAGCGCACCTCCCAGAACCACTGGTGGCCGACGACGTCGATCGCCATCTGGGTGCTCCGCGGGCTCGGCGCGGCCGTCGAGCGCAGGACGAAGACGTCCGCCCAGACGAAGAGCGTGGCGAGGACGACGATCGGCACCGCGATTCCGAGCCCGAGCACGAGCCCGGTCGCGGCGCGCTCGCCGCCGCCGAACGGCAGCCGGTCGCGGTTCCTGCGCGCCCAGCCGAGGAAGAGGAGCAGGGCGATGACGCCGAAGCCGATCGCCGCGCCGGTCAGCATCACCCACCAGAGCGTGTCGATCCGCCGCTCGGCGTGGCTCTCCGGGTGTCTGCTTGCCCCCGCTCCCGCAGCCCGTGAGCGCGAGCGGAAAGAGCGCCGCGATGGTGACCGGCCAAGAGCGACGGCGAGTGTTCAGGGGGTGCCCTCCTGGATCAGCCTCCGAGGTGCCCGCGCGTCAGACTCGTAAACGCGGGCGGAGTCCGGCCGGTCGGCCGAACCGGCCACGTCCCGTGCGGCGGAGCCGACCCCGAACGGTGCCAGGCACGTGCCTGGCACCGATGTCGACGCTCGGCCATTTCAAGCCGAACTCGCCGCTTTGCAGGCCGACGGGCGGAGCGCGCGGTGCCAGGCACGTGCCTGTCACCGACGTTCGGCCGGCCACGTCCGAAGGGGCGAGCGCGGGAGGAGCCGCGTCGCCGTCGCCTTGAAGCTCGCGACGACGGGCAGGCCGACGGCGAGCCCGAGCCGCTCGGCGGAGGCGGCCGTGACCTCCGCGGTGAGCTCGCCGACCCGCACGCGGACGCGGTTCCCGACCGGCGCGAGCGAGACCACGGGCCCGCGCAGGTGGTTCAGCGCCGAGTCGTCGGCCGGCACGAGGCCGAGCGAGACCTCCCACGGGTAGACGAGGACGCTCACCGGTCCACTCGCCTCGTCGGTGGAGTAGACCGTCCCGCCGCTCTCCAGGCGCACCTCGGTGAGACCGTCCCGCGCGAACCGCGCGACGCCGTCGACGAGCGTGCCGCCGGCCAGGCTCGCGACGAAGCCGTCGGCCGGCGAGGCGACGAGGTCGGCGGGCGACGCGACCTGCCGCAGCTCGCCGTCGACGAGCACGCCGACCCGATCGGCGAGTGCGGCCGCGTCCTCGAAGTCGTGCGTGACGAGGAGCGCCGGCAGCCCGAGCTCGCGCAACAGCTCACCGAGCTCGGCCCGGACGACAACCCGGGTGTGGGCGTCGAGCGACGCCGTCGGCTCGTCCAACAGGAACGCCTTGGGCTCACGCGCGAGCGCGCGCGCCAACGCGACCCGCTGCCGCTCCCCGCCCGAGAGCTCACGCGGGCGCGCGCGCGCGAGGTGGCGGATGCCGAAGCGATCGAGGAGCTCACCCACCCGCCCGCGCCCGCCGAAGGCGACGTTGCGCTCGACGCTCAGGTGCGGGAAGAGCGCGTAGTCCTGGAAG
This sequence comes from Actinomycetota bacterium, assembly GCA_005885565.1. GTDB lineage: Bacteria > Actinomycetota > Thermoleophilia > Gaiellales > Gaiellaceae > AC-50. The sequence goes on from VAXK01000164.1 coordinate 18,816, forward strand.
ACGAGCCCGACGGAGCGCTCCTCGGGTCGCAGGTCGACCCGCCCGGCCGAGTCGAACCACGTCTCGCCGTCACACTCCACGCGGCCTCGCTCTGGTCGCACGAGCCCGGCGATTGCCCGCAGCACCGTCGTCTTCCCCGCGCCCGATGGGCCGACGAGCGCGACGGTCTCGCGGCCGACGTCGAGCGCTAGGCCGACGTCGAAGCCGCGGGCCGGAACGGTGAGATCGACGCGGAGCGCGACCATGCGGGCGCGAGCTTGAGCAGGAGCAGGAGGACAGCGCCGACGAGGACGAAGAGCGTCCCGATCGCGAGCGCGACGTCGAAGTTCGCCTCGAACTGCGCGTAGACGGCGAGCGGCAGCGTCTGCGTGACGCCCTGGAGGCTGCCGGCGAAGATGATCGTCGCGCCGAACTCGCCCAGGCCGCGCGCGAGCGCGAGCGCCGAGCCGGCGGCGAGCCCGCCGGCGGCGAGCGGCAAGGCGACGCGGAAGAAGACCCGCGCCGGCCCGGCGCCGAGCGTGCGCGCGGCGGCCAGGAGGTCGTCGTCCACCGCCTCGAAGGCAGCCACTCCCCCGCGCACGTAGAACGGGCTCTCGACGAACGCAACGGCGAGGACGACCGCGGCCTGCGTGAACCCGACCGTGATCCCGAGCGCGTGCAGCGTCCCGCCGAGGAGCTGGTAGCGCCCGAACGCCGCGAGGAGCGCGACCCCGGCCACCGCCGGCGGCAGGACGAGCGGCAGCTCCACGAGCGTGAGCACGGCCGACCGCCCGGGGAAGCGGCGCCGCGCGAGCACGTACGCGGCCGGGGTGCCGACGGCCAGCACGCATGCATGCGCGATCAGGCTCGTCTTCACGCTGACGACGAGCGCATCCCGGAAGACGGAGCTGCCGGCGGCGTGGAACAACGAGCTCGGCGGCACACGGAGGAAGAGCGCGAGCAGCGGCAGCACCAGGAAGGCCGCCGCGACGGCGGTCGCGAGCGCCGCCACGCCCACGGCAGCGACTCTCACCGCGGCAGCCCGAACCCGGCGCGCCGCAGCGCGAGCCGGCCTCGCTTCGAGAGCACGCGCGCGACGAAGGCCCGTGCCGCTGCGGCCCGCTTCGTCGAGCGGACGACCGCGATCTCGTACCGGATCGGCGGTTGAGCCCAGGCGGGCAGGCCCACGGTCTTCACCCGCCCGGCAACCGGCCGCGCGTCGGTGACGTAGACGAACCCGGCGTCGGCCTCCCCGAGCGCGACCTTCGCGACGATCCCCTTCACGTCGGTCTCCTGGCTGACGACGTTCGCGAGCACCGCCGACGTGATCCCGAGCGTGTCGAGGATCTGCCGCGTGTACGAGCCGATCGGAACCGAACCGTCTCCGATCACGACCTTCACGCCGCGCCGGCGCAGGTCGTAGACCGACCGGATCCGCGCGGGGTTCGCCTTCGGGACGAGCACGACGAGCCGGTTCGTCGCGAACGTCTGCGGCTTCCGCAGCAGGCCCTGGCGGTAGAGGAGCTCCGGGTACTTCGGGCCGGCGGCGGCGTACACGTCCGCCGGCGCGCCCTGCTGGAGCTGGAGGGCAAGCTGGTCGGAGCCCGCGAAGCTGTAGCGCGGCGCCCGGTCGATGCTCGGGAACACGCCCGTCAGCGACGCGGCCGCGAAGACGGTGATCCCACCGCCCGCCGATGTCGCCGCCGGCACGGCGAGCGCCGTCGCGGCTGCGAGCGCGAGGACGAGCTTCCTCACCGCTCGACCATCACCGAGGTCGACTTGACGACGGCGCTCGCGCTCATCCCGGGCCGCAGG